>JBOGKK010000001.1:0-6005 GCA_050745425.1 Terriglobales bacterium
GAGAAGGCCTGGTCGAAACTGAAGACTGGCCTCCGAGCCGTCAAGGCCCGCACTAACGAGGCATTGCAGACCTCCATCGCCGAGCTTCTGCCGACCATCACCCCGAGCGATGCCAGCGCGTGGTTTCGCAACTGCGAAATCAGGCTACAGCAACCTTGATCCTGCTCTAAGCCAGCGTACCGCGCAGCACCGTAACCGCCTGACCGGCGAGCTTCACCCGCTCACCGCGCACCCCCACCCGCACCACCCCGCCACGCGCCGAGGCCTGGTAGGCCACCATGTCGCTCTTGCCCAGCCGCTTGGCCCAGTGGGGCGCCAGGCAGCAGTGCGCCGATCCCGTCACCGGGTCTTCGTCCACGCCGCTGCCGGGCGCAAAAAACCGCGATACGAAGTCATACACCCCGTCTTCGCCGCGCGCCGTAATCATCACCCCGCGCACCTTGAGCTGCCGCAGCAGCGCATGGTTGGGTTGCACCGCCCGCACCGTGGCTTCCGATTCCAGCTCCACCAGATAATCGAACTGATTCCGTCCCACGTACTTCGGCCGCACCCCCAGCGCCGCCTCCAGTTCTTCCGGCGCCGTCGCCTTGCGCTCGGCTTTGGCGGGGAAGTCAAGCTCAATCCAGTCCGCGCGCGCCACCGCCGTCAGCACGCCGCTCTGGGTGTGAAACCGCAGTTCGGCATCGCGCTTCGCCAGCCCTTCTTCCCAAATTGCATGGGCGCTCGCCAGGGTTGCATGGCCGCACAGCGCGACTTCTACACTGGGGGTAAACCAGCGCAGGCCGAAGCCATCCTTCTGACGCTGTAGAAACGCGGTTTCCGACAGGTTCATCTCCCGCGCCACGCTCTGCATCCAGGCCGCTTCGCGCGGCATGTCCAGAAAGCATACCGCCGCAGGGTTGCCGCAAAATGGCGCTGCCGCGAAGGCGTCGACTTGAACAATGCGCTCGCTCACTGTGAGTCTCCTTTCTGCGCTCATTCTAGAGCGAACGGCGGCTGCTTGCCGGCGCCCTGCGACTCACGACTTTGCCGCGGCTTCGAGCACAGCGATATCCATCTTCTTCATCTGCAGCATGGCCTGCATGGCTTTGGAGCTGCGCAGCAGCTCGAAAATATTGGCAGGCACCACCTGCCATGACAGTCCAAATCGGTCCTGCAGCCAGCCGCACTGAATTTCGGTGCCGCCGTCGGTCAACCGGGCCCAGTAGTAATCAATTTCCTGCTGCGTGCGGCAGCTCACAACAAACGACACCGCAGGGCTGAACTGGTACTCGGGACCGCCGTTGAGGGCCGTGAAGCGCTCGCCGTTCAGTTCGAAGTCAATAGTCAGGATGCCACCCCTGGGACCGGGGGCGTCACCGCTGTTGCGCAACTCGCTCAATTTTTTGGAAGCCGGGAAAATGCTCAGATAAAATGCCACCGCCGCTTCGGCGTTGTCTTTGAACCAGAGAAAGGGCGAAATTTGCGGCGAGCCATGATGCCGCACCAGCCCCAGCGCCGGCTCCTGAATGCCGCACAGCTCGCATTCGCCCCCGCCCGCCATTTGCAGAAACTGCTTTGTGAGTCCAATCGCCTCGTCGCGCGATTCTGTTTCCAGCACTGCAAACCCGCATCCCTTGCCCACGGTTGCGGCCAGCGTGCCGGGCGTATCGCTCACTTCGATGGAGCTTCCCGTATGCTGCACCAGCAAACCACCCTGGCGGTCGGGCTGCAGCATGCCTGTGGCCAGCAACGTCCCGCGCGTGGTGAAATCGTCGACCAGCTCTCCCATGGCAGCCGTCTGGCCGCCGCCGCAGGAGCTGTTCGCGCTCCACGGATTATAGATGGACAGGAACTTCATGCAGAGCAGTATACCGCGCGCGGCATCGGCTTCCTGCCATCGTCCTCAACGTACGGATTGCAGAAACAAGAAGTCCATCGGCCAGCCCGGCGCAACCCCGTGCTGGCGCACCAGCGTGGCCAACTGCGCGTAATGCCGTATGGAATGCAGCAGGGCGTGCGCAAAAACGGTGCGCCGCAGCGCCGATTTCTCGCCCGCCGAACGCGTGGCGAAGCTGATCTGCCCGTCCCACCACGCCGCGTCGTGCTCCCCGAGCGCGCGCAGCATCTTCATCGCCCGCTCATGCGTGGCGTAGAGTGCGGTCGCCGAATCCATGGGAACCGCGTCGTAGGGAGTCGCCGCCAGCCCGTGCAGCCGTTCCGCGTAGCGCAGCTCCACCGCCACAATGTGCTGCAACAGGGCCGCCACCGTCTGCGCTTTGGCGATGTCACAGGGCAGTTGCAGTATCTCCGGCTGTTTGGCCAGCAGCGCCTGCCATCCTTCGCCGGTCTGCTCCACCCAGGCCAGCAGCTCCTCCCCCGGCACGACCGGTAATGCCATGCGACAATCCTCCTGCTTTCATTTTAGGCGAGAGACGCTGCCAGCGTGCGCCGCGCCTCTTCCGCCCGCGCCAGCACCGCTGTCCGCACGCCCGGATGCCCCTCGAGGCAGGCGCTGACGCTAATCCGCAGCTCCGCATCCCGCAGTTGCTCGGCCTCGATCAGCGCCGGCAGATCCCGCTGCACGTGGACGCCCGCCGCCAGAAAATAGGGCACCACGACCAGCGTGTGAACCCCCTGCCTGCGTGCCGCCGCAGCCGCATCGGCCAGATTCGGCCTCACCGGATCGAGAAATGCCGCCGTCGTAAACTGCCCCGGCAGGGCAATCGCGCGCGCCAGCTCCATCACTCCGTGCTGCCACGCCGCATGCGGCGATCCATGCCCCAGCACGATCACCCCCGGCAGGACTTCCCGCGCTGCCGTCCTCGTTTCCCCCGCCGGCCGCCGCCGCGCCACCCCGCCCACGATCAGCACCGCGGGCGCTCCCACCCCCGCCTCCTGCGCGCGCGCCGCAATGGTATCCAGTCGCCCCCACACCCTGCGCTCGTCCGCCAGCGTTCCGCGTGCAATCACCGCTGCCGGAGTCGCCCCGTCCCATCCCTGTGCCTGGAGCTCCTGCGTCCGCGCCTTCAGTTGCGCTGCCGCCATCAACACCACCACCGTTTCGCTCCCTTGCGTCGGGTTCCCCTCCCACGCCCGATGCCCCGTCACAATCCGTACCCCCGACGCCACGCCGCGCTCGGTCAGGGCAATCCCCGCCGCTGCCGCTACTCCGGTCGCCGCGCTCACGCCCGGAATCACCTCCCATGCCACCCCCGCTTCCTCCAGCGCTGCCATCTCTTCGGCTCCGCGCCCAAACACCATCGGGTCGCCCCCCTGCAGCCGGACGACGCGCATCCCCCGCCGCGCCCGCTCCACCATCCAGCGCCCGATCGCCTCCTGCTCGACCGCATGGCATCCCGCCCGCTTACCCACATAGCAACGCTCCGCCTGCGCCGGCGCCAGCGCCAGCAGTTCTTCGTTCACCAGCGCATCGCACAGCACCGCATCCGCCATCTCCAGCACCCGCGCTCCCTTGCGTGTCAGCAGCTCCGGATCCCCCGGCCCCGCCCCCACCAGATAGACCTTGCCCTCGCGTGCGTCCTGTGGCGGCAGCTTGGAGGAGCCCGGAGCGCCAGCGGGCGGACCCTGCCGGGAATCGAAGCCCGCACTCCGAGCGACCAACGGGAGCGACCAGGGCAAAAAGTGGCGAGCCACCCCGCTCACCCTAACTCCTCCGTCGGAATGAAGTCCCCGTGCGCCCGCACCGGCGCCGCCGCCGCCGGCAGCGTGCCCAGTACCTGTTCCAGCGCGCCGGTTCCCGCGCGCTCCACGAAGTCGCGAAAAGACTCCTCCGCCCGCCGCTCGCGCCTATAGTGACGGAACAGAGCTTCCAGCCGTTCCGCCAGCTCCGTCGCCAATACGCGCCCCAGCGTCTTGCGCGCCAGCCGCGCCCCCTCGCCCAATCCTCCGCCCAGATAGACATCGAATCCGTCCGCGGTTCCGCTGGCCGTCTTCACCCGCGAGCCTTGCAGTCCCACGTCCGCGACCCAATGCTGCCCGCACGAGTTCGGGCAGCCGTTCAGGTTCACGCGCAGCGGCTCGGGAAAATCCGGCAGCCGCCGTTCCAGCTCCGCGATCAGGCTCGCAGCGAACCCTTTGGTCTCGACCACCGCCAGCTTGCAGAATTCCTTTCCCGTGCAGCTCATCACCCCGCGCTGAAATGCCGAGGCGCGCACCGGCAGCTCCTGCCGCTCCAATTCCGCCACCAGCCCCATCACGTTCGCCTCCGGCACGTTGGCGATCACCACGTTCTGCATCCCGGTGAGCCGCACCGTCCCGTCGCCCCACCGCGCTGCCGCCTCCGCCACGCCCGCAAGCTGTGCGGCGCGCAGGCGCCCGCGCGCCACGCTCGCGCCCACGTAGAACAGCCCCGCCTGCTTCTGCTCGTGTATCCCGAGGTGGTCGCGAAACTGCGGGGCGGGCGGCGCTTCCGGCTCCGCCCGCTCCAGCCTTTCTCCCAGCCGCGACTCCAGCTCCGCGAGAAACCGCTCGGCCGTCCACCCGTGTTTGAGAAAAAGAAATTTGAGCCGCGCTTGCGCGCGGCTCTGGCGCAGTTCCCCGCGATCGCGGAACAGGCCCGCAATCGCACAAGCCACTGGCGCCACCTGATGCCATGCCACCCGCACCGGCAGCGGCACGGCCAAAAGTGGAGTATTCGAAAGCCCGCCTCCCACCCGCAGCCCGAACCAGACCGCTTCCTCTTGCGGCAGCTTGGAGGAGCCCTGAGCGTCAGCGGGCGGACCCTGCCGGGAATCGAAGCTCGCACTCCGAGCGACCAACGGGAGCGACCAGGGCAAAAGGTGGCGAGCCACCGGCGCGCGCTGCGGGTTGGCGGTAAACGCCACGTCATTGATTTCCGGGTTCGGACACCAGTCCCGGCATCCCGTAATCGAAATTTTGAATTTTCGCGGCAGGTTGTAGTAATCCCCGCTCGCCAGCAGCGCCCGATTCGTTGCCAGCGTCAGCGCGCTCGCATCCGCATACTCATTCGCATCCAGCCCGGCCAGCGGACATCCGGTCAAATTCCTCGGATCGTCCCCGCACGCCGACTTCGACGTCAGCCCCACCGTCTCCAGCCGCGCAAAAACCTCGGGCAGCGCCTCTGCTTCCAGCCAGTGCAGTTGCACGTTCTGCCGCACGGTCACGTCGGCAACCCCGCGCCCAAACTCTCGCGCCAGCTCCGCGATCACCGCCGTCTGCGCCGCCGTCAGCATGCCATTGGGAATCCGTATCCGCATCATGAAATACGGCGCCGCCTTCCCGAATGCCCCCTCGCCATCCCCTTGCGTGTACAGTCCCCACCAACGCAACCGGTGGCTCAAATCCTCTGCATCCATGGCCTCCACGCCGCGCCGGAAGCTCGCCAGCAGACGCGGCAGCTCAGTCCACGGGTTCTGTTCCCGTTTCAGTCGTTCGGCTTTTTGAATCGCGGTCTCTGGCATCCATACACTCCTGGCCCCCTCCGTCGGCAAAACGGCAGTGAATGGCTTGGGATCTGAATGAAAAAAGGCGGGGAAGAGAACTCAGATCACGCGCGCGCCATGCTGCCCGTGCCCATACACATGCACCGGCAACAACAACAGTAATGTCCGCGTGACCGCTTCATCGTGCTCACTCGATCATACATCAACCCGCGGCGGCGGCAAAAGCGGCCCAGACTTATTTCCGGCAGCCTTGCGCAGCGCCGCGATATCCATCTTCACCATGCCCATCATCGCCTGAAATGCCGCCGGATGCTGCACCAGATCCATAATCCCCTCCGGCACAATCTGCCACGACAGTCCAAACCGGTCCGCCAGCCAGCCGCACTGAATCTCTTTTCCCCCATCGCTCAGCCGCGCCCAGTAATAATCAATTTCCTCTTGTGGCGGCAGCTTGGAGGAGTCCTGAGCGCCATCGGGCGGACCCTGCCGGGAATCGAAGCCCGCACTCCGAGCGACCAACGGGAGCGACCAGGGCAAAAAGTGGCGAGCCACATCGCGGCAGCTCACAAAAAACGACACCGCCTGCGTAAACGGAAACCC
>JBOGKK010000002.1:0-2087 GCA_050745425.1 Terriglobales bacterium
GGGTGACGACGAAATGCAGCGGTTCCTCTTCGCCGCTGCGCTGCACCGCAAACGGGGCGCGCGCCGGTTCAGCCGCCCATCCTGGCGGCAAACGCAGGCGCACGCTACCGTGCGCCGCGCCGGCAACATTACTGTGAACCGTCACGGTGAGCTTCACGGTTTTCGCGGGCAGCGGAATAATGCCTTGTCGCGGGTTCACCACCACCGATATCGGCGGCGCCACTACCAGAGGGTTCTCCACGATGCCGCTCGCCGCCGGACGAGCGACCGTTTCCACGTCCTGCGCCATGGTCAGGGTCACACCCTGATAGCGGATTGTGGCCCACGCCGAGAGTGGATAAGGCGTCACCGGCAGCGTCACATAGCGCGTATCGTCAATGTTGTACCAGGGCTGAATGTCATTGGGCCGCGAGTAATAAGGCCGCGTGGCCGGCGCATTGGCGGGCACGGTCACCGTGAACCGCTCCTCGGCGGCCGGGGCCGGGTGCGAATAAATCCACGCCGGCTGATCGGCCGCGGTATGCAGCGTGACGTCTGTCAGCGCCAAGGGCGCGTCCACCGGGTTCGCGAAATGCGTGTTCACATAAAATTGCTCGCCCGGTATCACCACCAGCCGGCTCACCGCTGGTCCGCCGCGGCCCCCGCGCCCCGGGCCGGCAACTCGCGCGGTGAACTGCAGGCCCAGCGCTTCGGCGATGGCATCATTAAACTGCGCCTGCTTGATCCGCAGCTCGTGCTCGATGTCGTCTTTGGCGGCAGCACTGAGATCGCCCGCTTGCACCTGGTGCAGCAGGACGTTGGTGGCCGCGAGCCCGTGTGCGAGCACGGGTGCAATCGCCTGCGGCCGTGCGGCGCGGAACTGCCGCATGGCCTCTTCCACGTCGTGGTTGATCGCGGTCAGCGCAGCCCGCAGCGCTTCCGTATTCTCTCCCTGCGCCAGATCGGCAATGCCAACGATCGAGGTATCCATGCCGCTGAACAGGGAGGCTTCCTCTGCGGCGGTTTTGACTTCACTGCCATACAGATGGTATGGCGAGCGGTCTGGCCCCAGATCGGGCAGGGCAATGCCGCTTAATTGCGTGCGCTGGTTGGCCAGTCCCTGGCGCGAAATCTGTGCGTAGGAGGCGCCGAGCACCGGGCTGTAGGAGCCCTCGGGCACGCGCACGTTGACTGCAGGTTTTCCTTCGATCCAGCGATGATGCACGTAGTCATAAATGCGATCGGGTGTGTAGATTCCGCGCGCATAGTCGAAAATGCCCTTGGGCGTGAAGGCACGCAGCGGCACGCGGGCGTAGACCTTGCGCGCATGCCAGGGCAACAACCCATCACGAATCTGATCGGAAAACATTTTGGGATCGGCGGCGTCAGTGTAGACTTCCTGCGTCAACTCGCCCGCGGCCGCGTGATTACCGTGCCCGTCACTCGGTCCGCCCACGAAAGTGGAAGCAAGCACCAGCGGACGCACGGTGCGTACCACCCGCACGACATCGGCCAGCACACGCTGGCGTCCCCACTGCTGAAAGGTTTCCTGCTTGGTTTTGGAAAATCCGAAATCCACCGCGCGCGTAAAGAACTGCTGCACGCCGTAGTAGCGGTCGGCGGCCAGCAGCTCCTGGGTGCGCACCAGTCCCAGGGCGTCGTTGAAATCGTTGGACATCAGATTCTGCCCGCCCTCACCGCGATTCAGCGTGAGCAGCGCCACGCGCGCGCCCAGTCCGCGCGAGGCATAGGTGAGCAGACCGCCATCCTCATCGTCCGGGTGCGCGACGATGAACAGCAGGCTGGCGCGCGTGTGCAGCTTCTCGAGGCTCTGCCATACGGCCGCCGCGCCACGGTCCATGTCCAATTGACGGCTGGCGACCAGCGGCGCAATGGCGATTGCGCGCGGCGGTGGCGCCTGCGCCGCCACGGCGGCCACCCCGGCAGCCAACGCCATCAGAATTGTGAATGCACGTCGCAACATGGAACCATCCTCCCGCGAAAGCCCATCCTACATTAAACCGCCGTCTGTGCCCTGCGCGCGCGTTGCCTGTATCCTTAAAGGGTGAGGATTGGCATCACCTGTTATCCCACCTACGGCGGCAGCG
>JBOGKK010000003.1:0-4504 GCA_050745425.1 Terriglobales bacterium
CCTGTGAATAGAACACGAGCTTCTGCAACTTCATGGTACTGATGGGCGCTAACTTTTTTATAATGTACGCAGCAACGTCGTGAACGGTGGCCATCGCTAATTTCCCTACAGGTGAGTATGTGCAGCACGCAGGGAAATTTCCACACAATATTTGCAATTTGATCTTTTGGCTCGGTATGCGCGATCCGAACGCATTGAAAGCGAACGATTTAACCCAAAGCGATTAAGTCAGGCACCTGCCCCTCCAGATCATTGCTCCAGCAGGGCCACCCGTTCTTCCATGGTCCAAGCGTGCGTGGCAAGTCCGGATTCCAGGGTTGGCGTCACGCGGAACGTGGAGTGGATGCGGCAGAAATTGTAGAACATGAAGTAGATCGCCACAGCATGCTCGTGGTTCTCGACCTTCTTCGAGAACGCATTCGTGAGTCGCCGCGCAATTCCGGCACTTTTCAAACTGACCCACCGCCCGCTCTTTGGGGGGGCCTGCCGGCCAGAAGTTCGGGGAGGGGGTTCGGTGGCGAAACAGAGCGTCATGCAGCCGGAGCGGGGGTGGGTTGGAAATACGGAATTGGTGGCGTGCGGTCCGTCCGCGACTACAGTGAACAAGACCAAGCCCGAGGCGGCCTTGAAGCTAAAAACACGCTGCGAACCGCCCGACACCAGCACGGGAGCAGCCAGGGCAATACTGCGCTACCTATTTCTGGGCAAGCCGGGTGCGATTCTGCTCGGCCTTCCCGACACGACGCAGGATGCCGGCTTGTTCGTGGAGAAAAGCCCGCAAAACGCCAGGCGGGTTCTGGCGGCGCTGCAGGATCTGGGGTTCAACCTCGCTGCCGCGCAGGCGGAGGAGATCGCAAGGGGCTTTGGCCGGCGCGGGCCCCAGCCCGGCCGCCGTGCCTGCGCATGTTGCCATCAGGAAGAAAGGGACGCGAGGATGCGCTCTGCCGCGGTGCGCAGGGGCGGCAAATCCCGCGCGAGGACCTCCCAGACCAGCGTCAAATCCACCGAGAAATAAGCGTAAGCCAAGCGATCACGGGTTCCTGCGATGCGGCGCCAGGGGATCTCGGGTGCGAGAGCCAGCGCCCGATGCGAGAGGTGTTTGGCGGCTTCGCCAATGATTTCCAGGAGATGTCGCTGATGGCCTCGAGGATGTGGCACAGAAGTTCGCGGTCGCCGCTCACAACGGGCGTGCGCCGGCGAGTATCCCGGTGCGCAGCCGTGGCGGCAGGCTCGGCTCGGTGAGCACGTCGACCGGGCGGCCAAGGAGGTCCTCCAGATCCTGGCCCAGCCCGATGAGATCGAAAAGGGAGCGGCCGGGTTCCATGTCAATGAGCAAATCGAGATCGCTGCCCTCGTGCGCTTGCCCGCGCGCCTCGGATCCGAAGACACGGAGATTGTTTGCTCCGTGGGAGGCGGCAATTTGCAGGATGGCGGCGCGCTTTTCGCTGAGGTCCGCAGTCATGGTTCCTGAGGAAATGGTACACCCGCGGGCGGCCCCGCTATTGGCCGCGGTGATGCGCCTGAGCGCTGGGCGGGGCGAAGTAGCCGGAGCGGGCGTGGATGCGGGCGGCGGGGTGGGCGGAGGCGGCGGGGCGGGTGAATTCGATTTTGACGGTGCGGAAGGCGCCGGGCTGGCGCGGGAGATTGGAGCGGTAGGCAAGGGAGTATTGGGAGCGGAGCTCGGCTTCGAGCTGGGCGAAGGCGCGGGCAAGGTGGTTGCCGGCACTGATGGTGCGGCCGCCGGTTTGGGCGGTTATTTTTTTGAGCTGGCCGGGGCCGGCGCCACGGTCGTAGCCGCCAAAGCGTCCGAAGTGGCGGTTGACGGTCATGATGGCGAAGACGGAAGTGTTGGCGTCGAGGGCGGCGCGGAGGGCATCGTGCCAGGTGTAGGTGCTGCCTTGCTCGCCGCCGTCGGTGACGATGATGATGGCCTTGCGGCCGACTTGGTTGGCGAGGACGTTGCGACAGGCGAGGACGATGGCATCCCACAGGTGGGTAGCGCCGGTATGGCCCTGGCTGGGGAAATCGCCGCGGTTGATGCTGTAGCTGGAGGCGTCGGCGCCGCCGATGTGGGCGCTGTCGACGGCGGCGGCGAGGCTGGAGGGGTCGGCGGTGAGATCGTGCAGGAGACGGACTTGAACGTCAAAGCCGATGACGAAGGCGAGATCCTTGTGATGGATGACCTGCTGGAAGAAGTTGTCGCTGATGCGCTGCTCTTCACTCAGGATTTCACTCTGGCTCGGGCTGGTGTCGAGGAGAAGGCCGAGGGTGAGGGGAAGCTGATTGTCAGCGGAGAAGAAGGCGATGGTCTGGGGCTGGCCGTCTTCGAGGACGCGGAAATCGGCTTGCGTCAGATGAGGGAGGAAAGCGCCGTGAACGTTCTCGACGCTGAAGATCATGTTGACGAGGTTGACGTTGGCGACGATGGTGGGGGCTTGCGGAGTCGCGGATTGTTTTTGCGCCTGCGGCGGGCGCATGGGAGCAACGCGCGCGCGGTTGAGCATTTGCGCGTTTGCGTGCGGAGCAGCGAGCAGCAGGAGCACGGCGGTGCAGAGGATGATGCGGGTCATGGAGTGCTTCCTCGCGTGTGAGATAAGACGGCAAGCGCGCCGTCGCGGTTGCGGGCGCGAGTGGCGCGTTGCATTTTTTTCTTGACACTTGCGGCTGCAAATTTTATACATTCACTAAACCTGTACGAGTTTCATTTCGTGCAGAACTTGTTCGATTGGAGAATAGTTCATGGCAAAGGCTACGAAGAAACCCGCCAAGAAGGCTGCAAAAAAGCCGGCGGCGAAAAAGAAGACCGCTTCGAAGAAGAAGAAGTAGCTTCTTCGGAAATTGGGCGAAGGGGGGCGAGCGATCGCTCCCCTTCGTTTTTTCTGCGGCCAGTGCCATTCTGATAACCATGCCACGAATTCTGAGTCTTGGGAGCCGCGCAGCGACGGCGGAGATGATCGCCGAAGTGCGGGAGCATCTTGCCCGGGGCGGTGTCGCCGTGGTTCCGACGGACACGATTTACGGCCTGGCGGCGAACGCGCTTGACCCGGACGCGGTGGCGGGCGTGTTTGCCTTGAAAGGCCGAGACTTCGATAAGGCGCTGCCGGTAGTGGTGCGCGACCGGACGCAGGCGCAGGTGCTGGCAGCGGAGTTGCCCGAGCCGTTTCAGGAGCTGACGGCAGAGTTCTGGCCCGGACCGCTGACGCTGGTGCTCAAGGCGGCGGCCCAGGTGCCGCCGATGCTGAGCGCCGGCACGGGAACGATTGCCATGCGGCAGCCGGATTTGCCGTGGTTGGCGGCGCTGCTGGCGTCCACCGGATTTCCGCTGACCGCGACCAGTGCGAACCGGAGCGGTCAGGCATCCTGCCGGACGGCGCAAGAGGTGCTGGCGCAATTCGGCGAAGCATGTCCGCTGGTGGTTGACGCCGGGATGTCGCCTTGCGCGCTGGCATCGACCATAGTCGATCTCAGCGCCGGCAAACCGCGCCTGGTGCGGGCGGGCGCAATTGCCCGCGAGCGTCTCGCACGCTATCTATAAGATGGCGGGTTCGTGTATGATTAGGCTTTCGCGCCCGTGCCAGCGGTGTGTGCTGTGGGCGCCGGAGGACGATGCCAATGGCTGGTGAGATCGAAGAAAAAGTCCGTCAGATCGTGGTTGAAAAACTGGGCGTGGAAGCCGCCGAGGTGACCCCGAATGCCTCCTTCGTCGAGGACCTGGGCGCCGACTCGCTCGACCTGGTCGAGCTGGTGATGGAGTTGGAGACCGCGTTCGAGGTGCAGATCCCCGATGAGGACACTGAAAAGATCCGCCGCGTCCAGGACGCCATTGACTACATCAAAGGCAAGGTAGGGGATAAGTCCTGAGTTCACGCAATCGTGTTGTCGTAACCGGCGTCGGCCTGGTGTCGGCGGTGGGGCTGACCTCAACCCAAACCTGGGCCGGTCTGGCGGCGGGGCGCAGCGGCATTGCCCCCATCACCCGCTTCGATGCTGCGGCCTACAGCTGCCGCTTCGCGGCCGAGGTGAAGGGGTTCGACCCGTTCCAGTTCATTGAGAAAAAAGAACTGAAGAAGATGGGGCTGTTCATCCAGTTTGCGCTGGCGGCAGCCGCGGAAGCGATGGCCAACAGCGGGCTCAAAGTTGATGATGCGCTGGCGCCGCGCGTAGGCGTGCATATCGGCAGCGGCATCGGCGGCTTCGACGTCATCGAACGCGAGCACTCCAACCTGCTCAACGGCGGGCCGCGCCGCGTTTCGCCGTTTTTTATTCCGGCCACGATTGTGAACCTGGCGGCCGGCCACGTGTCGATCCGCTATAACGCCAAAGGCCCGAATTCAGCCGCCTGCACCGCCTGCGCCTCCGGAGCACACTCGCTCGGGGACGCCTTCCGCCTGATCCAGCACGGCTACGCCGACGCCATGATTACCGGCGGGACCGAGGCCGCGATTACGCCGCTGAGCGTGGCCGGGTTTGCCTCCATGAAGGCGCTGTCGACGCGCAATGACGA
>JBOGKK010000004.1:0-46766 GCA_050745425.1 Terriglobales bacterium
CTGGTGCACTAGGTTGTGCAGGCCACGCACACGGTGACACTGCTGAACAGGCCATTGGTGTAATTGCCGGTCACGCCCGAGTAAGCGGCAACCGGCACCTGATTCTCGGTGACTGGGGGCGGGGGCGGGGGTTGGGTCACGTTGGAGCATGAACTGCCGCCGCCGCAGGCCGCCAAAGGCAAGAGCAACACGAGAACCCAAGCGAAGCGAACCGTAGCTTTCATCAGTGCACCACCGCAGCGCTGAGTGGCGCCGGAATCGCGTTGATCAAATAAGCTCGACCGCGCAGATCGCGCATGTGGCCGCTCAATTGCACCACGAGATTACCAACGTGAATCGTCAGCGGGCCGCGATGGCGGACATGGCTGGCCGCGGCTTTGCGATAGGCCTCGTAGTTGCTGCCCAGAAGGGATTTCAGGTCCGGCGGCGTGATCCCTTGCCAAGCCAAGCCAAATACAGTGCCGCTGGCAGTGGCATAGGCGCGCAGGGTCACGCCGCGTGGGGTTTGATACTGGCGAACAATAGCGCTCGCTTGCTGGAGCTGGCGGCGTGCAGTCAACTGCTGACCGGAATTCGCCGGCAGTGGTTGGCCCAGTACCGGGAGTGAGGGTGGGGTCGCCGAGAGCGCGCACACGAGCGCGACGGCAACGGCTACGATGGCAGGAACGGAGAAAAGCTTCCGCATATGGCAATTGGACGCAGAATTCGCCGCTGCGGGTGCTGAAACTTTGTGGCGCAGCGCTAGCTCTAGCTGCAACCACTGGTTTCGCCGCAATTCACGCATTTGTAGCAGGAGCCGTTAGGCACCATGATGCTACCGCAGTTGTGGCACGGCGGCGCATCCATTGAGGTGGCAGCGCTGCCGGAGGTGATCAGTGGAATCTGTCCTGCAGTTTCGAGAACTTCCTGGGCTTCGCCGCGGTCGCCGTGGAGATCCTCGACACCCCGCGGAGCGGGCGGTTGATGATCGAGGAAGCGCAGACCCATCCAGCGGAACAAGTAGTCCATGATGCTTTTGGCGTAGCCAATTTCTTCGTTCCCGGACCAGCCGCTGGGCTCGAAACGGGTGTGCGAGAACTTGTCGACTAAGAGTTTGAGCGGCACGCCATGTTGCAGGGCCAGCGAAATGGCGGTGGCAAAGCTATCCATCAGGCCGCTGATGGTTGAGCCTTCCTTGGCCATGGTGACGAAAATCTCACCGGGCTGACCATCGTCGTACATACCGACGGTGATATAGCCCTCATGACCGCCGACTTTGAATTTATGGGTGAGCGAACGGCGTTCTTCCGGTAAGCGGCGGCGATAGGGGTGGGCCGAAGGAACGGCTTCGGGCACGCTCAGAGCCGGCGCCAAGGCTGAGCTGGTTTCGGTCTTGTTGGCCGATGCGGACAGCGGCTGAGCCTTTTTGCTGCCGTCGCGATAGACGGCAATGGCTTTGAGGCCAAGTTTCCATCCGTCGGTGTAAACCTGGACGATGTCATCGACGGAGGCGTTTTCGGGCAGGTTTACGGTTTTGGAGATGGCGCCGGAGAGGAACGGCTGTGCCGCCGCCATCATGCGCACGTGTCCGGAATAATGAATGCTGCGGGTGCCGTTGGCGGGCTTGAAGGAGCAATCGAACACGGCGAGGTGCTCCGGCTTGAGGTGCGGCGCTCCCTCGATGGTACCGGTCGCGTCAATAAAGGCCAGCATGTCGTGCGTCTGTTGCGCCGAATAGCCGAGCCGCAACAGGGCTTTGTCGACGCTCTGGTTGACAATCTTGATGATGCCACCGCCGACCAGCTTTTTGTATTTCACCAGCGCCAGATCGGGTTCAATGCCGGTAGTGTCGCAATCCATCATGAAGCCGATGGTACCGGTAGGCGCCAGCACGGTGACCTGAGCGTTGCGGTAGCCATGGCGGGAGCCATGCTCCAAGGCTTCATCCCAGCACTGGCGCGCGGCCGCCATCACCGGCTCCGGTAAGTTCCTGGGAGTGAGATTGTTGACTGCGGCGCGATGCATGCGGACGACGTCGAGCATCGGTTCGCGATTGGCAGCAAAGCCCGGAAAGGCGCCGCTGTGGCCGGGAGTGGCGAGGGCTTCGGCAATGCGCGCCGATTGGTAATACGCCTGGCCGCACAAAATTGCGGTAAGAGCTCCGGCAAAATCGCGGCCGGCATCGCTGTCGTAGGGCGTGCCGTTGGACATCAAAAGGGCGCCGAGGTTGGCGTAGCCGAGGCCGAGCGGGCGGAAATCGTGGGAGTTTTGCGTGATGCGCTGGGTAGGATAGCTGGCGTTATCGACAATGATTTCCTGGGCGGTGATCAGAATGTCGATGGCCTGGCGATAGCCGGCAACATCAAAACCGCCGGGGCCGTTGAATTTGTTGAGATTGATCGAGGCCAGATTGCAGGCCGAATCATCGAGGAACATGTACTCGGAACAGGGATTGCTGGCATTGATGCGGGCGGTGTTCTTCGAGGTATGCCAGCGATTCACGGTGGTGTCGTACTGAATGCCAGGATCGCCGCACTGCCAGGCGGCTTCAGCTATTTGACGCAACAGGCCCTTGGCGTCGACCGTCTTGATGGGCTCACCCTTGCGCTCGCCGGCGACGCGGCGAAGCTGAAAAGGTCCATCAGCTTCAGCGGCGCGCATGAATTCGTCCGTCACGCGGACGCTGTTGTTGGCGTTCTGGAAGAAGATGGACGAATAGGCTTCGCCGTCGAGAGCGGCATCGTAGCCGGCCTGCACCAAAGTCCACGCTTTGCGTTCCTCTTTGGCCTTGCACCAGATGTAATCCTCGATGTCGGGGTGATCGACGTTAAGCACCACCATTTTGGCAGCGCGGCGCGTCTTGCCGCCCGATTTGATGACGCCGGCAAAGGCGTCAAAACCGCGCATAAAGCTGAGCGGCCCGCTGGCCGTACCCCCGCCGGAAAGTTGCTCGGTCGAGCTGCGGATGGGCGAGAGATTGGTACCCGTACCCGAGCCCCACTTGAACAACATGCCCTCGGTCTTGGCCAGCGTCAAAATGCTATCGAGGGAGTCACTGACGGAATTGATGAAGCAGGCCGAGCATTGCGGCTTACGGTAGCCGATAACGCCAAATTCGGGACGATTCTGCTGTTCATCCCAAAACCAATTGGCGGCCGAACCATTCGGCTCCAGGCGGTGGACGCCGCAGTTGAACCAGACCGGAGAGTTGAAAGCCGCCTTCTGGGTGAGCATCAGGTGAACGAGCTCATCGTGAAACGTCGCGGCGTCCTCGGCGGTGCGGAAATAGCCACCCTCAACGCCCCAGTCGCGCATGGTTTCGGCCACGCGCGCGACCAGGGCGCGTACGCTGTTTTCGCGCTCCGGCGAGTGCTGTTTGCCGTGCAGATATTTGGAGGCGACGATGTTGGCGGCCGTTTGCGACCAATCGCGGGGGACCTCGATATCCTTCTGCTCGAAGATGGTCTCGCCCTTCTCGTTCTGAATGAGGGCGGAGCGCTTTTCCCACTGCACCTGCTCGTAGGGGGACTGGCGGGTGGTGGTGAAGTGGCGGCGCAGGCTCAGGCCCACACCTCGTCGCACGGCCGGCGTCTGGAGAGTTTCTGATTCGGTATTCACGGCAGGGCGGCTTAGCGGTTCAGGCATTTCAACTTCTCCCCTCTTGACCATACATCTTGTGGGTTACGGATTGCAGCGCACAAGCTGAGGGGCATCATCGGAGAAAATCCTGCCCTGCGTCAAGGGGAAAAACTTAGAACGCACCCAAAAGCGTGTGGCAATTATGGCACATAAGCAAGCCGTGCGCCAGTGCTGGATCGGCCCCATCAGACGCGGGGAATGGGGGGTGCCTCGACCCGGCCGGAATCAGCTGGGGGTGGCGCTGAAGATTCTGGTCCGGCAGCCAGCGGTTGGAAGCAAATTTGCAGCTGGGCGGCTGGCGGACGCATGGGAGCGGCGACATCGGCACACAGCAACAGGATCAGCGCCGAGACATATGCCCACAGCAGCAGCGTCACCGAGATGGCAAAGGGTCCGTACAGGTCCTGAAAATTCAGCCACGGCAACATCAGGATGTAGACGTATTTGGACACTTCCCACAACAAGCCAGCGATGACGGCGGCGGGCAGCACCCTGCGCACGGGCACGCGGCGATTGGGCAGCCACCAATAGACAAGGAAGAAAATGGCGATGGTGAACGGCACGGCGCTGGCGCGCACCACCGCGATGGAGAAGACATCGAGCGGAACCGAGGTTTTGTGCAGCAGTGCGGCATGGCCAAGAAAGCGGTACAAGCGCCCGGAGTAGGTTTCCGTCAACGAGGTGAAGGAGGCCGAGAGCATGCCGAGCAGTCCGCAGGCAAAGGCGAGGACGACGGAAACGCCCCAATTATTCAAGTAATTACGGTTGCGATGCACGTCCCAGACGCGGTTGAGCGCGATTTCCAGCGGCATGAACACGCCGGTGCAAGTGACGAGCAGAATCAGCAGCGAGGCAATCTGCGCCGCGCGCTGCTGCTCCACGATGATCTGGAGGTTGTGGATGATGAAACTTTGGGTATGCAGCCCAGCCGTCTCGGCTACGGGCAAATAAGCGCGTAGAAGCTCGATCAGGCTGTGATAGAGGCGCTGATTGTGGAGGAAGTTGCGGGTCAGCGTCAGCAGCAGAACAATAAAGGGGAAAAACGACAGCAGCGCATAGGCGGCGACGGCGCTGGCGTAAGTGTGCGTCTCGGTAGCGGCCAGATAGGCCGCGGTCTGGCGCAAGCGTAAATTCCGGTAGGGCGCGGCGCCACGCAAAAGGCTCTGCACTTAGGTATTTTATCAATCGCCGGGACGGGGCTGACGCCAGAAAGGAGTACTCAGCCGTTATACTGAGTCAGCCATGCGATTCCTGCCGCGCGAAGAGAAATTCTTCGACATGTTCGAGCAGATGGGCAAGATGCTCATTGAAGGCGCCGACCTGCTCAACCTTGCCCTGGCTGATATTTCCCAGGCTCCCTTGCGGGCAGGAGAAATCAAGGCCCTAGAGCACCGGGCGGATAACCTGACCCACCAGATCGTCACCAAGCTCAACAAAACCTTCATCACTCCCTTCGACCGCGAGGACATTCACACGCTCAGTTCACGTCTCGACGACATCCTGGATCTGATCGATGCGACGACGATGCGCATTACGATCTACAAGATCGCGGTATTGCCGCCCGGCGCGCAGGAGTTGGGACGGGTATTGGCCGCGCAGGTGCGCGAAATTGCCAGCGCGCTGGCGTTGTTGCAGCGTCCGGACGGCATTTTGAAGCACTGCATTGAGATCAACCGCCTGGAAGACGAAGCCGACCGCATATCGCGCGCCGGTATCGGTATGCTTTTCGAGAAGGAAATCAATCCGATCGCGCTGATCAAGCAGAAAGAGCTGTACGAAGTTTTGGAGCTGGCGACGGACAAGTGCGAAGACGTTGCCAACGTGATTGAGACCATCGTGTTGAAAGCCGCCTAGCCATCCGGCATGAGCAGTCTACACATCCTCATCGTCATCCTGATCGCGGCCTTCGCGTTTGATTTCATCAACGGCTTTCACGACGCCGCCAACTCCATTGCCACGGTCGTTTCCACGCGCGTGCTCACGCCCGGAGTCGCGGTGGTGTGGTCGGCAATATTCAACTTTGTGGCGGCTATGTTTTTGGGCACGGGGGTGGCCGCAATGGTCGGCCGCGGCATGGTTGAGCTGGCGCTGGTGAACGAGCGGGTGATCATCGCTGGCATTGCCGGCGCGATCATCTGGGACTTGCTGACCTGGTGGGTGGCGCTGCCGACCAGCAGCACCCACGCCCTGGTGGGCGGCTATGCCGGCGCGGCGATCGCCGCGGCGGGTTGGGGCGCGATTATTGCCCGGGGCTGGATTTTGACGCTGATATTTATCGTGGTCAGCCCGGCAGCGGGGCTGGTGTTGGCCTGGTTGTTCATGGTTCTGGCGTCGTGGTTGTTCCGGCGCTCGCATCCGCGCAAGGTGGATCAGCTCTTCCGCAAGCTGCAACTGTTTTCGGCGGCGCTGCTCAGCCTGGCGCACGGCACCAACGACGCCCAAAAAACCATGGGCATTGTGACCGGCGCGCTGGTGGCGGGACATTTCATTCCGACGTTCAAGGTGCCGCTGTGGGTGGTGGCGATGGCGGCGACGGCCATGGGGCTGGGCACGATGTCGGGCGGCTGGCGCATTGTCCACACCATGGGCGGGCGCATTACGAAACTGAAGCCGGTGGGCGGATCCTGCGCCGAATTCGCCAGCGCCCTGGCACTGTTTGGCAGCACGGCGCTGGGCATACCGGTCTCGACCACCCACACCGTCACCGGCGCCATCGTGGGCGTGGGTTCGGTCGAGCGCATGTCGGCGGTGCGCTGGGGCATCGCGCGCGATATTGTCTGGGCGTGGATTTTGACCATCCCGGCCGCCGCGGTCGTGGCGGCCGGGTGCTGGTGGGTGCTGGGGCCGGTGCTGCATTAACAGGAAGAAGGAACTAGAATCAGGAAGAAGCATGTCCGCACTCAACATCAAAGACGAAGAAGTGCGTGCGCTGGCAAAGAAGCTCGCCAATGCAACCCACCAGTCCATGACCGAGGCGGTGCGGACGGCTTTGCAGGAAAAGCTGGAGCGGGAACGCGCGCAGGATGAAAAGCGGCGGCAAAGAATCCTGCGCAGAGTGCGCGAGCTGCAGCGTGAAATAGCCGCGCTCCCGGTTTTGGACCCTCGCAGTCCGGACGATATCATTGGCTACGACGAATACGGTGTGCCGGAATGATTGTGGACACGTCGGTTCTGGTAGCCATTGTGCTGGACGAAGCGGAGGCGGAGCGATTCATGGCGGCGATCATCGCAGCGGGCGTCTGCCGCATATCGGCTGTGAATTGGTTGGAGACGCAGCTGGTGCTGGAGTCGCGCACCGGCAAGCTGGGGGCACTCAAGGCGCAAGCGCTGCTGGCGGAGTTTGCTATGGAGCGATTGAACCTCGACGAGGCACAAGTAGCCGCTGCCTACCTTGCTTGGCAGCGCTTCGGAAAAGGCCGTCACCCTGCACAGCTGAATCTGGCTGACTGCTGTGCCTATGCGGCATCGGTCACCAGCGGGGAGCCGCTGCTGTTCAAGGGGAACGATTTTGCGCTCACCGATGTGGAAGCGGCGGCGTGGTGATGACCTATTCACAGCGCAAGGTGCGGGCGGGATCGACGCGGGTGGCGCGGCGAGCGGGTACGAGGCTGGCCGCCAGTGCGGTGAGCAGCCAAAGGACGGCGACAGCGGCATAGGTGACGGGATCGCGGGGGCTGAAGCCGTAGAGAAGGCCGGCGAGGAGCTGACCAAGGGCGAGGGCAAGGGCCAGGCCGGCTGCCAATCCGATGACCGCGAGCTTGAGGCCGTGACGCACCACTCCGGCCAGGACCGTGCGGCGCTGCGCACCAAGCGCCAGGCGGACGCCGATTTCGCGGCGGCGGCGGGCGACCTGATAGGCGAGCACACCATAGAGTCCAGCGGCGCCCAGCAAAAGCGCCAGCACCGCCGCCAGTACGAACAGGCCCGTGATGGAACGAGGGGAGCGGAGGGCGGCCGCGGTCCAAACCGACAGCGGCTCCATACGGCTGATGGCTGTCGCGGGGGCGACGGACGCCACGACGGCCCGCAGCGTCGCGGCATTGAGAGCGCGGCCGGATGCGGAGCGGATCACCAGGGTCAGGTCCTTAGGAGGTGTCGCGCAAGGGGCGCACGCCAGCATGGGATGGGCATAGGGCGAGTACACGCCAAAATAGGACGATGCGGGCTCGCTGCCCGGCACGGCATCAACCTGGACATTACCCACAATGCCGATGACTTTGCGCCACGTGTGCTCCCCGTCAGATTTGAACAACTGGCCCAAGGCCGACTTGCCGGGCCACAGACGGGCGGCGGTTGCGCGGCTGAGAATCGCCACCGGCGGAGCGCCGGGCACCATATCGCCCGGCGCGAACCGGCGGCCGCGCAGTAGCGGAATGCGCATGGCAGCGAAATAACCGGGGGTGACGATTTGACCGAAGGCAAGCGGGTGGCGCTGCCCGCGCGGCGTGGGATGAGCGGCGATCTGAAACGTCGTCACCTCAAACGAGCCGCCCAATGGCAGCGCGTTCACAGCCGCGGCGCTCGTAACCCCGGGTAGGGCGCGGACGCGTTCGACAATGGCCTGGTATAGCGACTGACAACGGGCAGCGGGCTGACATTGCAGCGGATTGGGCGCCAGCCGCGCGGTCAGCACGCCCGCACGATCGAAACCTGGATTCACCGCCGCCAGCGACTGCAGGCTGCGGGCATTGAGGCCGGCAAGCACGACCAATAGAGCTGACAGCGCCACTTCGATCACCACCAAAGGAGCGGCCGCGCCTGCCTGGCGTGCCGCGCGGCGGCGGCTTTCGCCCCGATAGCCACAAAACCCGAAGGCAACGGCACACAGCACCGCGACCGCGGCAACCAACAGCCATACGCGGCCGTCAAGACTCACCGCGGCAAGGCGAGGCATGCCAGGCGGCAGCAACTGCTTCAACAAGGGCAATCCGGCAGCAGCCAAGGCGATGCCGGCAGCGGCGCCGAGCGCCGCCAACAGCAGACTTTCGGTGAACAACTGCCGCAACAGACGGCCGCGGCCGGCGCCAAGGGCAACCCGCAAGTCCATCTCACGGCGGCGCGTGGCGGCGCGGGCCAGAATCAGGTTGGCGACGTTCACGCAGGCAATCAGCAACAACAGGCCGACGGCGCCGAGCAGCAGCCAAAGGCGCGAGGCGATAGAGCCCACGAGCATGCTGCGCAAGGGCACCAACGCAGCGCCCCGGAAGGCGTCGGCGGGCATGGGCCAGCCATAGGCTGCGAGCAACTGGGGGCGCAGGCTGCGCCACTCCGCTCGCGCACTGTGAAGCGATACGCGCGGGCGCATGCGGGCGATAACAGGCATGTAGGTGCCGGCCCAATACTGACCCGTTGCTGCGGGATTGAGGTCAAGGGGAATCCAGAAGCGGGTCTGGGCCGAGGGGAAGGCAAAACCTGAGGGCATGACGCCGACAATCTCGCGGGCTGCGCCGCCGATCTCAATGATGCGGCCGAGGACGGCGGGGCTGGCGTGGAAGCGTTGCCGCCACATCAGGTAGCTGAGAACGACTTCGCCCTCATGACCGGGTTGATCATCGCCGCGCGCGAAGGTCTGACCGAGCGCGGGTTTGCTGCCGAGGACGGTAAACCAATTGGCCGAGACCGCATTGCCCGTCCAGCTTTCCGCCAAGCGGCCCTCGCGGAGATTGTAGCTACGGCCGGGCGTATAGGCGGCAACATCGAGCGTCCGGGCCTGGCTGCGCAGCCAAGCAAAGGCGCCAGCGGGATACCACTGGTCCGCCGCGACGAGCTGGTGGGGTTGCGGGTAAGGCAGCGGCCGCAGCAGCACGCCATTGACGAGACTGAACATGGCGGTGGTCGCCGCGATGCCGAGAGCCAGAGTGAGCACGGCCGCGAGCGCAAAGCCCGGGGCACGGCACAGGCCCCGGATGGCGAAGCGGAGATCCCGCACCGCATCATCAGCCCAACGCCAGGCCCACTGGTCGCGCACGGCCTCGCGGGTGGCATCGGGGGCGCGGTCGCGGCTGCCCGGCGGAAAGCCATCGGCGGCGGCGAGGCGACGGTGGGTGTCCATTTCATCGTTCAACTCGCGCCAGCGGCGGCGGAAGCTCATGAGCCTGCCTCCGGGGCGCGTGGGGCAAGCACGCCTGCAACGGCGGCCGTCATGCGTTCCCAGCGGGAGCGCTCGACCGCGAGACGGCGGCGCCCGGCGGCGCTGAGGCGGTAGACACGCACGCGTTGGCTGGCTTCGGAGGTTTCCCAGCGCGCGGTGACCAGCTTTTGCCGCTCGAGGCGGTGCAGCGCCGGATAGAGCGAGCCGGGATCGACGCGCAACGCCGCACCCGAACGCGCCTGAATGGCAACGCCGATGCCGTAGCCGTGCTGCGGCCCCCAGCGCAGGGTTTCGAGCACCAGAAGATCGAGCGTTCCGGGAAGGATGGGGATGGCCGTCATGGATAGAGACAGACTCTATCCATGGGTATAGATTATCTCTAGCCCGAAGTCAAGCGGCCAGTGACAGCACGGCCATTTCAGGCGCCGACGTAACGGGCGTAGAGGGAGCGGGCGAGGCCGGGCTCGGTGGTGCCCTTGATGAGGGCGCGGCCGTCGGGGAAAATCATGAGCTCGAGGCCGGAGGGGGTGGTGGGCACAAAGCGCAGGGCGAATTCATTGCTGCGCACCAGGCCGTGGGGGCGGAGGCGAACGGCCAACTCCGCCAGCGCCAGCGGATGCAGATGCTCGTGGATCTGGACGGCGTTACGGCCGCAGAGGGTAAGGGCGGCGCGGCGTTCGCCGCGCAGGTGGACGAAGTCGCGGCGGGCACAGGCACGGCATTCGGGATCGCGTGCCGGAGCGGCCAAGGAGCGGAATTCGTTGGTCCACAAATCGGCGCTGACCAGGGTCGCGCGCAGCGCGGCGCGGTTGCCGGTGAGCAGCTTGACCGCTTCGGCGACCTGCAGAGCGGCGACCCAGGCAATGGTCCAGGCCAACACGCCGGCGGTATCGCAGGTGTCGCGCAGCGGTTCGTCGCTGCTGCCGCCGGGAAACAGGCACTCCAGGCACGCGGTTTCACCGGGTAAAACCGTGAAGCTCAGGCCACGGGCAGCGACGGCGGCGCCGTAAATCCAGGGGACCGCGTGCGCAATCGAGAAATCGTTGAGCAAATAACGGGTTTCGAGGTTATCGGTGCCATCCAGCAGCAGGTCGCGGCCTGCCAGAAGGCGCTCGATGTTTCCAGGTTCGAGGTCGGTCACGGCCGACTCGATGCGGACCGAGCTGTTGACACGCTCCAGGCGGGCCTTTGCAGCTACGGCTTTGGGCAATCCCGCTTCGGCATCGTGCTCCGCAAACAAGGTTTGGCGCTGCAGGTTGCTGAACTCGACGTAATCGCGATCGAGCAGCAATAACTCGCCCACGCCGGCACGCACGAGGAGGTCGGCCTGCGCGGTTCCGAGCGCACCGCAGCCGACGATGGCGATGCGCGCCTGCGACAGCCTGTGCTGCCCTGCCGCGCCCAAAGGGGCAAACAGGATTTGACGCGAATAGCGCTCAGCATCGCCCATAAGCACATTGTAGATGGGCCGCTATACTGTTGAGAGCAAGCCGCCCGCATTATGGCAAATCGCTCGACACCACCGCCCTCCTACACGTTCAGCGTGCCCGGGTTCACCCGCGCCGTGAAGGTTCTGGTGATCGTCACCACGGCGGTGTGGGTGCTCCAGTTCGTCAGTAGCTGGGTCAACTTTCAATTGCTGAGCTGGTGCGCGCTGGTTCCCGGCCTGGTCATGCACGGCGAAGTGTGGCGCCTGGCCAGTTATTTGTTTCTGCACGCCTCGTTCGGGCACCTGTTCTGGAATATGTTCGCGCTGTGGATGTTCGGCGTGTGGGTGGAAGAAGAACTGGGCGCGCGCAAGCTCTATCAGCTTTATTTCGTTTGCGGCATCGGCGGCGGCATCATTGACGCGCTCTGGCACAGTTGGTTCAGCCCAGGGCACAGCTACACGATCGGCGCCTCGGCCGCTATCTACGGAATTCTGATGGCGGTGGGGCTGCTGTTTCCGGACCGCGAAGTGTTTCTGCTGCTGCCACCGGTCTCCATCAAAGCGAAGTGGCTGGTGCTGGGCTACGGCGTGCTGGAGTTTTTATTCACCCTGCACAGCGCTGGTGCGGACGGGATCGCCCACTTTGCGCATTTGGGCGGCATGCTGTTTGCCTTCATTTACCTGCGCTTTACCGGATCCAATCTGGGCCTCACGCGCGGTTACGACAAATGGCGGCGGCGGCAGATGCAGAAGCGCTTTGACGTGTACATGAACCAGCGCGATCGCCGTCCTCCGGGCGGCTGGCGGAATTAAGTCGCAGTGGCCGTTGGGCGCGGGGTTTGGTACAGTTGAACCCTTGGCATGCTGAAATTCCGTGACGTCGACTTTTTGCGTATCGCCGATGCGCTCAGCGAAAACGAGCGCCTGGTGCGCGACAGCGCCCGGCGCTGGGTGGAAGAGCGCATTATCCCGATCATTGAAGGCTGTGCGCGTGAGGGGCGGTTTCCGCGCGAGCTGATCCCGGAGATGGCGGCCATGGGCTTTTTCGGCGCCACCATGAGCGACTACGGCGGCGTGGGCATGAGCCAGGTCGAGTATGGCCTGCTGATGCAGGAGCTGGAGCGTGGCGATAGCGGTTTGCGCAGCTTCGTCAGCGTGCATAGCTCGCTGGCCATGTGGCCCATCCATGAATTTGGCAGCGATGAGCAGAAGAACAACTGGCTGCCGGCAATGCAAAAGGGCGAGAAGCTCGGCTGTTTCGGGCTGACCGAGCCGGATTTCGGCTCGAACCCGGGCGGTATGCGTACCGTGGCCCACAAGGCCGGCAACGAGTACATTCTCAACGGCGAGAAGATGTGGATCACTTCGGGATCGATTGCCGACATCGCCGTGATCTGGGCGAAAGAAGAAGGCAAAAAGATTCGCGGCTTTCTAGTGGAGACCGACCGGCCCGGCTTCCGGGCGGTAGACATTCACGGCAAGTTCTCGCTGCGCGCATCGGTGACCTCGAGCCTTTCGCTGCAGGACGTGCATATTCCGGCCAGTAATCTGCTGCTGGGTACGACCGGGCTCAAGAGCGCACTGCAGTGCCTCGACCAGGCGCGCTACGGCATCGGCTGGGGCACGGTGGGAGCGGCCATGCAATGCTACGATACCGCGCTGCAATATGCGGGCTTCCGCAAGCAATTTGCCGATGAGCCGATTGCGGCGCGCCAGATCGTTCAGCAAAAACTGGTGGGCATGATCAGCGGCATCACCCACGGCCAACTGCTGGCGCTGCACGTCGGCCGTCTCAAGGACAAAGGGCAGGCAACGGCAGCGCATATTTCCCTGCTCAAACGCAACAACGCGGCCATGGCGCTCGATGTGGCGCGCACGGCGCGCGACATTCTGGGTGCGAACGGGATTGCCGACGAGTACCCGATCTTCCGCCATATGGCCAACTTGGAATCGGTTAAAACTTATGAAGGCACCCACGACATCCACACGCTGATTGTGGGCGCCAGCATTACCGGCATCGACGCATTCAAATAGGAGATAAAACCAACATGCCCGCAACTGCACCGGGGGCCCGCACCGCTTTGGAAGAACAAATCGCACAGCAAATGCTCGGGGTGGTCGAACAGGCGGCCATCGCCTCGGCCAAGACCATGGGCATGGGAAACCCCGAGGTGTCGGACCAGGCGGCGGTGGAGTCGATGCGGCGCGACATGGAAGGTGTGGACATGCGCGGCACGATCGTCATTGGCGAAGGCGAGCGTGATGAAGCACCGATGCTGTTTATTGGCGAGAAAATCGGCCGCGGCGGGGCGGACGCCCCGGCGGTGGATATTGCCGTGGATCCGCTCGAAGGCACAAACCTGTGCGCCACGGGTGCGCCGGGCTCGATCACCGTGCTGGCGGCGAGCGAGGCCGGTGGGCTGCTGCACGCGCCGGACTGCTACATGGAAAAAATCATTGTGGGACCGAGCTGCCGCGGTGCGGTGGACATCGACGCCCCGGTGAAAGACAATTTGGCGGCGATCGCCAAGCGGCTGGAGCGCAAGACGAGTGAGCTGGTGGTGGTGGTGCTCGACCGCACGCGGCACCAGAAACTGATGGAAGATATCCGCGCGACCGGCGCCCGCATTCACCTGATTCAGGACGGCGACCTGTCGGCCGGCATTGCCACGGCGGTGCTGGGCACGGGGGTGCATGCGGTGATGGGCAGCGGCGGGGCGCCCGAGGGCGTACTCACCGCAGCGGCGATGCGCTGTCTGCACGGAGAGATCGTCGCCCGCCTGGTGGTCGACAAGCCCGGCATTACCGAGCGGCTGGAACGCATGGGGATCCACGATCCGAAGCGTGTATACCACACCGAAGATTTGGCGCCGGGCAAGAACATTCTATTCGCCGCCTGCGGGGTAACCAGCGGCAGTCTGCTCAGGGGCGTGCGCTTTTTCGGTGACGGGATCCGCACGCAATCGCTGGTGATGGCCGACGCCATGCACACAGTGCGCTTCGTGGACACCATTCACGTGGCGCCGCGGCCGGACGCGCGCATCCGCTTCTAGGAGCAGAATCAGACTCGGTGTGGCAAGCTCCGGGAGATGACGTGCGGCTTTTCCTGGTGAAAAAGCCGCATACGCTACGATCGGCTTTGCTATAGCAAGTCTGATTCTGCTCTAGCTAGTTAGCACCCGCAGCGGAGGCCGTGGAGGCGAAGAAGGATTCGACGCGATCCATGATTTCGTGCTCGCTGCGGGATTCGTAGATGGCGCGGCGGAGAGCGGAGCCGTCTTCGACGCCGTGGGTGAACCACGCGGCAAACTGCTTCATTTTGCCCGCCGCACCCGGCATTTGATCGCGGATGAGGCGCGAGAAGTAGTCGGTGATCAGCACGGCACGATCGGCGGTGGAGGGCTGGCGGTAGGCGCCGGTGAGACGATAGGATTCCATCTGGCGGAAAATCCAGGGATTCGAAGCGGCCGTGCGGCCGATCATCACGCCATCGCAGCCGGTGTAAGCGACCATGGCAGCAGCGTCCTCGGGCGTGCGGATGTCGCCGTTACCGAGCACCGGGATTTTGACTGCCTGCTTGACTTCGCCGATCCACTGCCACTGCGCCTGACCGGAATAGCCCTGCTCGCGGGTGCGGGCGTGCAGCGCCAGACCATTGACACCACTGGCTTCGGCCATGCGGGCCAGCTCGACGTGGACGAGCTGGTTGCAGTCCCAGCCGGAACGGAATTTCACCGTAAATGGCAGCGCAACCGCGGCACGGATGGAGGCGAACAGACGGCCGAGCAACGGCAGATCGCGCAGCAGCCCGCTACCGCCGTTGCACTTGACGACCTTTTTGGCCGGACAGCCGAGGTTGAGGTCGATGGCGTCGAAGCCCATCTGCTCGACCACGCGCGCGGCTTCGGCCATGACGCCAGGATCGCTGCCGAACAGTTGCGCGGCGATGGGACGTTCGGATTCGGTAAAGCTGAGGTAGCGGCGGGCGACCTTTTCCGAACGGATCAGGCCATCGCCCGAGGTGAACTCGGTCATGATCAGGCCGCAGCCGCCGAGGTCGCGGATGAAGCTGCGGAAGACGGTGTCGGTCACGCCCGACATGGGCGCCAGGGCGTTGGCGGGTGCGATGCGCAGCGTGCGCGCAGCGTGCGCGACCGTGTAGCTGGCGGGCAACTGCATGGACGAAGCCACGATATCGGGGCGGGGCGCGGGACTGTCCCAAAACTTCTGCACGCTTTGATTTTAGGCGATATTAATGACCTTGTTCTGGATCGCCCAGCGGACCAGTTGCGCCTTGTTGTGGATGTCGAGCTTGCGCATGAGATTGAACTTGTGGGCCTCGACGGTTTTGGTGCTCAGGTTGAGGTGGACGGCGATTTCTTTGACCGACAAGCCCTCGGCAAGCAGCTTGACGGTCTCGTGCTCGCGCGGGGTGAGCGTGGCCAGGCGCGGCTTGAAGCGCTCGGCGGGGTTGCGCACGTTGAAGTCCTGCACCAGCTTGGAGACAATGCGCGGGCTCAGGTACTTGCCGCCGCGGCGAACTTCGCGCAGCGCGCCGATGAGCTGTTCGGCAGGGCTGTCCTTGAGCAGGTATCCGGCGCCGCCAGCCGCCAGGCACTGCTGCAGGTAATCCTCATCGTCGTACATGCTGAGGAAAACGACCTTGGTCTCAGGCCGATGCTTGCGGATCTGGCGCACCGCCTCGAAGCTGGGCATACCGGGCATGCCGATATCCATGAGCACCAGGTCGGGCTGCAACTCGGCCGCTTTGGCGACGGCATCGCCGCCGTCCTGGGCTTCGCCCACCACCTGCATGTCGTACTGCGTTTCGAGCAGGGTTTTCAGGCCCTGACGGAACAAAGTGTGGTCATCTGTAAGGAGCAATCGCATTTTCATCATGGGAAATCAGCTCGCCCGGGCGGAACGCGCGGCCGCGCCCGCTTGCAGCGGAATTTGCATGCACAGACAAGCACCGCGGCCCGGCTGCGAGCGCAACTCGAAGTGGCCGCCCGCCAGGCGAATCCGTTCGCGCATGCCAGCCAAACCGAAGCCGGAATGGGCGGGGGCATCGGCGGAGATGCCGACGCCATCGTCGGCAAGGTGCACTGTGACGGACGCCGGTGCGGCCGAAATGCGCAGGCGCACGGTGTGAGCACCGGCGTGGCGGGCAACGTTACGCAGGCCCTCGAGTACGACGCGGTAAAGCAGGCTTTCCTGGCGGCGGTCGAGCACGGCGCCGTTCAGCGCAAATTGAAAACGCGTACGCCAGTGCTGCTGAGCGCGCAAATGCCGGAGTTCGAGGCGCAAGGCCGCCTCCAGCCCCAGTTCATCGAGCACCAGCGGCGATAGCTCGGCCAGAATGCGCCGTAATTCAGCGACGCTGGTGTCGACCAGCGTCAGGCCTTTGCGGAGCCATTTGCGGGTATCGCCGGCGCCCTTCGCGCGCAGACCCATTTCCAGATAGAGCCGCAGCGCCAGCAGCGCCTGGCCGGTTTCGTCGTGCAGATCGCGGCTGATGCGGCGGCGCTCTTCATCGTGGGCATCGAGCAGGCGGCGTGACAGTTCCATGACACGAATCTGCTCGCGCTGCAGGCGCTCGTGCATGCGGGTGCGCTCGATCGCCAGCGTGGATCGCTCGGCCAGCGCCAGCAGCAGATCCTTTTCCTTGGGCAGGCATTCGTAGATGCGGTCAAAGGCCACCGTCAGCACGCCGAGCACCTCACCCTCGTCGCGCAGCGGCACCGCCCAGACCGATTTGACATCGAGTTCGCGGTAATAGGGTTGTGCAACCCTGGGATCATCGGCCGCGTTGAGCAGAAAACCGGGCTCGCCGCTGCGCAGGACCTGTAGAAAGAACGAGCCCACACCCGCATGATCGAGAATCATTTCCGGCGCGAGCCCGAAGGTGGCAGCATGGTGCAAGCGCAGATCGGCGCTGCCAGGGTCGAGCAAGAGGACTTCTCCCCAGCGCAGTGGAAACAATTTGGCTGCCTGCTGCAAGAGCCGGTCAAGAAGCTGATGCAGATTAGCGGCACTGAGCTCGACGTCAAGCACCGCCAATAGCGCCGCTACGGCGCCGCTCTGGGAGGCAACATAGGCTTCGGCAATAATCAACTGTGTTTGCTGCTGGAACCAGTCCTGCGCCGCAGCCGCCGTCTGCGCTCCCAGCTCCGTGCGCAGGCGTGCAATCGCCAGGGGACGGAATTCGGCAAAAGCTGCATGTACCTGGGCCAGGGGAATATTCAATTTCGCCAGGCGGCATGCCGTGTAGTGGACATGTTCGCGCCAAACGGAAAGATCACCATCTTCGGCTTCCGGGCGCGGCAATAAGAGTTGTTCGAGCGTGGCGCGGACAGCGGGCTGCAGTCCCGGCTGCGAGTGGAAACTTTGCCGCCAGGCGGCCAGCACGCCCTTGGCATGCTGGCGCAGGCAGCGCTGGGCACTGATCAGCACCGGATCGGCATCGGGGGATGCCAGCACGCGGAAATGCGAAGATGGGGATGCTGCAAAACTCACTGCTACACACTACTGCCCAAGCGGAAGGTCAACGGAATTCCCCGGAGGGAAGCCAACTTGTGAGCAGTATAACAGCTATGCTCAAGGTACATACCTTATTGTTAGTAGTGCTGTTGCCATGCCTGGCGCACTTATAAACGCAGTTGTCGTCGCCGGACCGACCGCCAGCGGGAAGACCGCGTTGGCGCTGGCGGTGGCCGAAGCGCTCGCGGAGCGGATCGAATGCGAGATCGTCAACTACGATTCCGTGCAGCTTTACCGCGACTTCGATCTGGGCACAGCCAAGCCGAGCGCGGAAGAATTGGCGCGTGCACCGCATCATCTAATCAGCATGGCCGATGCCCACGCACCGTGGACGGCGGGAGAATATGCGCGGCAGGCTCGGCCAGCCATCGAAGGGATTCTGCGACGGCGCCATTTGCCGATTCTGGTGGGTGGCACCGGGTTTTATCTGCGGGCGTTATTGGAAGGCCTATCTCCGGCACCGCCGACCAACGCCCTGCTACGGCAAAAGCTGCAGCGGCGCACGCCCGAGCAGTTACACCGGTTATTGCAGCGGCTTGATGCGGAAGCCGGCGCACGAATCGCGGTCCGCGATGCTTCCAAAGCCATCCGGGCGCTCGAAGTGCGCTTGCTGTCGGGCAAACCGATGGGCGAAACATGGCGCACAGCGCCTCCAGAAGCCTGGCGCGGGCTGCGCCCCCTGAAATTCGGCCTGGCGCCGAAACGAGCGCTGCTTTACGATCGCATCAACCGGCGAGCCGAACGCATGTTTGCCGGCGGCATTCAGGAAGAAACAAGGCGTCTGCTCTCGCGCTACCCCGCCGAGCTGCGGATCTGGTCATCGCATGGCTACAAGCAGGCCTGCGACATCGTATTGCGCGGCGCCGCGACCGCAGCCGCACTGGCGGAAGCACAACAGGAACAGCGCCACTACGCCAAGCGCCAAGGGACGTGGTTCCGCGCGGACAAGGAGATGCATTGGATGGCAGGCTTTGGCGACGAGCCCGCTATTCAGGGGCAGGTGATCACCGCCGTATGCCGGGCTACTGCGGCATCGGGCACTGCATAATAGAGAGTTGTCGCTCGCTGCCGCATCACCGTCTGCGCAAGCCGCTGCCCCGCCCCGCCGTGGCCAACACGGATTCACCGTTTTCGCCTGGATCGTGCTCGGCTACAACGTGCTGGTGATTTTGTGGGGAACGTACGTCCGGGCAGCCGGCGCCGGCAATGGCTGCGGGCCCAACTGGCCGCTGTGTGATGGCCAGTTTTTGCCCTCGCACCCCAAGATCAAAATGCTCATCGAGTTCGCTCACCGGGCTTCGAGCGGCGTGGACGTGATTCTGATTGGAGGCCTGATCGTCGGCGCATTTTGGCTGTTCCCGCGCGGGCACGCAGTGCGGAAGGGGGCGGTGGCGTCGGGCATTTTCATCATCACCGAAGCGTTGCTGGGCGCTGCGCTGGTGCTATTCGGTTGGGTGGGGACCAACACTTCGGCCGCGCGTGTCAGCGCCGATTCCCTGCACCTGGCCAACACGCTGTGTCTGCTGGCCTGTGTGGCGATGACGGCGGCGTGGGCCTCGGGGCTGCCGGAATTGCGCTGGCGCGGTCAGGCGATGCGCGGCAAACTGCTGGCAGGATTGATCGGGGTGATGATTACGGCGATTTGCGGTGCGATGACGGCACTGGCCGATACGATCTTCCCTTCGCAATCGCTGGCGGCGGGCCTGCACGCGGATCTTTCGGGCACGACAGCGCTGTTGGAGCGGCTGCGGGTGATTCATCCGGCGATAGCCATTGTGGTAGGACTGTATTTGGTGTGGCTCGTTATTGAGGGTCTGCCGCAGCCGAAGCACGCGGCGACGCGGCGGCTGGGCTATGGAGTGATAGCCGCCGTGCTGGTGCAGTGGGGCTGCGGCGCGCTGGATATTGTTCTATTGACGCCGGTCTATATGCAGATCACGCATTTGCTCACCGCCGATCTGCTCTGGATCACGCTCGTGCTGTACACGCTCGCCTGGTGGGCCAAGCCCGCTCCTGAAGCCGCTCATGAAAGTTGAAGCGCTGCACATTTATCCCGTCAAGGGGCTGCGCGGCGTGGACTTGCGAGAGAGCCCCATGGAGTGGCGCGGGCTGGCGCATGACCGGCGCTGGATGCTGGTGGATGCGCACGGCATGTTTATCTCGCAGCGCGAGGAGCCGCGGCTGGCACGCCTTAGGCCGGAGCTTTGCGCCGGCGGGTTACAGGTTGGCGACGGGGCCAGTACCATTTGCATTCCCACGCCAGAAGCGGACGCCGAGCGTCTGCCGGTCACGCTGTGGGGCGAGGCGCTGGAGGGCTATCGGGCCACGAGCGAAGCCGATGAGTGGTTTTCGCGATTTCTGGGCAAGCGCTGCCGGCTGGTGTACCAGGGCGATTTACCACGGCCGGTGCCGCGCAAATATGCGCCCGAAGACAGGCACGTCAGTTTCGTGGATGCGCTTCCGGTGCTGATCACGACGATGGAATCGCTGGGCGATCTGAACCGGCGGATGGAGAAGCCGCTGCCGATGAACCGCTTCCGTCCCAGCCTCGTCGTCAGCGGCGCTGAAGCGTGGTCCGAAGATAGCTGGAAAATGCTGTGCATCGGGAAGCTGCTGCTGAGTATTGCCAAGCCTTGCCTGCGTTGTGCGGTCACGACGACCGACCAGCAAACGGGCGTGCGCGACGGCCGGGAACCGCTGGCAACGCTGGGCAAATTCCGGCGGGTGGACCAGGCCAGCGGCAGCGGTGTGGCGTTTGGGCAATATGCCGTTCCGCTTGCGGAAGGGGCGGTCGCGGTAGGTGAGGAGGTTGCGGTGGTGGAAGCGCAAGCGCCATTGTGCTAGCTTGGACGGCATGCACAAGCTGAGTTGCACCTTTTTGCTCGCTGCCGCGATTGGCCTTGCCGGCTGTCATCATGCGGCCGCACCGGCAACGCCTCCCGATCCGCTGCGCGCCGATATCGATACGTCGGTAAGCCCGGCCCAGAACTTTTTTGAGTACGCCAACGGGGGATGGCTCAAGGCGCACCCGATTCCGGCGAGCGAATCGTCGTGGGGCGTCGGCAACGAGGTGCAGGACGAAATCTGGGCGCGGCTGCGCACCATCAGCGAACGGGATGCCCAGGCGCATCCGGCGGCGGGCAGCGACGCGCAGAAAATTGGCGATTTCTGGGCGACGGCGATGAACACGGCGCAAGCGAATCAGTTGGGGCTGAAGCCGATTGCGCCGTTCCTGAAGCAAATTGACGGTATTCAGACGCGGCAGCAGGCGCTGGCGGTGGCAGCGGCGCTGCGGCCGATCGGGCTGCGGGCGTTCTTCGGGATGCAAGTGGGCCAAGATGAAAAAAACAGCACGCTGGAAACGGTGCACCTGGGACAGGGTGGATTGGGGCTCCCCAACCGGGATTTTTATTTCAGCACGGTGCCCAGCGTCGTGAAATTGCGGGACGCCTATCAGTCGCATTTGGGCGCGGTGCTCGAAGAGTTGGGAGAGAACGCGCCACAGGCGGACACCGACGGGGCGGCAGTGATGAAGTTTGAAACCGCACTGGCCAAAGGCTCGCGGACGGATGAGCAACTACAAGATCCCTATAAGAACTACCATCCGATGACGCCCCAGGCGCTGACGGCGCGGTATACGCCGGAGATGCGCTGGCGCGAGGAACTGACCGGGTGGAACTTGCCAGTGAAGACCGTGATCGTCGGACAGCCGGAGTTTTTCACGGCGCTGCAAGGGGCGTTGCGAACGACGCCGGTTCCGGTGCTGCGCCACTATCTGACGCTGCATCTGCTGGCAACCTATGCGCCGTATCTGGGGGACAAGTACCGGCAAACGCATTTCGATTTCTATAACCAGCAGATGCGCGGACAACGGCAGCCGCGGCCGCTGTGGAAGCGGGCACTGGGGGCGGAGAACCGGGCGCTGGGGATGGTACTGGGACGTGAGTACGTGCACACGTACGTGCCGCCGTCGGTGAAGGAACGGTACACAAAACTGGTGGCGGCGATTCGGGCCGCGTTTGCGCGGCGGATTGAGAACCTGGCCTGGATGTCGCCCGCCACCAAAAAGCAAGCGCTGTTCAAACTGGCTGCGGTCCATGCCAAAGTCGCGTATCCAGACAAATGGAAGAACTACTCGACGATGGTCATCAGCCGGCAGTCGTATGCCGGAAATATGATCAGCGCAGCGCGCTGGCGCTTTCACGACATGGTCTCGAAATTCGGCAAGCCGGTGGATCACTCCGAATGGGGCATGACACCGCAGACCTACAACGCCTATTACAATCCTTCCGAAAACGAGATCGTGCTGCCGGCGGCGATGTTCGTCGTGCCGGGCGTGCCCGACAAGGATCTGGATGACGCGATTGTGTATGGCTACGTGGGCGCCTCGACCATTGGCCACGAAATCACGCACGGGTTTGATGATCAGGGGCGGCTGTACGATGCACAGGGCAACCTGAAGAACTGGTGGACGGCGCAGGACGCGAAGAACTTTCAGACGCAGGCGGCTCTGGTGGTGAAGCAGTTCGACAGCTACGAGCCATTACCCGGTCTGCACATCCGCGGCCAGGCCGCGCTCGGGGAAAATATCGCCGACTACGGAGGCATTCTCATTGGGCTGAACGCATTCGAGCAGACGGCGGAGTACAAGGCGGACAAGAAGGTGGACGGCTTCACGCCGGTGCAGCGGTTCTTTCTGGGTTACGCGCTGGGCTGGCTCAGCCAGGAGACGACGGCGCGGCTGCGGAGTCAACTGCTGAGCGACGTGCATGCGCCGGCGAAATACCGGGTGAATGGACCCCTGTCGGACATTCCGGCGTTCTATGCTGCGTTTGATGTAAAGCAAGGCGACCCGATGTGGAGGCCGCCCAGTGAGCGACCCCACATCTGGTAGCGGTGTGCCTCGATTAGTGCTGGCCGGCAAGGGAGTTCACGAAGTTCACAAAGTCCTGGTGCAGTTTCACACGCGAGGCTTTGTGGGTGTAGAGCATGTGGCCGGAGTAGTAGTGCTCGATGCTGACGTGGGTCTGCTCGGCCGGGGTGATGAATAGGTGCTTCATGCTGTTGGTGGCCTCAAACATCGGCGTAGCCTGGTCGAAGTAGCCTTCACACAGCATGAGACGCATCGAGGGATTCTGCTCGAAGGCGCTTGCCAGCAGCGGGGTCACGTCGGCGGTGCCGAACCAGTCGCGGCCGAGCTGATAGTTCCAGCCCGGATTGCCTGCGCCGCCCATATTGCGGTCACCGTACTCGAGCTTGGTTTTGTAGTCCAGCTCGTTGCGCAGGTAGTTCACGAACTCGTGATCGTAAGGAAGATTGATGACGCTGCTGGGGTCGTAGCTCTGGAAGGGCGCGCCCGGCGTGCGGACGCTGCCGGTCATTTCCCCATCGTAGCGGCCGACGACCAGACCCTGGCTCTGCAGCAGCTCGGAGTCGAACTGGCCGGTGCCGATGCGCAGGTTGTTGGCATTGAGGAAGGCGGGCGGCAAGCCGGTGAAGCGCGCCATCTCGGCAACCGCCTGCTTGCGCGCGGCGCCTTGCAGGGTATCGCCTTCATCGAGGTAATGGTTGTATTTGGTGCTGGCCCACTGGTCGGCCTGCTTGACCACCTGCGGCAGCGGCTCTTTCTCGAGATCGGCGGGCAGTTTCTTGTGGTACCAGGCGATGGCGGTGAGGGTGGGCAGGGCCAGCCAGTAGGGCCGGTCGTTGCTCATCGAAGGCGAAAGCGTCATCAGGTTGAGCACGCTCGACAACAGCACCACGCCGCTGACGGGAATGTGATGCTGCACCAGCGTGCCCGCCAGACCTGCGGAGCGGAAGGTGCCGTAGCTCTCGCCGGCCAGAATGACGGGGGAGTTGAGCCGGTTGTTGTCGTAGAGCCACAAGCGGACGAACTCGCTGAACGCCTGCAGGTCGCCGCTCACGCTGGCGGCCTTTTTGAGGTTGGCGAGTGAGGTGGCGCGGCTGTAGCCGGTGCCCATGGCGTCAATAAAGACGAGGTCGGTGGCGTCGAGCCAGGTTTGTTCATTGTCGACCATCGTGAAGGGCGGCGCGGGCATGGTGGCGTTGTCGTTCAAGGCGGCGCGGCGCGGCCCAAAGCCGCCAATGTCAACCCAGACGGAGTCGGCGCCGGGGCCACCGTTGTAGCTGAACGTCACCGGGCGCGGATGCGAGGGATCGGGGTTGTCGAGCGTGTAGGCGATGTAGAAGAGATGACCCTCGATCTTGCCGGCGCCATCGGGTACGGGCATCTTGCCTACGGTGGCGGTGTAATGGAGCGTTTTACCGTCCATCTGGATGGTGTGGTGCGTAACCGACGGCGGCGGATCGGTGGCCGCGGTTTCGAACATGAAGGGCGACGAGGACGACGCCGGATTGGGCATGCCGCGGCGGCGGCCCTGGGCGGCGGCGGGCAGCCAGGCACCCAGCGCCAAGGCCAGCGCCAGGCCCGCGGCGCGCACGAAGCAATTGCGAACACTCATGATGAATTCCTCCGGTGGAGTTGGGGGTATCTAAACTCCGCGATTATGACAGCTATTTCGGTTACACTGACCCAGAATCGAGGGACCTCATGCGCAAACTCACGTGGATGCTAGTGATGACGGTGGCCGCGCTGCTGGCGGCAGGATGTTCATCGCCATCGTCCGGCACGCGCTTCGCGTTGTCGTTTCCGGCCAGCGTGCACAGCGGGCCAATTACGGGCCGCGCGTTCGTATTCGTGACGCGCAGCGGCGAGCGCCAGCCGCGCCTGCAGGTGGGCGGCTACAACGGCGGCATTCCCTTCTTCGGCGCGGATGTCAGCCAGCTCCAGCCCGGCCAAAGCGCCGTCATTGACGGCTCGGCGCTCGGGACCGTGGTCAAGAGTCTCACCGATCTGCCCGCCGGCGATTACTATGTGCAGGGCCTGATGAACGTCTACACGCGCTTTCCGCGCTCCGACGGCCACGTCATCTGGGCGCACATGGATCATTGGGGCGGGCAGCAGTTCAACACCGCGCCCGGCAACCTGATCAGCGCCGTCAAAAAAGTACATATTGACCCGCATCAATCGCAAACTGTCTCGCTGGCGCTCAATCAGGTTCTGCCGCCCCATGCCATGCCGGCCGACACCGGCTGGGTGAAGCACATCAAGATACAGAGCCCGATGCTGACCAGGTTCTGGGGTCATCCGATCTTCATGGGCGCCACGGTGCTGCTGCCGGCCGGCTATGCCCAACATCCGAACCAGAAATATCCGGTCGTCTACATCCAGGGCCACTTCAGCCTGCGCGCGCCCTACGGCTTCAATCCCAAGCCCAGCAAGCCGAATGCCCGCAGCGCCTACATGCGTTCGGTGTTCGGCATGGAAACCGGCTACCAGTTCTATCAGGAATGGACGTCGGCCAGCTTTCCGCGCATGATTCTGGTCACCTTCCAGACGCCGACGCCCTACTACGACGACAGCTATACGGTGAATTCGGTGAACTCCGGCCCCTACGGCGACGCCATCATGCAGGAGCTGATTCCCTACGTGGAGACGCATTTTCGCATCATCCGCAAGCCCAGCGCACGGATGCTGACCGGGGGCTCGACCGGCGGCTGGGAGTCGATGAACCTGATGGTGAAGCACCCGGACTTTTTCGGGGGCACCTGGACGTTCTATCCCGACCCGCTCGACTACCACCACTTCCAATCCGTCGATGTCTACAACGACAGCAACGCCTTCTGGGCGCCCGGCCTGGGTCCGTGGCTGCACACGCCGCGCTACATGTCGCGCGAGCCGGATGGCCAGCCCGAAGTCAACTATGCGCAGATGAGCCAGGCGGAAGCGGTGGAAGGCACGGATTGCCGCAGCGGCCAGCAGCTTTGCGCGTTTTTTGCTTCCTGGGGTCCGATCAGCAGCGAAGGCTACCCGGTGCCCTTCTGGAACCTGCGCACCGGCGTGATCAACAAAACCGCCGTAGATTATGGCCGCGATCATGGCTTTGACCTGACGGCTTACCTGAAAGCCCACTGGCCCACCCTCGGGCCCAAGCTCGTCAACAAGCTGCATGTTTACGTTGGCGACATGGACACCTACTACCTCAACCTGGGCGTGTACGACATGCAGAACTACCTCAAGACCACGAAGAACCCGCACTATGAAGGCACCTTCGTCTACGGCCGTCCGGAAAAGCCGCATGGCTGGAACGGGGGCATGACCAACGGTCAGGTTCTGCATCAGATTTACGCCGCAATCAGGAAATAGAGCGATGCGCAAACTGATTTGGCTCGCTCTGCTGGCCGCCGCAGCCATGGCGGCGGCCGGCTGTACGACGCAGACCTCGGGGACGCGCTTTGCACTGTCGTTTCCGGCCAGCATCCACAAAGGGCCGATCACCGGGCGCGCGTTCGTGTTCGTGACGCGCAGCAGCCACGGGGAACCGCGGCTGCAGGCGGGCGGCTACAACGGCAACATTCCATTCTTCGGCAAGGATGTGAGCCAGCTGCAGCCGGGGCAGACGGCCGTCATCGGCAACTCGGCGCTGGGCACGGTGGTGAAGAGCCTGGCCGCCTTGCCGCCGGGCGATTATTACGCGCAGGCACTGATGAACGTCTACACGCGCTTTCCGCGTTCCGACGGTCATGTCATCTGGGCGCACATGGACCACTGGGGCGGGCAGCAGTTCAATACCTCGCCGGACAACCTCTATAGCGCGGTCAAGAAAATTCATATCGCGCCGGAGACATCGCAGACGGTTGCGCTCGCGCTCGACCAGGTGATTCCGCCGCACAAGGCACCGCAGGATACGCCGTGGGTCAAGCACGTCAAAATCCAGAGCGCGCTGATGAGCACGTTCTGGGGGCATCCCATCTTCATGGGAGCGACTGTGCTGCTGCCGGCCGGGTACGCGCAGCACCCGCGCGAGAGCTATCCTGTCGTTTACGTCCAGGGCCATTTCACGCTGCACCCGCCGTATGGATTCACGACGACACCCAGCAAGCCCAGCGCACGCAGCCGGTACATGCGCTCGGTCTTCGGGGTGGAGTCGGGATACGAGTTTTACAAAGAGTGGTCGGCGCCGGGCTTTCCGAAGATGATTCTGGTCACCTTCCAGACGCCGACGCCCTACTACGACGATTGCTACGCGGTGAACTCGGTCAACAGCGGCCCTTGCGGCGACGCGATCCTGCAGGAGCTGATCCCCTATGTGGAAACCCACTTCCGCATTGACCGCAAGCCGAGCGCGCGCATGCTCACCGGGGGCTCGACCGGGGGCTGGGAGTCGATGAACCTGATGATCAAGCATCCGGACTTTTTTGGAGGGACGTGGTCGCTCTATCCGGATCCGCTCGATTTCCATCACTTTCAGGTGCTGGACCTGTATCAGGATGCGAATGCGTTCTGGGCGCCGGGGTTGGGGCCATGGCTGCGCACGCCGCGCTACACGGCACGGCAGACCGATGGGCAGCCGGTGATCAGTGTGGCCGAGATGAGCCAGGCGGAGGCGGCGGAGGGCACGCAGGGCCGCAGCGGGCAGCAGTTTGACGCCTGGTTCGCGACCGGGGGTCCGATCGACGCGGACGGGTATCCGGTGGCGTTCTGGAATCTGCGCACGGGAGCGATTAACCGCGCCGCGGTCGATTATGCCCGGGATCATGGCTACGATTTGACGGCCTATCTGAAAGCGCACTGGACGACGCTGGGGCCGAAGCTGGTGAACAAGCTGCGCGTCTATGTGGGTGACATGGATACCTACTACCTGAATCTGGGCGTGTATGACATGCAGCGCTTTCTCGCATCAACGAAGGATCCGCACTACGCGGGGACGTTTGTTTACGGCAGGCCGGAAAAGCCCCATGGCTGGAACGGCGGGATGACCGATGGGGAGCTTCTGCGGCAGATCGATGCCGCAATCAAGCGGTAGGTTGGGGTGGGCGAGCGTCGTGACTGAGGCGCTCGGGCAAAAGTTTGATGGCGACCTCGCGCTGGAGTTGGTGGTCGCGGGCGCGGAAGACTTCGCCCATGCCGCCGGCGGCGTCCTCGCGCATTCGGCTTCGGCCGGGGCTGTGGCTGGGCTTGGCTCCCCGGCAATGAACGCTGACACTTGCTCGTGGCCGCTCCAGGTTGCCGCGAGCGGGCGAGCGACCGCCGCCGTACTGCTCCCAGTACTGGTGGCGGATGCCGTCTTGCAACAGCGACGCGGCGCTCAGTACTGCGAGATATCCGAGAATATATAGAACATAAATCATATATTTTCTATGATGTAATTAGGCCCGCCGGAGTTGCTCGAAAGGGAGCCCTTATTCAGCCGGCGCGTAGTGCACGCGTGCAGCGCCACGCCGTGAGCGCTTGCGCAGACACGGCTGGGGCCGGTACTATGCGCTGGTGCTGTTTATAAATTTAGAGGGACAAGTGGCCGCGGTCAGCGGGGGCTCGCGCGGCATTGGCGCGGCGACGGTGAGACTGCTGGCCGAGGCCGGGGCGCGCGTGGTGTTCAGCTATCGGACCGACAAGGCGGCAGCCGAGGCGGTGGTGGCCCGCGCACCGGAGCGGATTGTGGCTGTCAGCGGCGACGTACGCGATTCGGGAGCGGGTCAAGCGCTGATTGCAGCCGCAACCGAACGGTTCGGGCGGATGGATATTGCCGTGGCCAACGCGGGGATCTGGAACGCCGAGGACGTGGCGATCGAGAAACTCGCGCCGGAGGCGTGGGACAACGGCATCGGAATCAACCTGAGCGGCGTATTTCACCTGGCGCGAGCGGCAGTGCGGCAAATGAAGACGCAGGCACGGGAGGGGGACGCGCCGCGAGGACGGATTGTGGCCATTGCCTCCACGGCCGGACAGCGGGGTGAAGCCTGGCACGCCGATTACGGGGCGGCGAAGGCGGGCGTGATCGGCCTTGTACGCGGACTGGCGGCCGAAGTCGCACGCGAGGGGATCGTCGTCAACTGCGTGGCGCCGGGGTGGGTCAATACCGACATGGCAAAACCGGCCTTCAGCAGCCATCCCGACCGGGTGTTTGGGGCGATCCCGCTGGGGCGAGTGGGGAAACCGGAAGAAATCGCCGGCTGCATTGCCTTTCTCTGTTCCCCCTGGGCGAACTTCATGACGGGTTCAATTGTCAGCGTAAACGGCGGAGCAGTGTTAGCCTGAGAGCTTCACACCATGTCTTCTTCGCAGCTTTGGCGCACAAAATCGATTGATAAGCTGATTGCGGACTCGGAAGATCCGTCGCATCGGCTGAAAAAGACGCTGGGGCCGTGGAGCCTGGTGGCGCTGGGCATTGGCGCCATCGTGGGGTCGGGCATTTTTGTGCTGACGGGCACGGCGGCAGCGGGGGAAAATTTCAAGGCACCGTCGATCCTGCACGCGCAGGTGCTCGACATCATCACCAGCCTGCTGCAACACGGCAATCTCTCGCATGCCATGATGCACGGGCGACCGGCGGCGGGGCCCTCGATCGCGATTTCGTTCATGCTGGTGGCGGTGGTGTGCAGCTTTGCGGGGCTGTGCTACGCCGAGCTGGCCTCGATGATTCCGATTGCGGGGTCGGCATATACCTATTCGTACGCGACGCTGGGCGAGCTGATCGCGTGGATCATTGGCTGGGATTTGATTCTGGAGTACGCGGTCAGCAACGTGGCGGTGGCGGTCGGGTTTTCCGGCTACCTGAGCAGCCTGCTCGGCGCCATGGGCATACCCCTGCCCATGAAGTTATCCGAACCGATCTGGCAAAATGGCGTGCGCACGGGGGCGTGGTTCAATCTGCCGGGTTTTCTGGTGGTGATGTTCCTGACGGTGCTGCTGGTGCGCGGGATTCGGGAATCGGCCGAGACCAACAACATCATGGTGGTGGTCAAGCTCGCGGCGATTTTGATCTTCATCGCCGCGGGCGGGATGATGATACACCCGGCGAACTGGCATCCGTTTGCACCGCATGGATTCGCGGGCATTATCACCGGCGGGGCGATCGTCTTTTTTACTTACATCGGGTTCGATTCGGTCTCGACCGCATCGGAAGAGGCCATCAACCCGCAGCGGGATATTCCGTTTGGCATCATCGGCTCGCTGATTGTGTGCGCCGTCCTCTATGTTGGTGTCGCCGTCGTGCTGTTGGGCATGATGAAGTACAGCACGTTCCTGAGCGGCGCGGCGGCCAATGCGCCTGTCTCGTATGCGCTGCGGACGCTCAAGGCCAACCCGTGGGTGTTGTATGCAGTGGACATTGGCGCGCTGATGGGGATGCTGTCGTCGCTGCTGGTGTTTCAGTACGGGCAGACGCGCATCTGGTTTGCGATGTCGCGCGACGGGCTGCTGCCACCGGTATTCTCGAAGGTTCATCCGAAATATCAGACGCCGTACGCGTCGAGCTGGATTGCGGGGCTGGCGGTCGGCATCCCGGCCGGGCTGGTAGACATTGGGGCGGCGGCGGATCTGAGCAATATCGGAACGCTGTTTGCTTTTGTGCTGGTGGCGCTGGGGGTACTGGTGCTGCGCAAGCAGCAGCCGGACCGGCCGCGCGGGTTCCGGGTGCCGTTCGTGCCGCTGTTTCCGATTCTAGCGGTGGTGTTTTGCGGGGTTCTGATGCTGGCGCTGCCGGTGGAAACCTGGGTACGGTTTATCGGGTGGATGATCGTCGGCCTGATCGTTTACTACTGCTATGGCCGCAAGCACAGCGAGTTTCATCAAAACCGCGTGGGCGGCCACAGCCTGAGTGCGGGCCGTTAGCGCGGGTCGAAAGGGATGGTCTAGAGTGAGCTTATGGCAGACAGCGGGCTTCAAACCAGCTTCCAATATCTTCTAATCGTGCTTGGGTTGATCGTGGTCGTCCTTGCGGTGTGGATGGCGCGCGAGCACCTGGTATGGATTGCCATCCCGGATGGGATTTTCGGCGTCGGCGTCGCCTGGCTTTCCTGGACCGACATGAGCGAGCGCAGCGCGCATCATGCGGTGCCCGCAGTGGAGAGCGGACCGGCGATCGCCATCCCCGCGCCACCATCGCCGGCGCCAGCAGCGGCCGTGGAAATGCACCACGAGGAGGCTGCGCCGGCGCCGGGTGCGGCACCACCGGCTGCGGCCGGGGAGCCGCGTCCTGGCAAGAAGAAAAAGAAGCGCCGGCGGTAGACTAGTCTAAACGTCGAGCCCAATAATGCGCATCAGGGCCAGCGCATTGCTTTTTTGCACCACGCCAGGACGCAGTCGATGATCGAAGCTCACGTCATCACCTTCAATCTGATCCTCAAAGTGCATGTTGCGCACCGTGGCCACGCCCGCTTCGGCAACTGCGGTGAGCGCCAGATCGTGAGTGGTGATCATGCCCAGCGTATTGCGCTCCAGCAATGCGCGCAACAATCCCCTGGCGCCCAGCACGCGGTCGTGCGAGTTGGTACCCTCCAGCAGTTCATCAAACAGAAACAGGACCGGAAGCGAGCCGCGCGTAAGCTCAAACACCTGACGCAGGCGCAAGATTTCCGCATAGAACCCGGAGCGCCCCAACTGCAACGAGTCGGCAGTGCGCAGCCGCGTACCTAACGCCAGCGGGCTGAGGCGCAGGCTCCGCGCCCGCACCGGCATGCCCATTTGCGCCATCACGGCATTGATGCCCACGGTGCGCATCAAGGTGCTTTTGCCCGACATGTTCGAGCCGGAAATCAGCAAAACGCGCGTGTTTTCATCGAGTGTGACGGAATTGCGCACACAAGTGGCCCGAGGCAACAAAGGATGGCCCAAGTCCTCGCCTTGAAAAAGCGCGGGCCCGTTTTCCTCCAACTCCGGAAACGGGTCTTCGGGATGCTCATAGGCGTAGCAGGCCAGCGAAGTCAATGCCTCGAATTGGGCCACCGCGTCCAGCCAACGGGCCACCTGGGGTCCGTGGCGCCGCCGCCAGGCCTCGGCGGCATAGGCCAGGTGAACGCTGTACAGCAGTGCAAAATCCAGTCCTTTGCCCAGCAGGCTGTCTTTGGCTTCGATCCAGTCGGCGAGATGGGCCAGTTGCCGCAACGCCGCCACGGCGCCGGGGATGGGCGCGGGCAAGCGCTCGACGACGCCGGCAAACAGGCTCAACCCGGCGCCATTGGCACCGCGTTGAGCCAACACCGGGTCCAGCTTCGGTCCAAGCTGGAACAAAATGATAATCTCGGCCAGCACCAGTAAAAATAAATAGGTAAACTGACCGCTGAAGATGGCGTACACCAGCAAGGCGACGGCGCCGGCTGCAAGCCCGGCATAAACCCAGCGCACCCACAATCGCTTCAGGCTGGCTGGCGCCTGCGCCCATGCCCGCAGGCGCTCGGGCTTCACGGTTTGGTTCAAGTCCTCGCCGAGGGCGGCGATGGTCTCGCGCAAGTCGATCTGATGACGGAGGTCTTCCACTTTGCTCTGGCGCTCGCGCACGACGGCGGGAGAAGCCGGCGCCAGCATCCAGTCCGCCAGGCACTGCTGCCCCATCGAGGTACGGGCCGTCGAGAGCAGTTCAAACAGCCCGCCGGAGCCAAACAGATCGACGTCAGAGGCGTAGGGGTGCTGGGGATGGCAAAAGCGCTCGCCGGCATCGCCGGTGCCGCTCCAGCGATCCTCCAGACGCGCGATACCGTGCTCGAAATAGGCCGTCAGGCGCTCGGCACGGCGGCGGGACCTCAGGATGCGATCGTGCCACCAGAACAGCACCACCAGCAGCAACAGCGGCAACCAGAGCCACGCGCCGGCAAACCAATGGCGAATCAGCGACAGCCAAGCCAGCATGAGCCACGCGGCCACCGTGGCCAGCTTGGCCACCCCGAGCCGCAGGTCGAGACGCTGGGTTGAAGCCAACCGCTGGCGCTGATCGGCAAGGCGGCGCTGGTATTCGGCCGAGGCAGCCACGGCAGCAGAAGCGCTAGCCAGCCACGGCCTCCGGCTGTTCCCAGCGTAGCCGCCGCGGGGCGCGGGTAAGGGCTCCGGCAATGAGCGAGGCGGCGCGCTCCAAGAGTGCCTGATCGTGCTCATTGAAGGCATTGGGGTGGTCGCTGTCAATGTCGATTTCTCCCAGTACCCGGCTACCATCCATGATGGGGACCACGATCTCCGAACGTGTGGCAAGCGAGCACGCCAGATAGCGCTGATCGGCATGGACGTCAGGCACGATAATCGACTCGCGCTGCTGCGCCGCGGCGCCACAGATGCCTTCGCCCACGGGGATGCGCACGTGCGGGGAGGGCGCGCCGGCAAAGGGCCCCAAGTGCAGCTCGCGGTCCTCGAGCAAATAAATCCCCACCCAGTGATAGTGCGGCACGCGGGCCTTGAACATGCCCACCAGAGCGCGCATCAGCGCGGCCGCGTCGCGATCTTCCGCCACGCGCTCCAGATCGTCGGAGAGGGCTTCCACGCGGTCCAGGTCCATAGCGAGAGCAATATGGGGAGCCGAGGGCGAAGCCGAGGCGGAAGAGGCGGAATCCGATGCAGCCATGCCCTTCATGATAAAGCGAAACGAGGCCGGAGGGGCGGCGCCGGTCCATGGCGATAGGGCTAGCCTTATCGGCTAGATTGTGGTAGTCTAGCAATGGCACACGAGCCGCAGTCCGCTTTTGCCGTGTGCGATTCGAAACCGCCGGACCTTGCCCAAAATCTGGTGTGCAGCGCCGCTGCCAACATAGCACTTCCGCAAGCGCGCTCAGGCGCCGAGGCTGGTTCCAGGCCTGAAAAACCGTGAACGAAGAAAAATTGAAAATTGCAGTCTTTATCGACTTCGACAACATCCAGATCGGCGTGCGCAGCACGCTCAACCGCGACTTTGACCTCGCGCTGGTGCTGGAAGCGCTCAAGGAGCGCGGTGAAGTCGTCACCAAAATCGCATATGGCAACTGGAAGCGCGCGGGGGAGCTGACCCGCACGCTGACGCAAAACGCCGTCCTGATGGTGCAGCGCGACCTAACGCCGCGCGGCGACAAGAACGGCGCTGATATCAACCTCGCGCTCGATGCGCTGGAAATGGCCATCAACCACTCCCACATCAACGCCTTTGTGATTGTCGGCGGCGACAGCGACTTCATCGCCCTGGTGGAAAAACTCAAGCAATACAACAAGGCCGTATTCGTCGTTGGAGGCCGCAGCTTTACATCGAGTGTACTGCAGCGCAATTGCCGCGAATTCCTCGCCTATGAAAACCTGGTCGAAGCCACCTCGCCCTCGGAGCGCCGGCGAGATGATGGCGTGCGGCGCCGCGCCGTGTACGCACTCGAGCGCGCCGTGCCGCTGGTGTATCGCGGCCTGAAGGTGCTCGCCGACCGTGAGGTCCAGCCGCAGCTCGGGCTGCTCAAAAGTACGCTGATCCAGTTGGATTCCACCTTTAACGAACGCGACTACGGCGCCAGCTCGTTCCGCGCCTTCATGGAGAAGATGGCGGCCGGAGGGCTGCTGAACCTGCGTCAGCAGGGTAACAGCTTTGTGGTCGAGCCGCTGGAGCGCGAGCCGCAGGCGGCCAGCGAGCTAGTTGGCGAAGGCGAAACCCATCCGGAATCGGCCGAGGACGACGGCGGCGAAGGTTCCGAACCGGGCGGCACACCGGGCGAATACAGCAGCAGCGAAGCCGCAGCGGTGGCGCCGACACGCCCTCCCGAGGAAGCACTCGATCTACTGCAGCGCATTCTCGCTCCTCTACAAGGCACCAACCCGCGCCCGTTGTACCTGCGCAATGTGAAGCAGTTACTGCGCACGGAAGAGCCCAATTTCGATGAACAGCAGTTCGGCTTCGGCTCCATCGTCGATCTGCTGCGCGCCGGCCAGAACCAGAACTGGCTCCGGCTGCAACGTGATCGCCGGGGCGCCTTGCGCGTATTTATTCCCCCGACCGGGAATGCAGCGGGCTCTCCGGGATCGCTGGCCGCAAGTGCCGCGAGCGACGGCGAAGCGGCGGGCGACGGCACCCCGGACAACGGCAACCGCACGGAGCCGGACTCCGGCGCGCCCGCTGCCGATGACGATCGCCAGCCCGGGTTCGATTCCGAGCAGGCTGCCGCCGCAACCGCCATCGAAAGCAATGGTAATGCGGCCGCGGCGCCGGCTCGCCCGGAAGCGATCGAACCGGAAGATTCCCAGATCGCGGTGCTTGGCTATTACAGCGGCATCCACGGCGAACAGACCGAAGAGGCGGCACTAAGCCTCGCGGCTGCTGTGGCGGATGGTGGCCGTAAGAAGCGCGGCAGCCGCAAACCGAAAGGCGAAGGCGGCGCCGGCCCGCGCCGCCGCAAGCCCAAACGCTGAGGTGCGCACCAGGGAAAAGGAAAGGCCGTCCCGCTGAGCGGGACGGCCTTTCCTTTTTCTTCCCTTCCGGATACTTACAGACCCGAAGGGCTGGGCACGCAGTTATCGCACTTCGTGGCTTGGTGCACGACAATGCCGGTGACCACGGCAGCAGCGGCAGCGATACCGATAGCGACTGGCACTGCCATTGAGGCACCGCTGGAAGCGGCAGCGGCAGGCACAGCCTGCGCATCTGTAAACGAGACAGCGTCGCCGGTGTGGACTGTATAGCTGCGGTGAGCGGACTTCACGGCCACGGTACCGGCAACCGCCTCAACGTACACTTTTCCGGAAAGGTCGTAGACATTAAAGCGGGTTCGGCCATTGGCGGGAACAACGGTGTGGGTTTTGAGGGCCACGGGCAACATGCCGGCAACCTTCACCAGACCGCGGTTCAAACGGATTTCAGAGACGCCTTTGACGTTTTCCATCCGGAAATTAGTGTCAGAAGCGGCGATGAGGGAACCACCGGGCAGCACCATGCGGGCGCTCCCAGCGGCACTGGTTGCAACCGTATCCCCGGCGACGATGGCCGAGCCTGCGGCCAGAGGTTGGCCGTTGACAGCCACCTTACCTGCCATCGGACTTAGAATTGCACCTGTAGTTGCGAACAGGGGTAGACAGGCAACCGCGGCGGCGAGACCCATTGTTGATAGAAGCGAACGGCGAATATTCATTGAAACCTCCTTACTTCTCTTATCTTGTGCGGGCAGAAACTACAAGATCACCTTTCTTAGTTCTACCATCTGCTCGCATTGCCAGCAAGGTAAAAGGCGCACACACTTAACGCAGTTCCAGATTTGGCCGTGCTATAGCTAGTATGAAACTGCTGGAGGGCCGCAGATCGCTGGTATTGCATTGCCCACCCCTATATGGGGGTATGGCGGCAAGCGGTGAGGCGGGACCGCTCGATCCGAGATTGCTGTTTTCGCAGCTCTTAGAGGCTGGAGGGAGAGATGACGCTATCTGCCGTCTTTTTCGCGCGAATGGCGATCACAAGGCCGGCCGCACTGGCGGCCATGCCCGTAAAGAGCAGGATTCTGTTAGTGGTGGGAGACAACCCGGCCGCGGTAGCAGCGGCATCGCTGAATTCGACGGTTGTGCCAGCCGGAATGGCAGTGGTTCTGGTATCCGACCTCAGCGTCACTTTGCCTGCAATTGCTTCGACATAGACTTTTCCCGAGATAGCGTAGACCTTGAAGCGGGCATGGGAGGAGGCAGGAACGACGGTACTGCGGTTGAGCGCTACCGGCAAGAGGCCGCTAATCTCGACCAAGCCGTGGTCAAGTCGGATTTGCGCGGCGCCGTGGACACTCTCCATGCGGAAGGCGGTGTTGGAGGCGGCGAGTAAGGAACCGCTCGGCAGCACCATGCGAGCACTCCCACCGGCGCTGGTTGCGACCCGATCTCCAGCAACAACCGCCGAACCTGCAGGAACAGGCTCGCCATTGATGACCACGGTGCCCGCGGTGGGGTTCAGAATGGCGCCCGTAGTCCCGAACAATGGCAGGCAGGTGACAGCTGCGCCCAGAATGAACGCCAGGAAAGAACGACGAGAGTTCATCGCGACCTCCTCAGTTGCAGCAAAGACGGAATTACCTCAACGCAAAAAAAAGGGCCGCCCCGAGAGGCGGCCCTGAATACGCTACGCCTCAATTACAGCAGGCAGCTAGTGCTGACGACATTGGCGTCGCACGCCTTGGTTGCTTCCGCAGTCGCTGCATTCGCAGCTGCAGTCGCTGCATTCGCAGCCGCAGTCGCTGCATCCGCAGACGCCATGGCGTTGTTCGCAGCCGTCTTGGCCTTGGTGGCCATAACAGTGCTCACGACGCCCAAGACAGCGCTTGTGCCCGACAGGATCGGCCCCAGCATGCTTGCGCCAGCGGTAGCCTGGTATGCAGCAGACGAATCATTGAACTCGACGGACTTGCCGGCGGGAACAGTGACGCTGCCTTTGGCAGACTTCACAGCGACCTTGCCCGCGACAGTCTCAACGTAGACTTTCCCCGAAAGGTCGTAGACGTTGAAACGAGCGTTGGACGAGGACGGAACAACGGTGCGGGTGGAGAGGGCGACCGGCAGGAAGCCAGAAACCTCGACCAGCCCATTGCTCAGGCGGATTTGGGTAGCGCCTTTGACGCTCTCCATCCGGAAATTAGTGTTAGAGCCAGCGATTAGCGAACCGCCCGGCAGCACCATACGGGCGCTACCAGCGGTGCTCGTCGAAACCAAATCCCCGGCAACGATAGCCGAGCCCGCAGCGACAGGTTGGCCATTAACAGCCACCGTGCCTGCCGTCGGACTCACAATCGCGCCAGTGGTTCCAAACATGGGCAGGCATGCAACTCCAGCGACCACGCCCATCGCCATGAGTGTACGGCGAATGTTCATCGAAACCTCCTTGACATTGCGGACAGATACAACAGCACTACCGCTCACATTTGTACCATCGGCTCAGAGGGCTTGCAAGTGAATTCCGAGCGCATAGGAAGATTTATTTTGAAACATAGTGACGACTGGGGTTAGACCCCAAGATGTAGTGCTGCTGCCAATGTGCGGCACTACGAAAAGGCAGGCCGGCCAGCATTGCCTCCGACTCGAAAGAACGCAGCGGCTTTGACAAAGCGTACAATCGCAGCATTGGTGTGACCATGGACACAGCCAAATACTACCCTGCTGTGATTACCGCGCGCTGCAATTTGAGCAGCGATTTGTGGACGGTGCGTATGCGGCTGGCGGAGCCGTTCCCTTTCCGGCCCGGCCAATACGCAACCCTGGCAGTGGAAGATGCCAACGGCATCCACGAACGCCCGTACTCGATTGTGTCCAGCCCATCAGAGGAGGAGATGGAGTTGTTCTTCGAGCTCGTGCCGCACGGCGAGTTGACGCCGCTGCTCTACGCACTGCAGGTTGGCGACACGGTGCATGTGCGCCGCTCAGCCAAAGGTTTGTTTCAACTCGACCGCAAGCGTGGGCACTTGCAGCACTTGCTGGTAGCCACGGTTACCGGCGTCGCTCCGTTCGTGAGCATGCTGCGGAGTTGGGCGCGTGATCCGGCGTGGGCGCCGGCAGGCACGCGCATGGTTCTCATCCAGGCCGGCAGCCGGTCCTGGGAATTTGGCTATGCGGAGGAATTACAGCAACTCGCGGCGCGGCTGCCGAACGTGCAGGTAGCGTTTTCGATTTCGCGCCACTGGGAAGACACATCGTGGACGGGCGAGCGCGGTCGCGCCGAAGATCTGATACGCAAATACGCCGACGCGGCTGGTTTTGGCGCGGGGCAAACGGCAGCGTATCTGTGCGGCCATCCGCAGATGATCGAAAACAGCAAAGGGATTCTCACGCGCTGCGGCTTTCTCAAACCGGACCTGCATGAAGAGGTCTACTTCATCCTGCCTAAGGCAGCAACCAACGCTTAATTGAAAGCTCCGGCTGGCGACTGCGTCAGCCCACAGCCGGCCATCGCTGCAGCCAGGCACAGGTTGCCTGAGCTGCGGTGGCACTGGCATCGGGACGCAAGCGGGCCACCGCAATTTCGGCACCCGCCAGTAGCGGTCCGGACCATGGATCCATCTCCGCGCGCTCCAACTGCGGAGCAAAAATCACGGGCGTTGAGACTCCCGTACGGCGCCTGATTTCGGCGAGCAGCGCCGCAGCCTGCAGTCTGCCCTCACGGAACAACAGGGGGCTGTAGACGGAAACCGCGAGGGCGGGAGCACGTGCCACCAGGGTTGCCGTGAAGCGATCTCCGGGCGGGCGGCGAGTCACGCCAGCGCCCACCAGACTGACCACCGCGGCCAGGGCGGGCCGGTCCGTCAGCCGCGCCATTTCGGCAACAGCGCTGCGCAACTTTTCGGCGGCGACCGATACGGGATCGGCTGCGTTCGCTTCCCACCAGCCCAGTTCGTCGCGGTTCGCCGCCGGGTCGCCTGCCAGCCACAGCTCGGCACACAACTGCTGAGGGCGCGGTTCCAGCCAGCGCCAGGCGGCCGCAGCGGCGGGCTCGGCGGCGTCCACGATGGCCGCGTCTGCTTGCCGGTCGAGCACCGCCAGCAGGGCGCGCAGCGATGGCGATTGCAACGCTGCCATGGCTTCGGCCGGGGTGGCGCCCGATGGCGCGCGCCGTTCCAGCCATAGCCGCTGCCAGCGCTCGCGCCGGCGCTCGTCGGTGGGCATGGGAGGACAGAGGAGATCAAAACCCGTGGAGGCCAGCAACGGGCGTAGCGAATCGGGAGCGGCGAGGCGAAGAGGGGCCACGAGGGCGAGTGTACAACGGAACCTAACGCAGTTGCAGACTTGGTGCAGCCCGCTCCGGGGGAGAGCGTGCGGCTCTTCCTGATGTCAGAGCCGCACAGGAGCTAGGCGACCGTCAGGCAGCAATTTCCGCGCTGCGCTGGTTCGACGCACCCGATACATACGCCGGGAAATCCGCTGGCTGCGCCGGCAGGCAGGCCGAGCAATAATCCGCCGCTGGTTTGTGGATCGAATAGCAAGGCCTGCAAATCTTCGGGCACCGCCGCGCCCATTTCCACCGCAGGGGAGACAAAGGCGCGATTGTTGAGCAGTCCCTGCGACTGGCATGACAGCGCACAAGCGCGTGCGCCCGGAAGCAAGGGGACGGCCGCGGCCTCGAGGCGATAATGGACGCCGCTGGCAAGCGCCATTTCGCGGGCATGCCCGAGCAGGCCAAAGCCGGTGATATCGGTAGCGGCGTGCGCACCTGCGGCCAGTGCCGCCGCCGCCGCGTCACGATTGAGGGTGCGCATGGACCGCACCGCGGCCGCGAAATCCTGCGGATCCAGTGGTGCGCCGCGCTTGAGCGCGGTGGTGATCACGCCGGTGCCGATGGCCTTGGTCAAAACCAGGCGATCGCCGGCCTGGGCGCCGCAGTTGCGCAGCACGCGGGCGGAGTCGACCAGCCCGGTAATGCTGTAGCCAAACTTCAACTCCTCATCGCGCACGCTGTGGCCGCCGCCGAGCGCACAGCCCGCCTGCGCCAGCGTATCGAGGCCGCCTTGCAGAATACATTGCAGCAGTTCCGTACTTTCGCCCGCAGGAAAACCGAGGATGGAAAGCGCGACGATGGGACGCCCGCCCATGGCGTAGACATCGCTGAGAGCATTCGTGGCGGCAATGGCGCCGAAATCGGCCGGGTCGTCCACAATCGGGGTAAAAAAATCAACCGTCTGCACCAACGCCATGCCTGCGGCGATGGGCTCGGGCAGCTTATAGACGGCGGCATCCTCGGCGCCTTCAAACCCCACCAGCAAGTTCGCATCGCGGTAGCCGTGCAGAGCCGGCAGCACGGCGTCCAGAATTTGAGGGCTGAGCTTGGCCGCGCACCCGCAGGCGCGAGCCAGTTCGGTCAATCGGCGCATGAGCTGATTATCCCTCTATTGATTGGCGCGGGGCCCCATCGCCGGCCTGCCTCTGCTAAAATAAAGCCCGCAAACGAACCTCAAGCCGATGCTCACGACGCCGCCCCGTTTAATTCGCAAAGCCGTATTTCCCGCCGCTGGCCTGGGTACGCGATTTTTACCCGCCACCAAAGCGCAGCCGAAGGAGATGCTGCCGCTGGTCGACAAGCCGATTATCCAGTATGGCGTCGAAGAAGCGCTGGACAGCGGGATCGATGAGATCGTGATCGTGACCGGACGCGGCAAAAACTCCATCGAGGATCATTTCGACGTCAGCTACGAGCTCGAGCGGACGCTGGAGGAAAAGGGTAAAACCGATTTATTGGCGGTGGTGCGCGAGGTAAGCGACATGATCCACGTCGCGTACGTGCGCCAAAAAGAGGCTCTCGGCCTGGGGCATGCGGTGCTGGCGGCGGAAAGCCTGGTCGCGGGCGAACCCTTCGCCGTGCTGCTGGCCGACGATGTCATTGACGCTCAGGTTCCGGTCATGCGTCAGATGCTGGACGTGTACGAAGCCACCGGGGCGAGCGTGGTCGCGGTGGAAAAAATCAGCGGGGAGGCGATATCCAGCTACGGCGTGGTCAAACCGGCTGCGGTTCAGGACAACTTCGACCCGGATCGTTTTCTTGGTCCGGTCGTCCGCCTCGCCGATCTGATCGAAAAGCCGCGTCTGGAAGATGCCCCTTCCGATCTGGCGGTGGTCGGCCGCTACTTGCTGACGCCGGGCATTTTCAAGCATCTGCGGCATCAGAAACGCGGCACGGGCGGCGAAATACAACTCACCGACGCCATGCGCGCCCTCGCCCAGGAAGAACCGTTTTACGCCTACCAGTTCCAAGGCCGGCGCCACGATACGGGCGACAAGCTCGGTTTTCTGCAGGCGACGGTGGAGCTGGCGCTGCAGCGCGAAGACCTGGGCGCGGCATTTCGGCAGTATCTGCATGCCTTGCAGCTTTAAAGCGCTGCCCCGGAGTTTTTTTAACGCCGGTCCCACTCAGGTTGCTCCGGCGCTGCTCGGCAAACTGCTGATCCGGCGCCATCGTGGCCGCGAGCACCGTATCCGCCTGGTCGAAACCGAAGCCTATCGCGGCAGCGGTGATGATGCCGCGCACTCCGCGGCGGGGCGCACGGCGCGCAATGCGGTTCTGTTTGGCGAGCCTGGGCATGCCTACCTTTACCTGATTTATGGCCTGCATCTTTGCCTGAATGTGTCCACGCTACCGGAGGGACAGGCCGGCGGGGTGCTGTTCCGCGGGGCGGAAGAAGACGGCTTGCCGCCGATCACCTATTCCGGTCCGGGCCGCCTGAGCCGCGCCCTGGGCCTCAGCCTGGCCGACAACGGATGCGACCTGACCGCGCCTGGAAGTCTGTTCCTCGCCGACGACGGCGCGCGTCCTGCTGCCATTGCGGTTACGCCGCGTGTCGGCATCCGCAAGGCCGCACAGTTGCCCTACCGCTTTTTTCTTCCCGGCCACGACGCGGTTACGCGCCCGCGCGGCCCGGTGCTCGAAGTGCTGCGCGGCAGCGCCATCTCCGCGCTCTTGCCGATTGCATCCGGCAGCGCCAAAACGCTATACTCCGGCATATCCTGAAGGGCTTTTTGCTTTCTGCAATTGATTTTGTCTTATGGCCACCACCACCGCGCAACAGGCTGAACTCATGACCGAGGGATGGGAAGAATTCCTCGAACTGGAAACCAAGATACACCGCGTCGCCGAGGCTTTGCAGCAGGCGCGCGCCGAGCGCGATCGCGCCCAGGCCGATCTGTCTGCCCTGCAGGCGGCCCACGAGAAACTGCTGCAGGGACACTCGCAAAACGAACATGAGCTGGTACAGTTGCGCAAGGAGAGGCACGAGGTACGCCAGCGCATCGCCCGTCTCAGCAAACAACTGGAGGGAGCGGAGACTTAGCGCCCGCGACACCCGGCATGAGCAGCACCCGCGTCAGCATTTACGACCAGAATTACTCGATCGCGGGCGGCGATGCCGCCACCGTCGAACGCTTGGCCGAGCGTGTGGATCGCAAAATGCGCCAGGTCGCAAAGGAAGCGCGCGTGGTCGACTCGATGCGCGTTGCGGTGCTGACCGCCATCAATTTTGCCGACGAAAACGAACGCTTGTGCACCGAGGTCGAGCGCCTGCGGCATCAGGTCGGCGAGCGCGCCCGCGCCTTAGCCGCCGATCTCGATCACCTGCTGCACCGGGCGAGGTAAGCAGGCACGATGCGGCTGCTTTTCATCGGCGATATCTATGGCCACCCGGGCCGCCGCGTGGTGCGCGACCATCTCGGCGATGTCGCGACGCAAAACAAGATCGACGTGATTGTCGCCAACGGCGAAAACGCCGCCGCCGGTTTCGGCATCACTCCGCCGCTGGTGCAGGAACTGCTGGGCTACGGCATTGCCGTACTCACCGGTGGCAATCACATTTGGGACAAGCGCGAAATCGGCCCCTGGTGGGACAGCGCCCAAGATCATCCCGAACATCCGGCGCAACGGCTCCTGCGCCCCGCCAACTTCGGCAATGCCCTGCCCGGCCGGGGAGTATTCCAGGGACAGACGAGTACGGGCGAACGCTTCGCCGTGCTCAATCTTCAGGGCCGCGTTTTCATGACCCCGCTGGCGTGCCCATTCCGCACCGCGGATGCGTTGCTGAGCGATTTGCCGCCCGATTGCCGCACCATTCTCGTCGATATGCATGCCGAGGCCAGCAGCGAAAAGCAGGCCATGGGATGGTATCTCGACGGCCGGGTGACGGCGGTGCTGGGGACGCACACGCATGTACCGACTGCGGATGAGCGCATTCTGCCGCAAGGCACGGCTTTCCAGACCGACGTGGGTATGACCGGCGCTTACGCGGGCGTGATCGGCTCGAAGTTCGAAAGTGTGCGGCCGCGTATGCTGCATGGATATCCGGGCAAGCTCGAACCCGCCAGCGGCGACGTTCGCCTCTGCGGCACCATCATCGACAGCCAGGACGGGCGCGCGCGCTCCATCGAACGCGTGCAGTTGCGCATTCAGGAATAGGCCTTCCGGCTGTCAGCCGAGGTCGCGCCAGTTGGGGCCGATGCCGACCTCGACGCGAAGCGGAACGGCAAGCTCGGCCACTCCTTCCATGGCTTCCCGCACGACTGCGGCCAGCGCCGGCGCCTGCGGCTGCGGCACCTCCAGCACCAGCTCGTCATGCACCTGCAGCAAAAGGCGCGCGTTGTGCGCCGCCAGCTGCGGCTGCAGATGAATCATCGCCAGTTTGATCAGATCGGCGGCGGTGCCCTGCAGCGGCGTATTGATGGCGGTGCGCTCGGCAAAGCCGCGCAGGGTGGGATTGCGGGAGTCTAAATTGGGGATCGGCCGCACCCGCCCGAACAGGGTCCGCACCTTGCCCTCGCGCCGCGCTTCCGCCAGACAGCGTTCGATGTAGGTTTTGACGCCGGCGTAACGCTCGAAATAACGGCGGATGAAGCCTGCCGCCTCGCTTTGTGGAATGCCCAACTGCCGGGCCAGCCCAAACGCCGACAGACCATACACAATGCCAAAGTTCACCGCCTTGGCGCGCCGGCGGTGTTCATCGCTCACCAGCAGCGGCGGCACGCCGAACACTTCCGCCGCGGTCAGCCGATGAATATCCGTGTCGCCGCGAAATGCCTGCAGGAGCAGCGGGTCCTGACTGAAATGCGCCAACAGACGCAGCTCAATCTGGGAATAATCGACCGAGAGCAGCAGGTGGCCGGGGTCGGGCACGAACGCGGCACGGATTTGCCGCCCCACTTCCGTGCGCACGGGAATGTTCTGCAGATTCGGATTGACGGAGGCCAACCGCCCGGTGGCCGAACCAGCAATGACGAACGTGGTATGCACGCGTCCGGTTTCCGGCCGGATGAGCGGCGGCAACGCATCCACATACGTCGACTTCAGCTTGGTCCACTGCCGGAACTCCAGAATCGGAGGAATCACGGCATGTTCGATCAGCGTCTCGAGCACGTCGACCGCGGTCGAAGGCACTTTCGTCTTGCCCCGCCGGGCGGGCGCCGGAAGTCCAAGCCTGGTAAACAAAACTTCGGCAAGCTGTTGCGGTGAGTTGAGGTTGAAGCGGCAGCCTGCCAGCTCGAACACCGTTTCCTGGCAGGCGAGCGCGCGCCGCTCCAACTCCAGTGAAAGCACTCGTAAAGGTTCCGGATCGAGCCGAACGCCCGCCGCCTCCATGGCTTCCAGCACCGGGAGCAGCGGCAGATCGATGTCGCGATAGACGGGCCATTGGCCGGAGGCGCGCACCCGCGGCTCGAGTTCGGTGGCGGCCCGAGCCGCGGAGCGCGCCGCCTGCCCGGCATCGCCATCGCCGTCTGGCAACGCCAGACGGCGCGCCACGGCTGCCAGCGCAAAACTCGGCTGCGTGGGGTCGTCGAGATACGCCAGCAAGCCGACATCGGCAATGCGCTCTGGGTCCAAAACCGGCCGTTGCAGGCGCAGCGGCTCCAAACCGGCACGGATGGCCCGTGCATCTTCCCAACTCCAGCGCTGGCGTCCGTCTGCCAGTGCCGCAGACAGTAAATCATGGCGGGCGCCGACCAGCTCAGGGCCGGCAACACCGGCGGCATCGCTGCGGGCAATGCCAAGGCGGCCGTCAGCGCCCACGGCCAGCCCCAAGCGTTCGCCGGAGTGCAACAGCTCATCCAGTCCCAGTGGATCGAGCACGGCGGAGGCCGGCGGAGGCGACGCCGGCGCCGCCGCCAGTCCCTGCAGCAAGTGATGGAACTCCAGTTCGGTAAACAGCGCCCGGCAACGATCTTCATCCCGGGCCTGGACGCGCCAGGCATCGGGTGTATAGGCAATCGGCACGGCGGTGGAAATGGTTGCGAGCTCTTTGCTCATGAGAATCTGCTCGCGGTGATTCTGCAGCGACTCGCGGTAGGTTTTGCGTGCAACTTCGGCGGCGCGGTCGAGAGCGGCCGCGACCGAACCGAACTGGGTGATGATCTGCTGCGCGCCTTTTTCGCCAATCCCCGGTGCGCCCGGAATGTTATCAACGGCGTCGCCCCGTAACGCCAGATAGTCGGCGACCTGTTCGGGGCGCACCCCCAGCTTCGCCACTACCTGCTCGGCATCGAGCATGAGATTCGTACTGGGGTTATAAACGCGCACCAAGGGGGCCACGAGCTGCAACAGATCCTTATCGCTGGAAACGATCACGACCTCATCCCCAGCCGCTGCCGCCTGCCGCGCCAGCGTACCGATTACATCGTCGGCCTCGAATCCGGCGGCTTGCAGAATTGGCACCCGGTAGGCCTCCAGCGCCTGGCGGATATAAGGGATCTGGGGTCCGAGAGTTTCCGGCATGGCCGCCCGATTCGCCTTGTAGGCGGCGAAACGCTCATCGCGGAACGTCGGACCGGCCAAATCAAACACGGCCACCAGCGCCGGCGGCTGCTGCTCCTGCATCAGCTTGCGCAGCATATTCACAAAACCGAGCACCGCCTGCGTGGGCACGCCTTGCGCGTTGCTAAGGGGCGGCAGGGCATGAAAGGCCCGGAACACATAGCCCATGGCATCAATCAGGTACAAGCGGGCCGCCGGCTGCATTTCGGAACTTGGCATCGCGTTCGATTTTAGCGGAACCAGCGACGGCCGGGGCAGCCCTGAGCAATGCACACGCATCTAAACTTGCCTGTGAACGGTTACACTGGGTGACAATGAAAATTTGCATTATCGGTGCCGGCTACGTAGGTCTGACGTCGGGTGCCTGCTTGGCGGCGATTGGGCACGATGTGGTATGCGTAGATGCCGATAGCGCCAAAATCGCGATGCTGCAATCCGGCGGCGTTCCAATTTTCGAAGAACGCCTGCCGGAAGTGATTGCAGCCGCGCGCACGGCGGGCAAACTCACGTTCACGGCCGATATCAGCGAAGCCATCCAGTTTGGTGAGGCCATTTTTATTTGCGTTGGCACACCACCCGATGCCGACGGCAAGGCGAATCTGGCCGCGGTTGAGGTGGTGACGCGCGCCATCGCCGCCCACGCCCGCGGCTACCGGCTGATCGTCAGCAAGAGCACCGTGCCGGTGCACACGGGCGATCAGATTCAGCGCGTGCTGGCCACCTACGGCAAGGGTTTGGACTTTGACGTTGCCTCCAACCCCGAGTTCCTGCGTGAAGGCACGGGCGTGTACGATTTTTTTCATCCCGACCGCATCGTGGTTGGCGGCGGCGAGCGCGCCGCCGCAGCCCTGCGCAAAATCTACGCCCCGGTGCTGGAGGGCACCGGCCACTGCGGCTGGCACGACCGGCCCACTCGCGGGTGTGGCTGGAAAGCTCCGGTCTGGGTCGCTACCGATGTCACCAGTGCGGAATTGATCAAACATGCCTCGAATTCGTTCTTGTCGATGAAAATTTCCTACGCCAATGCCATTGCCGATATTTGCGAGCTGGCCGGCGC
>JBOGKK010000005.1:0-20783 GCA_050745425.1 Terriglobales bacterium
ATCACGGTGCCGCCATCGCCCGGCGCTACTACCACCCTGACCTCCGGCGTGCGCATCTCGACCACTTCGCTGCCGTTGCACAGCAGGTCGAAGCGGCGTACTCGCGCCGCTGGCGCCTGCTTCTCGATGGCAGCATCGGCCGCCAATAGATGCGCAAACGCCGCCTGCCGCAGATGGGGCGAATACAATCCCCCAAACCATCCGTGCCAGTACACGTCGTTGCATTCCGCCGCCAGCAGGTGCGTGTGGGCGCGGGCATTCCCGCCGCCCTCTGCCAGCCTCCGGCTGAGTTCCTGTTGCGTCTTGTGCAGCAGATTCGCTTCCGGATACCGCGTCAAAAACCCGCGCCAGGTACGGCTTCCCGCCCACTGCATCATTTCCGGATACGATGCCGAAGGAATATAGACCAAACCGCGCGCCGCGTGCCCGTCCAGGTAATCCGAAAGCCTCACGGTCGTGACCTGGTCCTGCCTTGCCTCCAAGCCATCGAGGAACCGTTGCAGCCATCCGTCGCCATAGACATGCTGATGGGTATGCGGCCAGCTTCCAAATTTTTCCAGGTCGTCGCCCATGGTCAGCAGGCTGTCCGGCTGCCGCTCGGCAGCCGCGGCAAGAAACTCCAGCCCCTCGCGTTCGGCCCGAAACGGCAGCGCCTGGCGCAAAAAATAGTTCGACGGAATCACCGCCACCTTCCGCCCCTGCGCTTCGGTGAGCCAATACCCGTGCAGATCCCCGGCTTTGAGCCCAGCCTGTTGCAGATGGCTATCGTCGAGCAGCACGTATTCGATGCCCGCCTCGGCCAGCACCGCCGCCAGCTCCGGCTCCCACACCCGCTCAGCCAGCCACGCTCCTCGCGGCTTTACGCCAAACCGAAGCTGCAGCACGCGCCTCAGCCGCCGCAGTTGCTCCTGTTGATCTGCGGCCGGAATGGCTGCCAGAATGGGCTCGTAATATCCGCCTCCGAGCAGCTCCAGACGCTGCTGCCCGAGCAGCTTCCGCAGCATCTCGATATAGTCCGGATGCCGCTGCGCCAGCCACTCCAGCAAATACCCGGTAAAGTGCAGGTTCAGCCGCAGCCATTTCCGTTCCGAAACGGCTGCCACGAAGGGCAAATACGAAGAGCGGTATGCTTGCTCGATGACCTCGTCAAAATTATCGACCGGCTGATGGGCGTGCAGCACCAGCGCCAGGTTCACAGGCATAGAACCAAGCTATCAGGTTTCCCTGGCGCCACCGCTCGCCGCAAGCTGATCGCTCATCAGAAGTTGAACGTCCCCCCAATGACCACCCGCGCATGGCTCGCCCCCGATCCCGCAAAGCTGGCATGCAACAGGTCCACTTCAATCAACCGGATCGACGCCCAGCGTGTGAGGTTGAGCTTCAGTCCCGCCCCCAGCTGCCACGCAAAGCTTGAGAACCCGACCGAACTGCTCGCCGCTGGCGAGCTCGTTCGCTGGCTCAGGTGGGCGTCGCCGAACAGCACCTCGCCATAGGGATCGAACACGCGGTGCGGCATATCGAATTCCGGTCCGAACAGAAACGTCCATTCCGTGCTTTTGACGCTGGTCGCCAGCAGCGATTGCGACCCTGCGGCGCGCCCGATGTCGGCCACCAGGCTCAACCCCGCCGCCTTTTGCGGAAGCGGGCGCCAGCCTGCGCGCAAATCCCAGCCGTCCAGTCCGATCGGGCTCGAAATGTGCTCCCACCCAAAGCCAACGCTGTATGGCATCGGTGCTGTCGTTCCCGGCCCGATGGTCATTGTCGGTGTTCCCATCTCTCCCGCCGGCGTGCCGGCAGCACTCGCGGGCGCACGCAACGCCGGGTTCGTATACGGCGAGCGGTTCAGCTCCGCCACCAACGGATCGGCCACTTTCGCCGGCCTGATTTTTCCCGCCAGTACGTCCTGCCAGTACTCGTGCGGATACATGGCGTGGTTCGCCGAGTCGTCCGGCTGCACGATCGCTCCGTTGATGTTCACTCCCGCAAAAATCCCCCGGCTGCGCGCATACGCCAGCACTTCCGCACGCATCGCCGCATCCGTTGCCGCCTCCACCCGCCGTCCGATCGGTCCCGCCGCTGCGGCCGCCGAAGCACCCAGTCTTAGTTTGTTGTTGAGCATGCTTTCCAGTCCCTCGCGGTGCTGGAATACGACCACCAAATCCGCCGATTCCACACCGATCTGCGGCCCAAAGCTCGCTCCTCCGATGGTCACAAACATGGGCGCGCTCCATCCCTTGAGCCCGGTCGCTGCGGGCACAATTGGCGAGCCCGGCGGCAGCGGCGTTCCTGGTTGTGGTGGCGCGGCCTCGGCCGCGGGTGTACCCGGCGCTGCCCCCGGCGCCTCCGGCGGCGTATTGCGGCACATTGCGATGCCCTTGCCGTAGGATCCTCCCAGCCCGAGCGCCAGGGTTTTGTAGCCGGGGATGATCATCACGCACTGGCCGGTTTTCAGAATGTTTTTGGGGATCTGGGAGCCCTGCCCTTCAAACGCGCTCTGGAAAACTTCTGTCGCCCGCTTTACCCTTTGCACGTCCTGCGCGCGATCCGACTGTGCAGATGCCGTCGCTGTGCATAATCCCGCCAGAAACACCGCCGCCGTGAGCGCGCAGCCGAGCCGCATCCGATTCCCCGACATAGCTTCTCTTCTCCCCGCTCGTTGCTGAGCCGTATGTGCCATAGAGGGTACAGAAGCGTCGCCCCCGCCTCCTGTTGTATCGGCTCGCCCCAGAGCTGCCGGGAGTTGGCGGCGCGGAAATCTACCGGGATTGGGACCGATGCCACCCGCGACGACGGCTCAGCGGCCGGAAGGGGAGCGCAGGGCCGCGCGGGCCTGCTCGGCCTCTGGTGCGGCAAGCTGGAGCGCGAGAGCCTGGCGAAGCTGGGCCGCTCCGGTGCGCTTTTTCCCGGCGGCAAGTTGAGTCATACCCAGATGGAAGCGATACATTGGCGTGTGCGGTGCCTGGGCGACGCACTGCTCCAGAATGGGCAGCGCGGACTGGTAGCTACCAAGCTTGTAATAGACCCAGCCGAGAGTGTCTTCGATCGAGGTGGCATTCGGCGCGGCTTTGGCGGCGCGCTGCGCCCAGCTCAAAGCGTCGTTCAGGTTGCGGTTCTGTTGCGCTTCCACCCACGCGAGGTTGGCTTCGGCCAGCGTGAAGCCAGGTTGAGCAATGAGAGCCCGATGGAAGTATTGCTCGGCATCGCCCCAATGGCGCTGCTCGAGATCGAGGTCGCCGGCCAACGTGAGCAGTGGTGCGAAATCGGGCTGCTGCCGCAGCGCTTGTTGGTACCAGTAGAGGGCGCGGGGGTCGTTCCCCTGCTGCTGGCGCAGGTGGCCAAGGTCGAGTTCGGCCTGGAGAAAGCCGGGCTGGAGCGTCAGCGCGCGGTGCAGGTCGCGGGCAGCAGCCTCATCCTGGTGGCGCGCCATGGCGAGAGTGGCGGCCAGCCAAGGTCCGGCTGCGGCGGTGGGATGGGCGGAGCTGAACGCGGCAATCGTTGCTGCCGCCGCTCGCCAGGCGTGTTGCGCGGCCTGGAGGTGCACGATGTCGCCGGTGATCGCCACCGAGCCCGGCTGCAGCTTGAGCGCCTGACGATACTGGCGCAGGGCCAGCGGCAGCAATCCGGCGGTAGAGGCGGCCTGCGCCAGCAGCACGTGATCGCCGGAAGCGGGCGAAGCGGCCAGACCGGCCGCGGTAAACTCACGCACAGCCTCGTTCGCGGCACCTGCTCGCAGCGCAACTTCGCCGCTCAGGCGGTGCGCTGCGGCCGCGTTGGCGCCGGTTTGGGCAAAGCGATCGGCGTACTGGCGCGCACGGCGGGTATCGCCCTCGGCGATCTCAATCCGGCACAGCAACGCGAGGCAGGCGGGCTGGTTGGGCTGCAACTGATTCGCGCGCTGCTCGTGCCGCAACGCAGCACCGGGATCCCCGGTTTGCCACTCGGCTTGGCCGAGCGAATACAGCACGGAAGCCGAGTCCGGGTTTTGATGGGCGAGCGCCTGCAATCTGGGCAGGGCTTCGGCGGCCTTGCCGCCGGCGAGCTCGACGCGGGTCTGGGCAAGCAGCGCGGCCTGATCGTGCGGCTGGTGCTGGAGAATCTTGCGGCTGAGCTCCTGCGCCTGCTGCCATTGCCGCGATCGCAAATCGGCATGCAGCAGGGCGTGTTGCAGCGCCGCGCTCGAGGCGTTGCCAGCGAGGGCGGCGCGCAGAGTGCGCCGCGCGGCGGAGGGGTTGCCATGTCGGGCGTACCAGTTGGCGGCAGCGAGCGCGGCGCCCTCCGCGTGCGCATTCCGTTGCAGCAGGGTTGCCAGATCCTGCCGCGCGGCGGCCGGGTGCGCGGGGTCGTAGTCCAGGTCGGCCCGCAGTAGCCACAGAGCGGGCGAGCCAGGATTGGCAGCGAGACCGCGTCCGAGTGTCGCGCGCGCTGCCTGCGTGTTGCGACCAGCTTCCAGCAGGCGGACCAGATCGGCCCACGCCAGCGTCGCGCGTGGCGCAACCTGGATGGCTCGGTTGAGATCTGTGACGGCTGTTTGCGTGTCGCCGTGGCCGCGCTCGGCAACTGCCAGATTGATCCAGGCGTTGGGATCGTTGGGCTGCAACTGCGCGACTTTTTCAAATTGTCTGAGTGCGACCTGCGGCTGCCGCTGGGCGGCGGCGATGGTGGCCAACAGTTGATGCGCGGCGGCGAGCTCGGCCTTGCTGCCGGTCTTCGCCCCCAGCACTGTAGCGGCCGCCTTGCGCGCCTCGGTCCATTCGCTATTACGCACGTAGAGGCGTCCGAGATCGAGCCAGGCGCCGGGCTGTTGCGGGTCGAGGTTGACGATTTCCCGCAGCGCGGCGTAGGCGGCCGTCCAGTGCTGCTGTTGGAGTTCAACGTCGGCCAGATCGCGGTAGGCGGCGGTGGATTTGGGCTGTAGTTGCAGCGCGCGGCGGATCTCGATCTCAGCGGATTTATATTTACCCTGTTGGCGGTAATGCTGGCCCTCGGCCAGCAGGTCGCGCGCAGCCTGCTGCGGGTTATGCGCGCAGCCGGCCAGCAGCACGCAGGCGCTGAGGCCAATCGCGATGGAAAGATGCGGAATTCGTTTCATGCTGTCTCCTCAGTTGGGTACAAAGCCTTGCAGCCGGGGCAGAACATCGCGGATGAAGGCGGTGCCGGTAGCCACAGCAGCGGCGCGGCTGTCGCGGATGGGTACGGCGACGCGCACCAGAGCCGCATCGCTGCGGCCCTGGCGCAGGCCGTCCCAGATCTGGTAGAGCTTGCTCCAGTATTCGCTCCGCACCACGCGCCCCTGCTGCTGGAACCAGTACAGGATTAGCTCCCGCTGGCTGCCGCGGGCGACCAGGTAGCGATTGACGCTCACCCGGCCGCCAGGCAGGTCGAGGGCCAGGACGCCGTTTTCGATCGGCTCCCAGCCGGAGCCGGGCAGGCAGTTTTTTGGCGAATGGATATCATCGCCAAATGTCTGGCGCGGGTAATAGGCCACGTAAAAACCGGCCACCTGCTCCCCCGGACCGAAGTAGACGCGATTGAGGTAGTCGTGCAGATCGAGGGCGGCCAGCGTTTTGGCCGACAGCGGCATCGCCGTTCCTTTCCAGATCCCCACCCGCAGCGGAAACTGCCGCAGCGGCGCCGCCGGGTGCAGGGGCGCCTGGCGCAGCGCCACGTTCAGGCCGAGCGCGGCGGTGAACAGGAGGGCTGCGAGCCAGCCGGCGCGCCAGGCAAAGCTGTGGCCACCTTCAGGCATGCTGCCTCCGGGACGCCGGCCAGGAGCGCAGAAGTCGCTGCAAGGCAACCAGGCCGAGCAGTGCGACCGCGAACACCTGCAAGCCGGTGAGCAGGTGCCAGATCCCGCGGCTGGCCGCTGCGCCGAACCAGAAAGTGAGCACAATTGTCAGCGAGATGCGCACCGCGTTGCTCAGCACAGCCAGCGGCGGCATCGCCGCTACCAGAATCAACCGCCGCCACCCGACCGGTTCGAGCAGATAACCGTAAGCGGTAGCCAGCGCCAGCAGCGCCAGCAGTGAACGGATGCCGCTGCAGGCCGCCACCACGTCCAATCGCGCCGCGGGAAGCACGATGAGGTTGCCTTCGCGCAGGATCGGGAGATTCGTCCCGGCGAGCAGCCCCACCCCCAGGTGCGTGGCCACGGCTTTTAGCGGAATGGTGGCCAGGTTCGCGATCAGCGTCGGCCACGGAATCATAAAGCCCAGAAACGCCAGCGGGAACGCCAGCGCGCGCAGCCAGCGCCAACCCAGCAGGGCGGCGACCAATCCGGCGAGCATGAGCCAGAGCGATACGCGCGTAAGCAGCAGCTCCGATCCCAACTTGCCCACCAGCAGCAGCACGAGGGCGGCGCCCACCAGCGCCACACCGCCCGCGGCCGGTTGCATGGCGAGAGCTTGCAGGCGTGCGCGGCGGCGGAAAATGAGCCAGGCGCAGAACGGCGGCACTAGAAATCCATAGGCATAGTTGGGGTCGGCCCACCATTGCGCCACCAGGCGCAGGATCACGGGAGCATACAGCGCTGTCAGCGCCGCCGCCAGCAGGCCCGTGCCAAGCCAGTCACGGCGCTGCAGCGGTTGCGGCTCTCCGGTGTTGAGAATGGCAGGCAGGCTCATGCGTCTCACCGTTTCGCCTGCACGCAGGGGGCCGCGGGCGTTTGCTTGCACTTGCTGCCTGCGGCAGCGCAGCGGCGTGCAGAAGTTGTGCACATTCCGGGCCTTGTGCGCAGCACGAAACATGTGTGCAGGCCGCAATGCCGCCAGGGAAAGCTCGCCCCCCAGCGGTGTTCGAACGCGAACAGCCAGTCGTTGAAGCGCGCTGGACCCCGGCCGGGTCCGAAGCGCTGGTCGAGCCGCTCTGCCAGCGGGGGATGCAGGCGGATCGCGCGCTGTTCCACGATTGCGCCATGGCGCTCCACCAGCCGCCGCAGTGCAAATGCAAACTGGAGGTGATCCACGGGCTGGTCGGTCAGATAGCGGCGACAGGCGCGCGAACCGCAGCTCGCCAGCAACTTCAGCGGTAAAAAGCAGTTGGCATAGTTCGGGGTGGTCAGCACCACGCTGGCGCCGGGCGCGGCAACGCGGACGATTTCCGCGAGCAGGCGGCGGCGGTCGGGAACATGCTCAAGCACTTCCATGCAGAACACCACGTCGAAATGGCCGTCGGCGAACGGCAGGCGGCAGGCGTCGCCGAGCACCGGCGCAATTGCGGGCAGGCGCGGAAGCTGCCGTAGAGCACTCTCCGCCACGTCGAGGCCCACGTAGCTCGCCCCCGCAGCCTCCAGGCGTGGCGCCAGCCAGCCGTAGCCGCAGCCGATCTCGAGCACCCGGCGGCCGTCCAGCTCGAGGCGCGGCAGGACGTGGCGCTCGACCGCGCGGTACCACATCTTGGTGAAGCGGCTGCCCGAAGCGGTCGCGAGTGCGGCAGGCTGCCAGCGCGCCTGGCGGTAGGCAGACTCGTAGAAGGTGCGCACCTCGCGGCGGACTTCGGTGCCGGCAGCCGCAGCCAGCGCCGCATCCAGGTGGCGGGCGGCGGCGGCGGGCGCGAACTCCTGCTCAACCCAGGCGCGCGCGTCGCGGCAGTTGCCGGCGCCGTAGCCCTGCTGCAGGGCGCAGGTCATCGCTGCGGTCATCGCTGCGGCCAGCGCGGCGGCCAGCGACTCGGCACCCGGGCCCGCTGCAGGCGCGGCCAGCCAGCGCAGCAGGCGCGGCTCGCCGGCCAGCGCCGCCTGGGTGGCGACGACGGGCTTGCCGGCCAGCATCGCCTCCAACACCGACAGCGGTACGCCTTCCCAGCGTGAAGAACATACGAACAGGTCGAGCGCCGCCAACGCGCTGGCTCGATCGCTGGTAAAGCCCGGCAGCAGCACCCGCCCTTCCAGGCCCAGGCGAGCTATGGCGCCGCGCAGCCGCTGCCGCTCGCCGCCCTCGCCGAAAATCACCAGGCGCGCCCGCGGATGATGCGGCAGCACTCCCGCAGCCGCTTCAATCAGCGCATCGTAGCCCTTCTGCTCCTCGAGCCGGCCCAGCGAACCGAGCAAGAGCCCGCCTTCGGGCACAAACTGCCGCCGCAGTGCAGCGACGCGGCCGGCGCCGGCGGGCGGCAACTCGATCCCATCGCCACAGCGGAAGATCTCGCCGCGCACTCCCAACCCGCGCAACTGTTCCTCCTGGCCGGCATGCAGCGCAATGAACCGCTGCGCCTGCTGCGCCAGCCAGCGCTCGTAGCGCCGCGGGCCCGCAGCGCCGCCGCCGACGGGGTTGCGAACGTGCGCGATCAGCGGCAGCCCGGCCCAGCGGGCGGCGAGCAGCGTCGAGGCCTGGCAGGTGAACGTATTGTTGCAGTGGATCAGACTGCACCCGGAAGCGCGGAAAATCTTCGCCAGCCGGCGTGCCTGCGGCGCTCGCGCCGCCAGCAGCAGCCATGGCTCGAGGCGGCGCAGCGCGGACGGACGCGGCAGCGCGCGGCCTCGCCCGCCTGGCGCAAACCCGGGGGTGAGGATCCTCAGGCTGCTGACCAGCGGGCGCAGGCGTTCCATGCTCTCGACGGGGCCCTCGACCGGCTGCACCAGCAGCAGATGATGCTGCAGACGCGCCCTGTCACAATACTGCAAATAAAGCTCCAGGGCGCGCAGCGAACCACCGTAGCTTCCCCCCAAGTCCACGTGCATGACAGAAGGCATGGTTAGACCCCTCCGGCGCTGGCGGTGCCGGGCAGAAAGATGCGCAGATGCGCGCTCAGTTCAGAGGGCGAGTAGCCCGCCGCCACAAAGAATGTGACCATCACCACCACCCACGCGCCCAGTCCGGCGGCGATGCCAGCGGGCCGCGCCCACTGGCCGATTCCCGCCAGCAGCGCCACGCACGCCAGAAACGCGGGGTAAAGCCTGCTCCAGCGCAGGCGGAAGGGTGCGAGGCGGTGCAGGGCATACAGATTCATCAACTGGTAAGGGAGTTCGGCTCCGCCGCAGGCGAGGACGGCACCGGCCAATCCCCAGGCGCGCCATAAAAATGGAAACAGGGCGAGGTAGGCCGCAATGCGGACGAGCTTGGCGTAAATCTCCGCGCGCGGATGCCCGAGCGCGGACAGAGCGCTGCCCAGCAAATAGTTCACGCCCGCCACCGCCGCGCACGGTCCGAGCCAGCGCAGCGCGCCTTGCAGGTGCGCGTAGGCAGGGCCATAAATGGCCAGCAGCGGCGCTGCCCAGCAGGTCAGCGCCGCGTCGAGCGCGAGCGTCAAGGCCAACAGCAGCCGGCTCAAATGCGCAAAAACGTCGCCGGTGACGGCCGCCTCGCCGCGCGCCACGGCATGGCTGAGAGCGGCCATGAACGCATCGAGCAGCAGCTTGAGCACGGCAGCGGCGAGGACGGCGAGGCCGATGACCGCCACGTAGGCGCCGAGGCGGTGCAAACCGCCCACGCGCAGCACCAGGAGCATGTCCAGTTGCGTGGCGAAAAAGCCCAGCATGCTGGCGCCTTGCAGGTTCAGCACATATGGCCAGAAGCCCTTGGGCAAAAACCAGCGCGGCTGTTTTGCGAGCCCCGGGGTAAGATGGCGCCAGCGCGCCAGGGCTGCGGCGCTGCCGGCGGCCATCAGGGTGAGATAGATCCCCCACACCATCGCCGCGGCGTGGGCGGCGAACCAGATCCGCGCGGTCAGGAACAGCACCAGCACGGCGCCGAACGTGCCGGCGGTAACCGCGCGATACAGGCCCTGCGCCCAGGCGAGGTCCAGCGCGCCCTTCAGTGCCGCGAGCAGCAGCGAAAACAGGATGGGCAGCGGCGCGAGGGCCATCACGGCGAGGACAAAGTCCGCACTGGGTGCGGTGCCCAGCATCCAGCGCAGCGTGCGCGGCTGCAGCGCCGCCCAGAGCATCCACGGCAGCCAGCCGATCGCCACCACGGCGGCGTAGGAGCAGAGAAAGTCACTGCGCCGCCTGGGAGCAATGAGCGGCAGGTAGCGGATCGCTACCGCATTGCCGCCGAGAAACAAAAACCCTGCCACGAAGGCGATATACACGAGCAGCAGGCCGTACCAGGCGAGGCAGGCCGGGCCGAGGCGCGCCAGCAGGACGCGCGTGGCATAGCTGAAGGGCACGCCGGCCACGGCCAGCCACAGCGTCCAGCGCATGCCGGACAGGATGGGGCGGCGCAGCTCCGCCGGAATCGAGCGCCACGCGGCCTCCGGTGCGGCCACGGAGAGCGCGGTTTTCATGCGCTCGCCCTCACTTTCTTCGATTCCTCCCCCAATTGCCGGTAAATCTTGCGGTTGCAGGCGCCGATGGCCGACAGGCTGTCGCCGTAGTCGCGCGCTTCGCCTCCGGTGGGAAAGCCCCAGCGGTCACGGCTGGGGCGGCGCACGGCCTGTACGCCGTCATAGGCGTTGTCGTGCAGGCTGACCAGGCCCCAGTTCATTTTCTCCGCCCACGAATCCGCAAACGCCCAGAATTTCGTGCCGACGATGGGGCAACTGCCATGCACGCTGCGCGTGAACTCGGCCGTGAGTGTTGCCGCGTAGACGGCCCCGCGCTCCTGCTGGGTGGCGTACTGCGGCGCGCCGGCGCCGGGATGGGGAAACGCGTACAAGTCGGAATCGGCGTTGGCCGCCATCCCGGTCCAGGTGACCAGCGGCACGTCGCCGCAGGCGGCCACGGTCCGTTCCAGGATTGCGTCGGTCGCTGCATTCGCCTGCACCACGTCCAGCGCGGCGCCGGCGGCGCGCAGGATGGGCGCGCGGGTAAGCCCGTTCCAGCCGTTCAGCGTGGCCGGCCCGAATACGAGAAAACCGGGAAACGCCCGGTGCAGCGCGGTCGTGGTGGCTTGGAAATAGGCCGCCGCGTAGGCAAACAGAAAGCCGTCAAGATCGTCGCGCACCGCGGCGCGCGCCCCGCGCATGCGCGTGCCGTCCTGCCCGAGCCAGGCGCTCCGTCCGCTCTCGTCGAGCAGCCCGAGTCCGTGCGGCCAGCCGCCGTCGGAATCGAAACTGGTGTAGCGCGCGCCCCACGCCTGGTTCAAACTCGCGAGGGTTGTGTAGCGCTGCTGCAGGAAATCACGCAGCGCCAGTTTCGCATGCACACGGATGTCGCTGTAGCGCACCCCCAGCGCCGGATTGTGCGTCTGCGCGCTGTTGGTCACCAGCACCAGCCAGCCGATGTGCGGGTGCAGCCGCGCCACGTGCGGCTCCGGCCCCGGCCCGAAGCCGTAGATGTCGTCAGCATCGTCGGTGCTGATGCCCACCATGTCGGAGGCATGCCCCAGGTGGTGCGCGAGCGCGTCCGCCTCCTGCGCGGCATAGGCGGCGAAGTTGGGGTCGAACACGTCCGGCGTGGTGCTGCCGCGCCAGCCGAGGTAGACTGCCGGATCGGTCCCGGCAACGATGTCTTTGACCGCCCCGGGAGCGTAGTTCCAGCGGTTCGTCAGACTGAAGCGCGACGGGCGGATCATCGCCATGAACGGCATCGTCTCGGCATTGCCCGCGCGCCCATAGAGCGGCACCGGCAGCGCGTATTCGCTGGCGTATTCGGCGAGACAGTTGAAGCCCCAGCCGCGCAGCCGCCGCACCGCCTGGCGCGCCCAGACGATCTCGTTGCCGTACTTGGCGAGGCTCAGATCGCGCTGTGAAAAATGGCCATGGAAGCGCGTCGCCGACAGATCGACGTCGAACACACCCAGCATCCAGTAGACATGCCCGTCGGGCGTGAGCAGGCGCCAGCGCCCCGCCGCCTTGGCGGTGCGGAATCGCTCCATCCCGCCTTCAGCATGCCGGACGGCCCCACGGCCGCTGCCAAGAATGCCGCCGTAGCGGTCCAGACGAGGTTCGAGGGTGAATATGTTCATGGGCAGAGGCCTCCGGGCGAGAGCCGCCCAGACCGGGGCAGCCAGACCCAGCAACAACATCTCGCGCCGTGTTAATTCATGGTCCGGCATCTGGGGCAGGCTCCAGCAAGTTGGTGGCAAAAGTGGCTGGCTTCGCCTCCGCCGTAACCGCGGCCGTTTGCGAACGCAAGCTCGCGGCCGTGGCGGAGACGGCGATCAGCAGCCAGAACAGCTTCGTGTACTGAGCGGAAAGGAAGATGGCGCTGACGGAAAATCCCAGAATTGCGGCTTGCATGCCCAGCGCCGCGTTGGCCAACCACGCTGGCATCGCCGGCGCCTGATCGCCGTCCGCCTCCGGCGCCGGAGGCGAGGCGTCATCGGCAAATCGCAGCGCGTCGCTCCCTCTCCGGCGTGCCGGCTGGTGCCCACCGTCGCGTACCGCGGCGGCGTGCAGGCCCGAGAAGGCAAACCAGGCGCCGGCGAGCATCGCGGCATACAGCATCAGCGCCGGCAGTCCCATTTCGGCGGCCAAGGCGAGGTAAGTATTGTGCGCGATATGGTCCAGGTCGTCGTGTCCGGCCGCATAGCGCTCGACCTCCGCCTTGAACTCCCCCAGGCCGATGCCGCGCAAAGGATGCTGCTCGATCATGTTCAGCCCCGCCTGCCACAGCGCCAAACGGGTATTGGATGACTTGATATCCGAGGCGCTTGGATGCATCAGGCGATTGAGCGGCGAGCGTGACCAGAGCAGCAGCGGCGGCGCCGCCAGCGACACCAGCAGCACGAACACACCCAGGTGCCGCTTCTTCCAAGCCAGCCAGCCGGTCATGGCGAGCAGTCCCAGCAAGCCGCCGCGCGAAGCCGCCAGCCCGGCCGCCGCCAGCGTCAGGAGCGCGCATCCGCCCGCGAACAGGCGTTTCCACAACGCCCACCCGCGGCCGCAAAACGCCAGCGCGAGCGGCAGCCCGATCAGGGCGGAGGCGGTGAAGTAGTTGGGATCGCCGGTGACCCAGCCGGGACGGAACTGAGCGTAGATGTTGTGATACTCCTGCCACTCTCGCACGATGTACAGCGAAGCGATCGAGACCGACACCACCATTGCCCACAGCACGTGCTCAAAACGCCGCCAGTTGTCTACCACGCTTACGGTCACCACCAGGAGCATGAGGAAACAGGTGTAGCTGAACAGCGGCGACTTGTCCCAGGCAATGGGAGCGCCGAGGGTGAGAAACGACCCGGCGGCCCACGCGCACAGCGCCGTCATGGCGGCGGCGGGCAGCGATCCCCAAAGGGCCGGAAGGCGCCGGCGCAGCATGCAGTAGGCCGCCGCGTAGAGCAGACACCCGAGACCGAGGTATTTGACCGAGCTCAGATCGCTCATGAAGTGCTCCCAAAGCGGGTCGCGTACCAACGGCATGGCCGAAATCAATAGGTAAAACAGCACCATCAGCCGCCGGCTCCTCGTCCGAGAACAAACGCCGGCGCGTGCGTGGCGCTCGCTGCCGGGCCGGGCAGGCCACGCAGGCCCGCCTGCACGCTCCGGCACAGCGCCGCAAAGTCATAGTCGGCTGCCACGCGGCTGCGCGCCGCCGCTCCCATGCGCCGCCGCAGAGCGGGCGAGGCGAGCAAATGCACCACGGCGGCGGCGAACGGTTCCGGCGCAGCGGCGAGCAGGATTTCGGTGCCCGGGCGGAACTCCAGTCCTTCCGCTCCCAGCGGCGTGGCGACCGTCGGCTTGCCCATGGCCGCCGCCTCCAGGATTTTCAGCCGCGTGCCGCTGCCCATGCGCAGCGGCGCCACGGTCAGCGCCGCCCGCGCCAGATAGGGTGCGGTCTCCGCCACCGTGCCCGTGAAGCTCACCTGCGGCTCGCACTGATGACGCGCCACGAATGCGGCAGGAGGGTTCCGCCCTACCACCAGCAGGCGGGCATTGGGCTGCGCCGTCCGCACCCGCGGCCAGATGGCGGTGAGAAAATACTGCACCGCGTCGCGGTTGGGCAACCAGTCCAACGCACCCTGGAACACCACCAGGCCGTCTTCTTCGGCAAGCTCCGGCGCCGTCATCGCCGGCGCCACGTTGGGGACGACCTCGACGGTTGCGCCGGGCTGCTGCTGCACCAGGCCGTCGCGGTCCACGCGCGAGCACACCCAATTCAGCGACGTCCGCCGCCCGACCGCGATTTCCCACCGGCGGGTTTTGCGCGATTCCCACGCCGCCGCCGCCCGCTTCCAGGCCGCCGGCTCGGTCTGGCAATAGGTGTCGAAGATCCGGTGTTCGAGATTGTGGTGATTGACGATCAGCGGGTGCATTCCAAAGGGCAGATTGATGGCGGCATATACGGTGTCGCACACGATCGCGTCCCAGGAGGCGCCGGTGCACAGTTGCCGCAGCAGTTTGCGCGCAGCCAGCGAGCGGAACCGGCAGGCGGCATAGGGCAGCGGCGAAAGCAGCGAACGCAGCCGGGCGCCGGCATGGCCGCCGCCGCTCATGCTGCCGGCCTTCTGTTCCAGCATCCAGTAAACGTCGCAGATCTCGTGCAGCGCCGCCGCGTCCGGCAGCGCTGCCGTGGTCTGCAGGCAAACCAGCGTCACGCTGCAACCCTGCGCGCGCAGCGCGCGCAGAACCGTTGAGGTACGCAGGCGCAATCCATTGTTGGCTGGCAGCGGGCAATCGAGCGCGATATAGAGCAGATGCATCGGCAGATTCTCAGGCGCGGGTCGAAGCAACCAGGCGTTGATAATTGGCCAGAACCGCGAGGGCGAGTGCGGGGGCGTTGACCGGTGGCTGCGGCGGCGGTAGCGGAAGCAGAGCGGCGGCGCGCGCGAGGGCGCCGCCCTCGCGGCGGCGGAACAACAGTTCCGTGGCCGCCTCGTACAGGCAATGCCGCGGGGTGGCGTGGGCGGCGAGGCGCGCCCACCGCGTCCACGCCCGCCGCGGCGGTATGCCGTTGTGCCGCAGCGCGCTGGCCCACCCGCGCAGCCGCGCTGCCGCGCTTTGCCGGCCTAGCCAGCACTGCCACGGCGGCGCCTGAGCCCGGCTCTCCGCCGCGGTGGTGAGCTGCCGCAGCTCCCATTCCCACAACTCCCGCGCCACCTCCAGCAAACGCACACGAAAGTCGCCGGGAAACAGCGCCCCTGCCGGGCCCTGCGGATCGAGCTTCCAGGCGGTGCAGGTGGCCACTTGCCCGGCCAGTGCCGCGGTCAGAAAGGCGGGAGGCCGGTGCTCCTCCGCCGCCGCACAGGCGCACAGGCGCTTGGCGCGCGCCCGGTAGCTCGGAGCGTAATCGCCGGCAAATAGCAGGTAGGAGGTGGCGATGTCCAGCACCAATTTGACCCAGGGATAGACCTGCGGCGGCGTTCGCGGCGGCGCCGGCGTCATGGCCGACGGCAGCAGCTCGAGGAGCCGGTTCGAGAGCAGTCGCCAGCCGTCCTCGAGCGGAATCCGGGCGGCGGGCCAGTCCGGCGCTTCCGCCAGCACCTCTGGATCGCCCCAGAGGACCCGGCCCGTGCGCCGCAGCTCGAAGCCGAAAATGTGCGGCGGCAGCGCGCGGAGATAGCGCACTCGCGCCGGTGTCACACTGACTTCGGCGCGCAGACCCAGGCGCTGCAGCCGCGCGGCGATGCGCTGCTGCCATTCCCGCCGCGCGCACGAGTCTGGCCACGGCGCGCGGTCGTGCAGAATGCACAGCAGCTCGGCGTCGCCCAGCAGCACCGCTCTGTGCCCCTCGCGCCACCAGCCGCCTTCCCTGCGTGCCATGCTGCCTGCCAGCACCAGGGCACGCACCCCGGCTCGCTGCCCGGCACCGCAGCCGATGACGGCCTCCACCACGGCCTGCTCCAGTTGTCGCGAGAGCGATGCGCTCGGCACGGTCGTCAATGCCACGGATTCAGCCACGCTGGCCTCCGGTCGCGGTTGCCCGCATGCGCCAGGTGGCGGCAAAGCCGTGCGCCGCGGCCATCTCGGCATAGCAGGCGGCGGTGGCAGCAATCTGCCGCTGCTGGTCGAAATCGCGCCGCGCGCGCTGGCGTCCCGCCTCGCCCATTTGCCGCCGCCGTCGCGGATCGGCGACCAGCCGCCGCAGCGCCTGCGCCAGCGCTTCGGCATTCCCCGCCGGCACCAGCAGCCCGGTGGCACCGTCGCGGACCACCTCGGGCGTGCCATCCACCGCGGTGGCGACGATCGGGCAGCCCGCCGCCGCCGCCTCCATCGCGGCCAGCGGCAGCCCTTCATAATGCGAAGCCAGTACAAATACGTCGGCAACCGCCAGCCAAGCCGGTACTTCGCGGCAAAAACCCGGAAACAGCACGCGCTCGCCCAGTCCCAACTGGCGCGCCTGTTCCAGCAAGGCTGCGCGCAGGCGCCCTTCACCCAGACACACCAGACGCAGCGGAGGGCCCGGCTCCCGGCTCACGCGCGCCAGCGCCTCCAGCAGGTCCGCATGCCCTTTCTGCGGTTCCAGGCGCGCGGCACACACCAGCACGATTTCATCCCGCCCGATGCCGAGCGCCGGGCGCGGATCGGGCAGCCGCCGCGCCGCTTCCTGCAGTCCGCTCACGTCAATGCCATTGCGAATGACCCGCACCTTGCGTTCCGGCAGGCCGCGATCGCGCAGCAGCCAGGAGGCATTGGCCGCCGAGACCGCAATGTAGCCGGCGACGCCGTACCCGGCGCAGCGGTCGAGCCAGGGGCCGCGCTTCCAGCCGCCGCGCCAGAGCTCGCTCACATGCGGCGTCTCCAGCAATCGCGCCGGCGGCGCCAGCCATACCCAGGGCATGACCGCGCGACTGGTGCTGGACAGGTGCGCATGAACGATCTGGATGCGTTCGCGGCGCAGAAAACTCCGCCAGGCCCAGCCCGCGGCGGCGCTCCACGGCCGCGGCGGCGCCGGCGGCGCCAGCCGCACGTGCGGCGGCAACTCCGGCAACTGCGACAGCAGCGCGGGCGGGCAGCTCAGGTATAGCTGAAAACGCTCTGCGGACAGGCCGCGCAGCAGCGTCAGCATATGTACTTCCGCTCCGCCCCGCGTCAGCGCGTGGCTGCAGTGTACGATCCTCAGCGCGGTCTGTGGCGCGGCGCTCATGCCGCCTGCCCATCCCGCAGCGGCTCGCACAAACAGCCGTACAGATCCTGGATGCGGGTGAGGCCGGCGTCGGCGGCAGCGTTGCTCAGCAACACCGCGTCGGAATCCCCATCGGCGGGATCGTAGCCGTGCATTCCGGCGGGATTCCAGCCGCGGCCGTTGAATGCGCCCTCGCTGACCATGCACCCGGCATCGAGCAGGAAAATGAGTTCGCCGAAGCGGCTGTCGGGAAACCACACCCCCTGCCGCCGCAGTTCCGGCTCCTCCAACACCCGCCCGCAGTCCAGCGTGCGCAGCCAGTCTTCGATGTCTGCCCGCGCCCGTGCGTCGAAGAACCAGAAGCGCAGCATGGTTGAATCGAGAACGGCGAGATAGTCGTGCTGCAGCCGCCATCCCCGCCGCTCCAGCTCGGCCCGGAGGGGCACCCGCCGCGACACCGGCGCCATGCCGTGATCGGAAAACACCCGGAACACGCAGTGCGGATCACGCGCGTGCGCCGCCGCGTGCAGTTGCCCGATCCCGGCGGCGTAGCGTTGCAGATCGGCGCGCATTGCCGCCGGATTATCCCGATGGCAGTGCAGGCTGTGGTCGAGACCGCAGAGGTACAGGAAAATCACGCGGGCTCGGCCTTGCGCCACGTCCCGCTGCGCGCGGCGCAGCAGGTGCCAGTCGTCGCCGTCGCGATAGGAGTAGATGGCATACGGCAGCCGTGCTTGCTCCCACTCGTCAAACACCGATACATACGGCGCCAGGCTCCCGGGCTGGTAGAGGTGTTTCTTTTCCGCCCAGTTGAACCAGGGCAGATCGACCGGCCGCACCGCGCACTCGAAACTCGGACCCAGGCCGAACAGGTGCCGCCCCGCCCACCCCAGGGCGAAGCGGCCATAGCGCCCGTCGAGACGCTGCACCAGCGCGGGTGGGAGGCGCTGGAGCCAGCGGAATGGCGATCCCTTCGGGTCGTAGTACAGCAGGTTCCAGTGACCGTGCACGCTCGGCGGCACGCCGGTCAGAATGGTGGGGATCGCGCCCGAGCTGTAGCCCAGCGTCGTGCGCAGCGGACGGCGCACCGGCAGCGCCGGGTGGAGAAACCCGTAAGCGTCGGCGATCCGCCACCCCAGGGCATCCACTAATACGGAGATGTGGAGCGTTGCCCCACCGGCAGCGGCGTTATGCGATCCCGCAGGCGGGGGCAGTGCATCAGAATGTGTTTGGGTGTCCATAGCAGATAGTCACGACTGATGGGCCAGACCAGGCTCGCTGGCCGGCATAACCAACGTTGCAATTGCCGGGCCGAAGTCCGTGCGCGAATGCCATTGCGTGCCAGGCAAGCTGCGCCCGGTGCGGCCAGCCCGGGATGTGAGGTGGCAAGCGCGGAAAAGCCCGCCTGCCGCGCCGCCTCCAGCACACGCTGGTCCCACAACCCGTAGGGCGCCGCCAGAAACTGCACCGGCGTGCCCGCACCTTCCTGCAACCTGTGCCGCGCGGTGCACAGTTGCTGCGCCAGCGCGGGCGGCGCCAGTTGCGTCAGGGCGCGATGCTCGTGGCCATGGGATTCGATCCCCATCCGCGCCCGCTGCAATGTGCGTACGCCACTCCAGGTCAGATAGCCGGGCCGGCCAATTTGTGCCGTATTCAGAAAAAACGTCGCCGGCATGCCGAACTGCTCGAGCGCTGGCAGCGCGACCTCGAGATCACTGCCGAATCCGTCGTCGAAACACAACACCACGGGACGGTTGCGGCAGGGCGCTCCACGCCACCACGCGTGCAGCGGCATCACGGTGATGGCACCGCGCTGCTGCAAGCGCCGCAGCATCCAAAGCTGATCGTAGAAGGCCTGCGGCGGCAGGGTGAAGCGGGCTTCGGGGCGCGCCCCTGCCGGTCCCACTCCGTGGTAGAGCAACACGAGCGCGCGGGCGCGCGCCGCTGGCGCCGCTAGCGTACTTGCTGCCATGCGGTCTCCTTCCGGTCGAACAGGAACAGCGCGAAGCCCCACAGAAACGCGGCATTCATGGCCAAGAAAAAGTACAGACCCTGCGCCAGCCGGCGTCCCGGCAGCCACGCGCTGCGCCGGCTGCCGGCCCAGGCAAGGGCGTACGCGCCCGCCTGCGCCAGCGCCAGATCGCGATACAGCGGCAGCGCCCACAGCGCCGCGCTCGCCCCCAGCGCCAGCAGCAGAAAAGCCGGCACGCACCAGCGCAGCAGCTTGTGCGACACCAGCGCCCACCGTGTCACCCCGTTCAGCGGCGTGTGTACCAGCAGGCCCAGCGCGCGGAAGCTGCCCACCGCCAGCCGCACGCGGCGCCGGAACTCGCCCCCCAGGGTTGGCGCCGGCGTCTCCCACGCCCAGGCCTCGGGATCGTACACCACCTCTTGACCGGTGCGGCGGGCGTGCATGGGAACAAGGAAGTCCTCGATCCAGGCATCCGGCCGCAGCCGCGGAAAGCATTGCTTGCGGACCGCATACAACGCTCCGCTGGCGGTCAGCGTGGCGCCCAGCCGCCCCTCCATCAGGCGCAGCAGGCATTCAAAACTCCAATACGCGCCCTCGGTGTTGCGCGAAGCAGCGTGATGGCGGAAGCGCAGCGCACCGCACACCACTCCCACCCGGGAGACGGCGAAATGACGGACCAGGCGGCGCACGCTGTCAGGTTGCGGACGCGTGCTCGCGTCGAGCAGTACCAGGATGTTGTGGCGCGCGGCGTCCACGCCGGCATTCAGCGCGCTGGCTTTGCCCGCGCGCTGCGGCTGCCGCAGCAGCCGCATCCAGGGTTCACGCAGCCGCTGGAAGCAGCCATCGGTGCCATCGCTCGAGCCATCGGAGACGAGCACAACTTCGAGACGCTCGCGCGGGTACTCCAGCGCCCGCAGGCTGGCGCACAAGCCCGGAATTTCACGCTCCTCGTCGTGCGCGGCGATGATCACGCTGACTCCCGGCAGCGGCGGCGCCGCCGCGCTGGACTCCGGCTCCCGCACGAGATGCCTCCAGGCGCGTGCCAGTTCCGCCGCGGAGGAGAGCGCGAACAGCAGCAGCGGATACACCGCGTAGGTGTACGCCACCAGGCCGCACGAGAGCCAGAAGGTGGCTTCCAGTCCGGCCCGTGCGGAGAACGTCATCGCCCCCCCCTTCCCAGGCACACCACCTTCAGCGTCTGCAGGACGATCAGGGCGTCGAACCACAGCGAAAGATGCTGGATGTAGAACAGGTCGTAGGCCAACTTCTCCCGGTTGTCCTCCAGCGTGGCGCAGTAGCCGCGATTCACCTGCGCCCAGCCGGTCGCGCCCGGCGGTACCCGCCAGCGTTGCGTGTAGCCGGCGATCGCGTGGCAGCATTCCTGCTCCTGATCGAGCACGAACGGCCGCGGCCCGACCAGACTCATCTCGCCGCGCACAATGTTCCACAACTGCGGCAGCTCGTCCAGGCGCAGCCGCCGCAGCCAGCGCCCGACGCGGGTGCAGCGCGGATCATGCGCGGCCGCCGGAACGTTGCGGCGGCTCGCGGCGCCGTGAAACATGGTGCGGAACTTGTAGATCGTGAAGCTCCGGCCGAATTGCCCAACCCGCTCCTGGCGGAAGAGGGCCGGCCCCGGCGAATCGAGGCGGATGAGCGCGGCGGTGGCCAGCAGCAGCGGCCAGCACGCGAGCAGCGCCGACCCGGCCACGGCGGCATCGCCGATGCGCTTGATGCGTTCGGTCGCGCGCGCGCGGCAGCGCACTTCCAGTGGCGCGGATAACAGGACTTTGCCGCTCAGGCGTTCGTACCACGCCGCGCCCTCCTCCAGGCGGCAGCCCGCCCGCATCAGTTCGCGGCGCATGCCGGCGTCCACGCTCGCCCAGCCGCCCGGAAATGCCGCCAGCAGGCGCCGCGCCCAGCCGTGCGTTCCTC
>JBOGKK010000006.1:0-15350 GCA_050745425.1 Terriglobales bacterium
GAACTGGCCTGCCCCGTCGCGCTCGGCCTGGGTGCGCATGGCCAGCGCGTCCGAGCCGGAGTCAGCTTCGCTCAGGGCATACGCTCCGATCCATTCCGAAGACGCCAGCCGCGGCAGATAGCGCTGCTTCTGTTCGTCGTTGCCGAAAAAAACCAGCGGCAGTGTGGCGATGCCGGCATGGGCGCCGAAGGCAACTGAAAACGAACCCTGAATCGCGAGATGATCGGCCACGATCGCCGATGCCGCGAAGTCAAGCTCCAGGCCACCGCAGGCTTCCGGGACTTCCACCCCGGTTAGACCCAGTTCGCCGGCGCGGCGCAGCAGCGCGCGTACGGTCGCGAAGTCTTTCTGTTCGATCTTCTCGCCCGCCGGCGCGATCTCTTCCTGCGCAAATCGCTCCGCGGTTTCGGCAATGAGCCGCTGCTGCTCGCTGAAGGCCTCCGGGGAGAATACGCTCGCGGGAGCTCCCAGTAGGAATGTTCCGCCCTTGACCGCCTTGGCTTGATCTTCCATAAGCTATAGCACCAGATTCTCAATGACTGCCGCGGCGCCCTGGCCGCCACCTACGCACATCGTGACCAGTCCCCAGCGCGCCCTGCGCCGTCGCAGTTCATGCGTGATCGTGGCCAGCAGCTTGGCGCCGGTGCACCCAAGAGGATGCCCGAGCGCCACCGCGCCGCCGTTCACGTTGACCTTGGACGGATCCATCCGCAGCGCCTGGATCACTGCCAGCGCCTGCGCCGCGAAGGCCTCGTTCAGCTCGATCAAATCGATGTCTTCAAGCCGCAGCCCGGCGCGCCGCAGGGCCATCGGGACGGCACGCACCGGGCCGATGCCCATGAGCGCCGGATCCACCCCCGCGGTGGCGTAGGCGGCCAGCCGCGCCACCGGCGTCAGCGCATGGGCGTGCAGATAGTCGCCGGAAACCACTACGGCCGCAGCCGCACCATCGCTGGTCTGCGAGGAGTTGCCCGCCGTGACCACCCCGTGGGCATGAAACACGGGTTTGAGTGCGGCCAGCGCTGCGGGTGAGGTATCACGCCGCGGTCCTTCGTCGCGTTCCAGCCGCACCCGGCGCCAGTAGTCCGCCGCGGTTTCGTCAGGCACCCGCGTCTCCACGGGAATCAGTTCTTCCTGAAACCGCCCCGCATCCTGAGCCGCAATGGCTTTTTCATGGCTCTGTAACGCGAACGCGTCGGCTGCCTCGCGGGTGATGTGATATTTCTCGGCCACGCGTTCCGCTGTCAGCCCCATGCTCAGGTAGCTTTCCGGATGATGATTCATGAGCCAGGGGTTGGCGCTCGGATTATTGCCGACAATCGGCACCATGCTCATGCTCTCGGCGCCGCCGGCGACGATCACCGTGGCTCCGGCGGCCGCGCGCTGGCTGGCGATGGCAATCGCCTCAATGCCCGAAGCGCAAAAGCGGTTCACGGTTGCCGCCGAAGCTTCCACCGGCAATTGTGCTCGCAGCGCGGCGATACGGGCTACGTTCAGACCCTGCTCGGCCTCCGGCATCGCGCAGCCGAGGATTACATCCTCGACTGCGGCCTTATCCACGCCTGCTCGCTCCAGCGCCGCTGTGATCGCCAGAGCACCCAGATCATCCGGCCGCGTGGCCCGCAGACTGCCTTTGGGCGCGCGTCCGATGGGCGTACGGATACTCGACAGGATGTAGGCTTCGCTCATGACTAATTCCTCAGCGGCTTGCCAGTTGCCAGCATGTGGGCCATGCGTTCCCGTGTTTTCGGCTCTCCACACAGGCTCAAAAAGGCTTCCCGCTCCCATTCGCGCAGCTTCGTTTCCGGAATCAGCATGCCGGCCGGCGCTCCATGCGCGCACAGCACGCGCACGAGGTGCCGGCCGATCGTTTCTTCGTATGCGGTGATCTGTTCCGCCTGCCGCATCATGAAAATGCCCAGCTGCAACGTCGCTTCCACCGACGGCCCGGGCGCGCGCAGGTGCGCTTCGGCGGGCGGCTCGTAACCGGCGTCGGCCATTTGCCGGGCGGCTTCTTTTGCCGCCTGCAGCAGGCGCGCGCGGTTGGCGATGATCGCATCGCCCCGGCGCAGCAGCTTCAACTCGCGCGCCTCTGCAGCGGAGGTCGAGACCTTGGCCATGGCAATCGTTTCCAGTGCGGTTCGAGGATCGGTGCGCAGTGCCATCTCCGTCGTTCCGCCTCCGGCCGGAATCAGGCCGACGCCCGCTTCAACCATGCCCGCATACAGCTCGGCGTGAGCAGTCACGCGCGCGGCGTGCAGCATCATCTCGCATCCGCCGCCGAGGGTCATCCCAAAAGGGGCGGCGACCACCGGCCGCGGCGAGCGTTTCACCGCCAGATTCATGGCCTGGAACTGGAGCACGGCCTCTTCGACCTCCTCCCATTCTTCGTTCTGGATCAGCGCCAGCAGGTACGCCAGATCAGCCCCGGCGGAGAAGTGTTCCGCCCCGTTGTTGATTACAAAGGCATCGAACGGCAAGTTCGCACCGGCCAGCGTCGTTTGCACCATGGCGACCGTTTCCGCGCCGAGCACGTTGAGTTTGCTGTGGAACTCCAGGCATGCGATGCCGTCGCCCAAATCGAGCAGCGAGCAACCCTCATTGGCGCGTACGGTTTTTCCCAGCGGATGCTCCGGGGCCTTTCCGGTTTCGACCCTGGCGCGCATGGCGAACGGCCCCTGCTGCCAGTTGTAGCCCCACTGCATGGCCTGGTCGATCGCTTGCGGCTCGTCGGTGATCTCGCCCACCCGCGCCTCGCAATACGCAAACAATTCCTGCAGACTCTGGCGCACGAAGGAGCTTTGCTTCACGGCCGCGGCCAGGCTGTCGAAGGGCAGGCGGATCTTGCGCCGCGGGTGATATTCCATTGTCTGCAGATCGAGTGCTTCGATAACGTCGCCGCGCTTGCGGTAAAAGCCTTGTCCGCTCTTTTCTCCCAGCCAGCCGCGCTCGATCATCGTCTTCAGGAAGTCCGGTACCACGAACAAGCCGCGGTGCTCATCCTGCGGCAGATGCGCGTATGAGTTTCCCACCACCTGCGCCAGCGTATCCAGCCCGATCATGTCCAACGTGCGAAAGGTGGCGGATTTCGGCCATCCCAGCAGCGGTCCCGTCAGTGCATCGACTTCCTCCACGCTCAACTGCAGATCCTTCATCAAACGCAGCGTGTTGAGCAGCCCGAACACGCCGATGCGGTTGGCAATGAAGTTCGGCGTATCGCGCGCCATCACCACACCCTTGCCGAGCCGGATCTCGATGGCGTTGCGCAGCCAAACCAGGGCCGCGGAGTCGGTGTCTGCCGTCGGAATCATCTCGACCAGCCGCATGTAACGCGGTGGATTGAAAAAATGGGTGCCCATCCAGCGCGACCGCACCGGAACCGGCAGCTTGGCCCCGACGGCGGCGACCGGAAGACCGCTGGTATTGGTCGTGAACAGTGCATCGGGAGCGAGATGGGGTGCCACGCTGGCCAACAGAGCACGCTTGGCTTCGAGGTTCTCGACAATTGCCTCGACCACCCAGTCGGCCGCGCCGATGGCCGCTTCCCCGGATGCGAAATCGCCGATGGCTACACCCGCTACCAGGCGTGGCAGGAAAAATGCCGCCGGGCGGCTCTTGACGGCCGCTTCCAGTCCGCGCTGGGCCAGGGCGGCGGTCTGGTCGAGCAGGTGAACGTCGAGTCCATGGTTGGCGCAGTGCGCGGCCAGGCGCGAGCCCATGGTTCCCGCACCCAGTACGACCACGCGTTGAAGCAATCGCGCCACCCGGTCTCCTCCCGATGTCTAGTGTTGCGTATATGCCACCAGAGTTTCCAGCTTCCGCTGCGCTGCGCCCGAAACCAGCGCCGCGCGCGCGCGTTGGATCCCTTCGCTCAAATCGGCAGCCGTTCCTCCGGCCACCATCGCTGCCGCCGCGTTCAGGCACACAATGTCCTGCAATGGTCCGGCTTCCCCGGCCACGACGCGCCGCATGGCCGCGACCGCTTCGGCCTTGCTCGCGCAGTGCAAGGCGGCAAACGCCGCCCGGGGCAATCCCAACTCGCGAGCATCGAGCGTGTAGCGCCGCATCTGCCCGTTTTCGATTTCCACCACCTCGTTGATGTCGGTGGTCGAAAGTTCGCCGATGCCATCCCGGCTGCGCACCACGAAGCTGTGCCGCGTCCCCAGCAACTGTAGCGTTGCGGCGAGCTTCTCCAGCACCTCCGGCGACGACACGCCGACGACTTGCGCCTCCGCACCGGCAGGGTTGGTTAGCGGCCCCAGTGCATTGAAGATCGTGCGCACCCCGAGCGCCCCGCGCGCGGGCATGACCTGCCGCATCGCCGGGTGCAGTTGAGGTGCAAACAAAAACGCCATCCCCACTTCCTCCAGGCACGCACCCAGCCGAGCCGGCGGAAACTCCAGCCGCACCCCCAGCGCCTCGATCACGTCGGCCGATCCACAAATACTGGTGCTGGTGCGGTTGCCGTGCTTGGCCACACCCTGTCCGGCCGCGGCCGCCGTCAGCGCGGCCGCCGTTGATACGTTGAAGACCTTGCGGGCATTGCCGCCCGTGCCGCAAGTATCAACCCATCGCCGCGAGTGGCCGTTGAGGCCGATATCGACCATGGCGGCGCGCATGGCTTCAGCGAACCCGGCCAATTCCTCAACCGTTTCGCCTTTCGCCGCCAGCGCTGTCAGCACGCCCGCTACGCACATGTCATGCTGCGCGCGTTCGGTTTCTGATGGCGGCCCCGTAAGAATAGCGGCGAGCAGCGCCCGCGCTTCGCCACGGCTCAGATTCTTCCCTTCTACAAGTCGTTGCAGGATTTCGCGCATGCCGTCTACGCCAGCGACTTCATGTCGATCGAGAAACGGTAGCGCACATCGCTGTTCACCACTCGATCGTAAGCAGAATCCGCCTTTTGGATGGGAATGACTTCAACGTCGCTCACGACTCCGTGTGAGGCGCAAAAATCCAGCATCTCCTGGGTTTCCGCAATCCCGCCAATCAGCGAACCCGCCAGCGAACGCCGTTGCATGATCAGGCTGCCTCCCACCACCGAAAGCGGACGGTCGGGAACGCCCACCAGGCAATGCACCCCGTCGCGGTGCAGCAGGCTCAGATAGGGATTCACATCGTGTACGGCAGCCACCGTGTCGAGAATGAAATCCAGCCGGCGCTGATGCACCTGCATCGCCGCCTCATCAGTAGAAATCACCACCGCATCGGCTCCCAGTCGCTTGCCGTCGGCAATCTTTTTTTCCGAACGCGTGAACAGTACCACCTCGGCCCCCATCGCGTGCGCCAGTTTCACAGCCATATGGCCCAGCCCGCCGAGTCCCACCACTCCAACCTTGCTGCCGGCGCCGACGTTCCAGTGATGAAGCGGGGAATAGGTGGTGATTCCAGCGCACAGCAGCGGTGCAACGCCTGCCAACTGGCTGGAGTCGTGCGTGATGCGCAGCACGAAATCCTGATCCACGACGATGTGGTCGGAATAGCCGCCGTAGGTGGGCGAGCCATCGCGGTCGTGGCTGTTGTAGGTAAAATTCGCGCCCGGAACACAGAACTGTTCCAGGTCCGCGCGGCAGTTCTCGCAGGTTCGGCACGAATTCACCATGCAGCCCACGCCCACCAGATCGCCCAGCTTGAAGCCGGTGACTTCGCTGCCCACGGCCCGCACCCGGCCGGCGATTTCATGCCCGGGAACCATCGGGAATATCGCCCCGCCCCACTCGTCCCTCGCCTGATGAATATCGCTATGGCAGATACCGCAATAGGCGATCTCGATGTCGATATCCCGTCCGCCCACCTCGCGCCGCTCGAACGAAAACGGCGTCAGCGGCGCCTTGGCCTTCACGGCTGCATATCCACGCGCTGGTTGGCTGCTCATAGTTTGATTTTAGCCTCGCTCAGCCGCGCGCCGCGCCCGCTCTTCAATAATGCCGCCCGCCGGTGGATCCTTCATCGGCGAAAATCGTAATCCGCGTCTGGTTCGGGTCCACCACCAAAGCGGGAATCTGCTGCACGGCTTCCTTGCGCTCGGCCAATTGCTCTACCGCCCACGCCTTGGCCGCACCAGTTATCAGAAACCACACCTGTTCGGCTGCATTGATCAGCCGCGGCGTAAACGTGATCCGTTGGTGTGGGTGTGCCGATGCCGGTTCCACCGCCCGCACCAGCCTTTCCTCCTCTTCGTGGGGATCGCGGCCGGGAAACAGCGAGCCGGTATGGCCGTCGGCTCCCATGCCCAGAATGATCAGCGGGAATACGGGTGGGCCGCCAGCGCCGGCAGGCAATGCCACGCGAATCGAGGTGGCGTAGTCGGCGGCGCATGCGCCCGCGGCCAAAGCGGTACGGGGAGCGTGGATGCGCTCCTCCGCCACCTTGCCGGGATCGAGCAGGCGCTCGCGCGCCAGTTTCACATTGCTGTCCGGATCATCGCTGGCCACCAGCCGTTCATCGCTCCAGTAGAACTGCCAGCGCCGATCCACGCCCGCCTCCGCCCAGGCATCATAGAATGCTCCTGCCGAGCGGCCGCCGGTCAGCGCCACCGGCACTGGTGCTTGTGCCGCGTGTGGCGCCAGCACCGTTTGCAGCCGCCGGCAAAATGCCGCGGTCAGTTCTGGCAAAGCCGCGTGCGTTACCCATTCCACAGGCATGCTAGTGCGCGCCTTCTTTTTTAACCGCGTGGCCACCGAACTCGTTGCGCAGCGCCGCGATGACTTTGGCGCTGAAGGATTCCGGCTGGCGCGAGCGCAGCCGTGCCAGCAGCGACAGCGTCAGCACCGGCGCCGGAACATTTTCTTCGAGGGCTGCTTGCACCGTCCAGCGCCCTTCGCCGGAATCATCCACATAGCCGCGAATGCTGTCCAGGTGGGCTTCGTGCGCAAAGGCTCGTTCGGCCAGTTCGCACAGCCATGAGCGGATCACGCTGCCTTGGTTCCACAAATGCGCAATGGCTCGCAGGTCAAGCTCATATTGCGACTTCTCGAGGATCTCGAAGCCTTCACCGTAGGCTTGCAGCATGCCGTATTCAATGCCGTTATGCACCATCTTGACGAAATGACCCGAACCCGCCGGCCCGGTGTACATAAACCCTTCGGGAGGCGCCAGGGTCTTCAGGATCGGGCTGACCCGGTCAAAAACTTCGCGCTCCCCTCCCACCATCAGGCAGTAGCCTACCGTCAGGCCCCAAACTCCACCACTGGTTCCGGCATCGAGAAAGTGCACGCCTTTTTCTTTCACCATCTGCGCGTGCGTGATCGAATCCTTGTACATCGAGTTGCCGCCGTCGATCAACACGTCATCTTTGGCCATCAGCCCCGCCAGTTCGGCGATGGTTTTAGTGGTAACGGCTCCTGCCGGTACCATGACCCAGATCACGCGCGGCGCCGGCAATTGCTTCACCATGTCCGCCAGGCTGCTGGCCGCTGCGGCGCCATGGCTCTGTGCGTCCTTCACGGCTGCTGCAGCCGGGTCATAGGCGATCACCTGATGACCACCCTCGATCAGTCGTTGAGTCATATTGCCGCCCATGCGGCCCAATCCCACCATGCCTAGTTTCATGCCTTGTCCTCGCTTTCGGTTAGATCGTTTTCACTACGCAAACGGTTGAGCAGGTTCTCCATTTCCTGCCGTAATGTCTCGGCCTGTTCCGGGCCACAATCGGCCGGAACCATAAGCGGACCAGCCCATACCCCGCGTACGCGCGCAAAAGGCTGGGGTAGCTGGAAGCGGTCCCAACTGCGCATCGTCCACGCTTTACGCGGTGAAACATGCAGCGCATAAATGGGCGCGCCGGTAGCGCGGGCCAACTGGATCGCGCCGCCTTTGGCGCGAAAACACGGTCCCCGCGGCCCGTCAACGGTGAGCGCAATCGGCTGGCCTGCCGCCAACGCTGCCTGCATAGCCTGCAGTGCGTCCTGGCCTCCGCGCGTACTCGATCCTCGAAACAGCCGGTAGCCCAGCCGCTCGGCGACCTGCGAAATCATTTCCCCGTCAAAGTGCTGGCTGACCAGCACGCCAAAGCCGCGATCGCGCGCGAACCACGCAATGGGCAGCAGGCACCGGTGCCAGAAAACATAGACGGCAGGCTGCGGCGGCCGCTCGAACGCGCCCGGCGGCACGCCCCCGGGCACCTCCCAGCGCCAGCTCTGGCCGAGCAGACGCACCACGCCCGGAACCAGCGCCCGCGCCGCGCCCAGCAACAGCCGGCGTTTCCTGCCCCACGCCGGAGTTAGCGCCGCGCATTCCGTCCCTGCCGCACTCATCCCTTTGATTGTACTAGCCGCACGCTGTTACAATGCTGCTGCTCATGCTCGACCGGACTGCTCCCGAACTGTCGTCGCAACTTTCGTTCGCGGAGGTGCAGCGCCTGGCGGCGGAGTTCAACCTCATTCCGCTCACCTGCACGTTGCTGGCCGATCTGGATACACCGGTGGCCGCTTACCTGAACGCCATCCGCGGCGCGCATTCCCCTTACTCCTATTTGCTGGAAAGCGTGGAAGGCGGCGAGCGCATTGGCCGCTACTCGTTTCTTGGTGTCGCGCCCGACCAACTGCTGCGTCAGCGCAACGGAAAGGTGGCCGTGCGCCGCAGCCAACGCAGTGCCCGCGGCGCCAAACCGCATTGGGAGCCCTGGGTCGCCTCGCCACAAGCACTGCTTCCGCTCGCCCGCACCGAAGCTTGCCAGCGCCGTATCGCGCCGCAGCCCGGATTGCCGCCGTTCCTGGCCGGCGCGGTCGGTTTTCTGGGCTACGACATGGTGCGCTCGTTCGAACCCTTGCCCAACTACGGCCGCAAACCAGCGGACACCGACGATGCGCTCCTCATGTTCTTCTCACGCCAGGTGATTTTTGATCACGTGCGGCGTCAGATTACCCTGGTGGCCTGCGTGCGCACCGATGCCGCCGCCGGTGCTGAATTCGACTCCCTCGAAATCGAGTATCAGGTGGCTTGCGATGACCTGGCCGCCATGGCCAAACGCCTGCAGCAGCGCCCCAGGCTGCCCGCGACTATTCACGAGCCCGGCCCTATGCCGGTGTTTCCCAATTGGGAGCGGCCTGGCTTTGAAGCCGCCGTGAACCGCGCCAAACAGTACATTCAGGCCGGAGATATCTTTCAGGTCGTGCTTTCGCAGCGATTCGATGTTGCCACCTCAGTCGCTCCATTCCAGGTTTACCGCGCCCTGCGCGCCATTAATCCCTCGCCCTACATGTTTTTCCTCCAATTGGGGAAGGTGGCGCTCGTCGGCGCTTCCCCCGAATTGCTGGTGCAGGTGAACCAGCGTGAGCTGTTATACCGCCCCATTGCCGGCACCCGTGCGCGCGGCGCCAATGAGGCTGCCGACGCCGACCTGACGCGCGAGCTGCTGGCCGACGAAAAGGAGCGAGCCGAACACGTGATGCTCGTCGATCTCGGCCGCAACGACATTGGCCGCGTGGCCGCCGTCGGGTCCGTGCGCGTTCCGGCCTTGATGTCGGTGGAAAAGTACTCGCACGTGCAACATCTGGTCTCCGACGTTCGTGGAGAATTGGCGCTGGGCCGCGATATGTTTGATGCGCTGGCATCGTGCTTTCCCGCCGGAACCCTTTCCGGTGCCCCCAAGGTCCGCGCCATGCAGATCATTGAGGAGTTGGAACCGACCCGCCGCGGCCCCTACGGAGGGGCCGTGGTCAACTTTGACTATGCTGGTAATCTCAGCTCCTGTATTCTCATCCGCTCCGTATTTTTTCACCGGGGGTTGGCTTCGGTGCAGGCCGGAGCTGGCATTGTCGCCGATTCCGTGCCTGAGCGTGAGTACCTGGAGTGCGTGAATAAGGCGGGCGCCATGATGCGCGCGCTCGAGCGCGCCCGCTCCGGATCGTGACCTTATGATTTTCCTGCTCGACAACTACGATTCATTCACCTACAACCTCGCGCAGTACTTGGGCGAGCTGGGCCAGCAGGTCGAGGTGCGGCGCAACGATCAGGTGACGCTGGAGGAAATCGAGCGTCTTCATCCGGCCGCGATCGTGATTTCCCCCGGCCCCTGCACGCCGGCCGAAGCGGGCCTCAGCGTTCCCCTGGTGCGGCATTTTGCCGGGCGCGTGCCGATTCTGGGCGTGTGCCTGGGCCACCAGGCGATTGGCGCCGCTTTTGGCGGCAGTATCGTGCGCGCGCCGGTGCTCATGCACGGCAAAATCAGCGACATTACCCACGACGGCCGCACTATTTTTACCGGTCTGCCCCAGCCGTTTGCCGCCACGCGCTACCACTCCCTGGTGATTGCGCCCGACTTCCTGCCCGCCGCCCTCGAGATCAGCGCCCGCGATCCTACCGGAGTCATCATGGGCGTCCGCCATAAGCAGTGGCCGGTCGAGGGGGTACAGTTTCACCCCGAGAGCATTCTCTGCGCTGACGGCAAACAGCTTCTCGCCAATTTTTTGACCTACTGCGTCCGCTCCTCTGGTGGCAGCTCGAAGGAGCCCTGAACGCCAGCGGACGGACCCTGCCGGGGAGCGAAGCCCGCTCTCTCTAATGCACCGCGCCGGGTTTGTACCGCGCTAGATTCGCGCTTCGCCGCTCGGCGGCCGACAGCGTCGACTTTTCCGCCCAGTGGGCAATGCTTTTGTTGCTTCGCTTGCTCAGAAAACGCACCACCGTGCCCTCGACCTCGGCGCTCAGAATCGGCTGATGCAGATAAACGTTGACGCCCAGCGGTGTGTCCGTGCGCGGTGCTCCATAGGCAATAATGCCGGCGCCTGGCTGCAGGTGCCGCAACGCCTGGATCAGCGGCGTCAGCGCAATGCGGTAATACATCACGGCGACATCCACCGCCTGGCCGCGCTTGATCGCAGCCAGTGCTTGGGCAATATCCGCAAAAGCAACCACCGTTCCCGATCCCTGCAGTATTTCACTGAGAAAGGACTTTCGCGGATCGGAGGGATCCACCAGCAAAATCGATTTAACCGCCATAGGCTTCCTCTCGCGTTGGCAATTGAGAATCGCGGTTTTCCCGCGCAGGCAGGAAAGCAGGAGGGGCAGGGCGGTGCCTAGAGGCGCAGCGGAGACGAGCCGGAACCCTGTGGCATTGCCGGCAGCAGCCCGGCCGCCGGGCGCGGCGGGCGCCGAGCTAGCTTGGGCGCAGCCGGCGGCTGCGCCCTTTTGCCCTGCAACGACGCTCCCGTGCTCTCGATCGCGCTGGCGGTGCCATCGATCGCAACCACGGCAGTGCAGATCACGGGCGAGGGCGCGGACCACCGCGACCGCACGCCCGGCACCAACGAAGGCGCTGACCAGCAGAGGGCGAGGATGCACACCAGCAGGGCACAGTCGGTGGCCCTGCCCCATGGCGCTCGAGTGCCGTCGCGGCATGGCCGGTGCATATCGAACTTATATGTACACCTGCTTATATACCCGGGTCAAGCACTTTTGCCGTGGGGCCGGTTGGGGAGGGGATGGAGCGGGAGACGGGATTCGAACCCGCGACTTCGACCTTGGCAAGGTCGCACTCTACCACTGAGTTACTCCCGCAGCGAGAATCCCACTGTAGCATGGTTTGCCGCGATTGAAAAAGGGTCCGGGAGCTTTCGCTCCCGGACCCTTGGGTGCGCTTACGGGTTGCCAATGTAAACCCTGGCAACGGTCCAAAGTTGCGGTTTCTGCAAAAAGTTTTTGCGCTGCAAAGCAGGAAGGGCCCCGACTGTTGTCGGAGCCCTTCGGATTGGTCCCGGCCTTGCCGGGCTCGGTGAACGAATGAAATTGGCCGAGGCGCCACCGGCGCCTGGAGCAGTTCCGGGCCAGGCAGAGCCTAAGCCTCAGCCACCTCGCAAGCCCAATCTTTTCTGCATAAACTACCGGAATTTTCCACTGGACCACCTCCTTTCCTGCGTACCCCCATATCACCACTCCCGCACCAGGATTGCAAGTAGCTTTTCGGCCTCAACGGTGGCGGCTGTCGTAAATTTCCCGGTAGCGTTCCGCGTTGCGCAAAACCGCCTGAATGTAGTTGCGCGTCTGGGTAAACGGCACCGATTCGATAAACGCATCGAGTGCGAGCCCAGCAAACTGCTGCTTCCACTGCGTTACCCGATTGCCGCCGGCATTGTAGCCGGCCAGTGCATAGGCCGGTTCGTCAAATTCCTGCAGCAGATGGCTGAGCTCGGCGGTGCCCAGCGCGAGGTTCAGGCCAGGCTTCAGCAAATCACTGGCCGACAGTCGTCCCGGTCCCTTCAGTCGCTGCCACGAGGCTGGCAGTGTGCGCAGCCGGTGGCGCGCCGTTCCCAACTCCAGCTGCATCAGACCGCGTGCGTTCGCGTACGACACTGCGGTGGTATTGAAACCTGACTCCTGCCGGATGAGTCCCAGCACGAGGTAACGGTTCAACCCGTACACGCGCACCGTCGCGGCAATATCGTCCGGGTACGGCGCCGGGAACAGCAGCGTCCAATCGCCGCGCCGCAACTGGGCCGGTTGCAACTCCATGTAGTGCGGCACGGCCCGGATCATCGCGGTCATACCGAGATTCCAGGTCTGCCGCTCGCCTTCGATCTTGCCCACTTCACGCGCCAGCGCCAGCGAGGCCGCCCCGCGGGGCAGGTCATAGAGCACGTGGTTTAGAATGGCGGCGGCGGGGTCCAGGAGTCCGGCTGCCGCCATCCAGCGTGCACGCTCAACATCGGGTTGAAAGCGGGCTGCAATGGGAGCGGCGGCAGGCGCCGGCCGATGGTGCTGGAAGCGGGCGAGCCAGTCGGGCGCGGCACGATCGGCCGTTGCTGTCGCGGCGGGCTGCACGCGCCGCTGTGCTTGCTGCCCGAAGAACGTTCCCGGAAAATAGCGGTCCGCGGTCTCAAAGCAGGCTTGCGCCAACTCCGCATTCTGGTGCCGTTCCGCCCATACGCCACGCCAGAAAATCGCATCCGTTACCGCAGCGCCATGAGGATAGGTGCGCAAATAGCGTTCAATGCGCTGCGGCGTATCACTCTGCCCCAGACGGAACGCGATCCAGGCGGCACGCCACGCAGCTTTGGCAGCATAAGGAGAGTGAGGAAACGCGTGCGCAAGCTCATCGAAGCGTTTTTGTGCTGCCGCATCGTCAAACTGGAGCGTGGCTTCGTCGCCAGCTTGGCGCAATGCAACCGCCCTCCAGCGGCTGTGCGAAAACTCATGCCGCAAGGATGCGAGCGGGCCATCCATATCGCCGGGCTGGCCCCGGTGGCGCGCGAGCTCGACTTCGATTTCCAGCGCCTGGGCGCGTTGCGAGCTGTGCAGCAGCGTCCGCAACCGCGTGCGCGCGTGCTCTCCGTCGCCGGCGTGCAACCACGAACGGGCTTCGCGTGCTTCCAGGCGCGCGCGCTCGCTCCGCGGTGCCATGCGCGCCGCGCGTGCAAATCGCCCGGCTGCTTTGCGGTAGCGTCCAGCCGCTTCCCAGCCTTCGGCGCGTTCCATTTCCTGGCGCCAGGTGGGCTCGAGCTGCGGCAGGGCAGCTAGATGTCTGAGAAAGGCAGGCCCGGCATCCTTGGCGGCCGGCGACGCCGGATACCGGTAAAAAATCCTGCGCTCGGCTTCCGCCGCCGCGCGGCCGTCGCCCAGGCCATCTTCGGCCTGCGCCAGCGCCCACAGCATTTCCGGATCGTTGGGAAACCGGAGCGCCCATTGCCGTGCTTCCTTCCAGGCTTGCAGCTTGACCGCCGCTCGTGCGGCCGGCTTGCCGATGGCGCTCCCAAACACGTCGCCCTTGGCGGGCGGCCATTGGTCCGCCGCTGCCAGCGTTTGCGACGCATCCCCGGCACTCGCCCACATCCGCACCAGTTCCGCCGTGGCGGCATCGCGCACTGGCTCCCATTTGGCTGCGGTCGTCAGATCACTGGCAGCAGCGCTGGTCTGGTTCCGTTCGGCTTCGCCTTTGCCCAGCGCGAAGCTTGCCAGCGCCCGCTCTCGTGCGCTGGCACGGTGGCTTGCGGTGGCGCGCAGTACCGCTTCCGCGTGGGCGATGGCGGCGGCATCGCGAGGCCTGGACTCGTTCGCCAGATTGCGCGGCGAGGGGTGCGCACTGCTCACGTAAAGGCGCGCCGACGCACGCGGAAACGTCGCCGGGATTTGCAGCAGCCCGGCAAGCACAAGGATTCCGGCTATTCGACCAAACGTGGCACGACTCCCTCGAACGTCTTCATCTCATCCTCATAACGCGCTGCGTAGGCTTGCCGGCAGCGGTCGATTTCCGGACCGAACCGCTGCGGCCAGTCTCCCGTTCGGATGCCCTTGCCAAGATCTTCGGCCCGATCCATCTCCAGGAACAACCGCAGGTCTTCGATGAGTAACTCGGCGAAACGCCCTGCCTCCGTGCTTGCCTCCTGCCGTCGCGCAGGCTCCGGGGCACTTCCCACCGCCTCGGCATCCCGAAGCGGGCGTGCGGGCAGCGCCAGTTCCAGCAGCATCAGTCCGGCGAACTGCACCATCAGATCCAATCGGGCCGCCACCGGCGCGGCCAGAGCCGCCCCGCGCCAGCAGAAATAGCCAACCACTTTTCCTCGGACTGTCACCGGCACGCTGGTTACGAGCTCAAATTGTGCGGCAGGGAATCGCGGTGGCAGCGCCATGCCTTCGGACCGCCATACGGCTGCGTGCTCGCCGCGCACGACAACCAGCGCGCGTTGAGAGCCCACCAGCGCCGCTGCTGCGTCAAATAGTGCCGCAAACACTTGCGGTGCAGTCCGTCCCCGGTGCAGCCGCTGCAGCGCGTCCTGCAGCTCCAGCACGCTCTGTGGCTGCAGCGCAGCGGCGATCTGGGCCTGCACGCGCGGTTCAAATTGAAGCTGAAACAGACGCAGCCGGTCGGCCAGCAGGCGGTCCAAAAGCGGTTCCAGGGCGGCGCGGAGCTCAGATTCAGAAAGCAGCACAGGCGATTGCTATAATGGTAATGCTTCTTCGGATTGGGGGCGTCCCGGATTCGACGGAAGTGGATGAGATGAGGAGGCGTGCCGGGTCCCATGCTCCCGTAATCGCGTGGAAAACCATAAGTGCCAATTCCAATCAACTGGCATACGCAGCTTAATTAGCAGCGTCGTTCACGCGGATTCGCCTGTAGGTTCGTAGTGGGCGTCATTTTTGCAGGATGGTCTGTGGTGCAATGCTCCGGTGCCGCAGACGAGAGCCCCGCAAGGGGTAGGGGCTGGCGCTGATCGGCTCTTGTCCGCTCTGACCGTTTAGCGTGAGAACACCATGAACGGAATACGCCCGTAGTTCTCCTCATTGCCAGCACTTTCGGACGTGGGTTCAACTCCCACCGCCTCCACCATGTATAAGTAGTTTATTATCAATGACTTGGATCTTTTTAGCGCGCCCGCCGCGTTCCAGTCACTGCCCGCCGCCGCGTTTTAGTGGAG
>JBOGKK010000007.1:0-18428 GCA_050745425.1 Terriglobales bacterium
CACCGCTGACGCCGGGCTTAGCCAAGTTGTTCGAGAAAGGATGTGCCGCGGTCAATGCGCGTGCCAAAATTTCTGGCAATCGTGGCGCCGATGTCGGCCAGGGAGGCGCGTGTGCCGAGATCGCGGCCGGGCCGGCCGGAAGCGTAGGCCAGCAGCGGAGCGTACTCGCGCGAGTGATCGGTTGAGGGCGTCGTGGGATCACAGCCGTGATCGGCGGTAAGCAGCAGTAGATCATCGGTACGCAGGGTGGCTGCGATGCGCGCCAGCCATGCATCGCATTCGGCCAGCGCGGCGGCGTAGCCGGCCACGTCGTTGCGATGGCCGTAGACCATATCGAAGTCAACGAGGTTGGTGAAAATCAGGCCGTGCGCCATGGTCTGCACCGCAGCAAGAGTCTGCGCCAATCCATCAGCGTTCGATTGCATCGGGCTATGCGAGGTGATGCCGCGCCCCAGGAAAATATCGGCTATCTTGCCCACGGCGTGGACCGGCGTCCGGTTCTCCGCCAGCCGGTCGAGCAGCATGCCCTGCGGCGGCGGCACGGCGTAGTCGTGGCGGTTGCGGGTGCGCGTGAAGCCGTCTTCGATGCTTCCCACAAAGGGGCGTGCGATCACGCGGCCAACCCGCCAGGGACCTTGCAGCAGCTCGCGCGCAGCTGTGCACATCGAGTAGAGCTCGGCGAGTGGTATGCGATTTTCGTGTGCGGCTACCTGAAAAACGCTATCGGCCGAGGTGTATACGATGGGATGGCCGGTGCGCAGATGCTCGGCGCCGAGGCGCTGAATGATTTCCGTGCCACTGGCTGCGACATTGCCCAGGGTGCCACGGCCAATGCGGCGCTCGAAAGCCGCGATCAGGTCGGGAGGAAATCCCCCGAGGAATGCCGGAAAGCCGGGATCCAGGATAATACCGGCCATCTCCCAGTGGCCGGTGGTGGTGTCTTTGCCGTCCGATCGCAGCGCGCAGCGGCCGTAGCTGGCGGCGGCGGGCTGCGCGGCCGACAGCCCCGGCAGCGGGCGGATATGGCTCAGCCCCAGGTGCTCGAATGTAGGGAGCGGGGTTGGGCATTGCGCCAAGACGTGGCCGAGTGTGTCGCTGGCGGCGTCGTCGGGGCCATAGCGTGCAGCATCCGGCATGGCGCCGATGCCCACGCTATCGAGCACGATGAGCACGACGCGCCGGAAGCGAGAATTCATTCTAAGGCGATTATTGCTGTCTGCGGCGGCGTTGTCGCTGCTGCCAAAGCAGAAGAATCACACCCACGGCCACTGCGCCTGCGGCTCCCGGCCAGGTGGCCGCCGGTGCGCCCTGTGGTGCGCCGCCCCCGATCGCGGTAACCGGCATTCGCGGCAGCAGCAGAACGAGGGTTCCGCCAGCCAGCAACGCCAGCCCAAGCCAAGTCAGTAGAGCCGAGGGATTTCGCACAGGGGTGGTGGACGTGAGGGGGATCGAACCCCTGACCTCCGCGTTGCGAACGCGGCGCTCTCCCAGCTGAGCTACACGCCCCTTCGGAGCTTGATTTTAGCATGGGTGAACGGCCACTCCGGCAAGTGCGGCGCTGCGGCCGCCGGCGCGGAACGGCCTCATGAACTCCAGTAGGGCAACCAACGGTTCCACGGCGTCCAGCGTAACTGCTCGACCGTGCGTCCGTTGCCGCCGCCGTAGCCTCGCGCTCGCCGCTGGCGGTAGAAATCGAATCCGTTGCCGTTGCGGACGCCAAGTATCTGCACGGACTGGCTCCTCGCATCGAATTGTGATTGAATCAGAATGTATCGCTCGGGGAGGCCGCCGGTGTTGGTGGCCACCGCAGTGAGTTCCTGCTTCAGCCAGAAGTTCTGATAGGCTCGGCGAGGGCTGTCGCCCGTATTCATGATTCCTCTCCCGGTACGGTTGAACTGCATGGCCAGGCTGGGCTGTAGGTGGACCATGGAGTATCCCGGCAGGCCCCAGTCGAGCACCAGGACGCTGCAGCCCGTTTGTGTGGTGGTCACCCAGAGATCAGCATTTCCAGCCATTACTCGCGCGGTTGCCAGTGTCCGGTTCCCAACCGCGTTGTTGTCGCGCATCGGGGTGCAAAGCATTGGCCGGTCACTTTGCGTGGCGGCGTCGACGGTGTTCGCCCCAGCGTTCGCGTTCACCTGATTGTGCGCGATCGCGATCGCCCCTCCGCCCACTGCGCACCACATGATCGCGCGTTGTGTATCGTTGCCGGGAGGAACGGACATGATTTTAACGTCGTAATCCCGTAGCGCCTGCAAAGGCAGCCGGCACAAACGCCGTAGGTTGATGAGACTGGCTATCTTTTCAATGTGGCTCATATTCGGGCTTGGCCGGGCGCTGTCGCACCCGTTGGTCTATGGGTACAGCCATAGTGTCACACCGCCCACGGGCAGGAGTTTTTGCGGTGCGCTGGTGGCCTATAGGCAAAACGCCTTTAGCAACCGCCGGCGCACGTTTCGCCATCGCTTCCGGGGATGATGATCACCAAGGCTACCGTCCGGTTCAGAAGCTCATGAACTTGAGGCAACGCAGACAGGATCCGGCAGCAGGCGTAAAATAGGAGTTCGGCAGGCGGGCGGGCAATCGCGAAGGCGGGCTGGCGACAGCGTTGCGTTCGAGGAAAGTCCGGACTCCAAAGGGAAGCGTGCTGGCTAACGGCCAGGGGGCCAGCTTCACAAAGTTGGTTCACGGAAAGTACCACAGAAAACGTACCGCCTCGGGTTTTCGGATCCGGGGTAAGGGTGAAAAGGTGCGGTAAGAGCGCACCGCCCCGCTGGCAACAGCCGGGGGCAGGGCAAACCCCACGTGGAGCAAGGCCAAATAGGGAAGGTAGAGTTTTCCCGACTCGCGGAACTTCCGGGTAGGTCGCTAGAGGCCGTCAGCAATGGCGGTTCGAGAGGAATGATTGCCGCCGCGATTTACTAGTCGCGGTACAGAATCCGGCTTATAGCCCGCTTGCCATTTTTTCTTATACTAATCGCGGCATGGATCTCGCACTTTCTCCCGCCCGCAATCTTTCGGGCGCGCTACGCCCTCCCGGCGACAAATCGATTTCCCACCGCTGCGCGCTGCTGGCGGCGCTGGCCGAAGGCTCCTCGAAGCTCTCCCATTACGCCACTGGCACCGACTGCCAAAGCACACTCGCTTGCCTGGCGGCGCTGGGCGTGCCGGTCGAGCACATCGAGTCCGAAGTCGCTGCGATCACCGGCGTCGGCTTGCGTGGCCTGCGCGCTCCGGATGCTCCGCTCAATGCAGGCAACTCCGGAACCACGCTGCGCATGCTCAGCGGTATTCTGGCGGCGCAGTCGTTTGCAACCGAAATTTCCGGCGATGCTTCCCTGTGCAACCGCCCCATGCGCCGCGTGCTCGATCCCTTGCGGCTGATGGGCGCCGCTGCCATCGCCGCCTCGGGCGGCCGCCCACCGCTCCGGTTCGCCGCCAGCGCCGGGCTGCATGGCCTTGACTACACTCTGCAGGTGGCTAGCGCGCAAGTCAAAAGCGCCTTGTTGCTGGCGGGCCTATACGCCCAGGGGATGACACGCATCGTCGAGCCCCGGGCCACGCGCGATCATACCGAAGTTCTGTTGCGGCACATGGGTGCGCCCCTGGAGCAGACGGCACGCCCGCGCGCGGCATCGCTGCGCGGGCCAGTCGAACGCTTGGCGCCGCTGGGCGAGTTCCGTGTTCCCGGCGACCCCAGCTCGGCGGCGTTTTTCCTGTGTGCGGCGGCCGCTATGCCCGGCGCTGACTTGCTGGTTGATGAGGTTTCGCTCAACCCCACGCGCTCGGCGCTGCTTGACGTTTTGCGTCGATTGGGAGCGCGCCCGGAGGTGGTGTCCATTGAAGACCGCGCCGGCGAGCTGGTGGGCAGCCTGCACCTGGACGGGCCGGTAGGCCTTACCGGGACGCGCATCGCCGGCGAGGAAGCGGTGGCGCTGATTGACGAGATCCCGATTCTCGCCGTGCTGGCCACCCGCACCCGCGACGGCATCGAGTTTGCCGACGTGGGCGAGTTGCGGGTGAAAGAAAGCGACCGCCTCGCCGCCATTGCCCACAACCTGCGCGCGATGGGTGCCGAATGCGAAGAGCGCCCCGATGCCCTCCTCGTTCCCGGCGGTCAGAAGTTGCACGGCGCCGAATTGCCCAGCCACGGCGACCATCGCATTGCCATGGCGTTTTCGGTGGCGGCCCTGCTCGCCGTCGGCGACAGCCTCGTTCAGGACGCCGATTGTGCCTCGATTTCTTATCCCGAGTTCTACGCGACCCTGGAACGTCTGGCGGAACGGTAAACTGGTAGTTTCAGCCATGTTCAACGCCCAGACCCGACACGATGCCCTCTATGCGGCGCTGCGCCAGCGTATTTTGGTGCTGGATGGCGCCATGGGCACCATGTTGCAGCAGCGCGAGCTTACGGCCGACGACTTCGGTGGCGCCGCGCTTGAAGGCTGCAACGAGAACCTCGTGCGCACGCGCCCGGACGTGCTGCTCGATATTCACCGCGAATATCTGGCCGCCGGCGCTGACATTATCGAGACCAATTCGTTCGGTAGCACCAGTATCGTGCTCGCTGAATATGGCCTCGCAGCCGATGCGGCCGAGATCAGCCATGAGGCGGCGCGGCTGGCGCGCGAAGCGGCCGACGCCTTCGCCACGTCCGTCCGTCCGCGCTGGGTGGCGGGCTCCATGGGACCGACGACGAAGGCGATCACCGTTACCGGCGGCATCACGTTCGAACAACTGCGGGCGGCGTTTCGCGAGCAGGCGGCCGGCCTGATCGCCGGTGGCGCCGACCTTCTCCTGGTGGAAACCTGTCAGGATACGCGCAATATCAAGGCCGCGCTGCTGGGCATTGAGGATGCAGCCCAGGCGGCGGGGCAGAAGGTTCCGGTGATGGTGTCGGGCACGATCGAGGCCATGGGGTCCATGCTGGCGGGCCAATCCGCCGAAGCCCTGTGGGTGTCGCTCGAGCACGCCGATCTGCTGTCGATCGGCCTGAATTGCGCCACGGGGCCGGAATTCATGACCGACCATGTGCGCACGCTGCACACCCTCAGCCATCGCTACATTTCCTGCTACCCGAATGCCGGGCTTCCCAACGAAGATGGCGGTTATCATGAAACGCCGGAATCGCTTGCGCATCAATTGCAGCGCTTCGTCCAGCACGGCTGGGTGAATCTGATTGGCGGCTGCTGCGGCACCACGCCGGCCCATATCGCCGCGCTGGCTGCCATGGCGCAAGGTCAGCCGCCGCGCGTGCCCCCCGCGCCCTCGCCGCGCGCCCTCTACAGCGGCATCGAGACCATCGAAGCCGATGATGCCACGCGGCCGTTGATCGTGGGTGAGCGCACCAATATCGTGGGCTCGCGCCTGTTCAAGCGCCTGGTGGCGGAAGAAAAATGGGAGGAAGCGAGCGAGATCGCGCGCCGCCAGGTTAAAAACGGCGCCCACATCATTGACGTTTGCCTGCAGAGCACCGAGCGCGAGGAAATCGACGACATTCCGCCGTTTTATGAAAAGCTGATCCGCAAGATCAAAGTTCCGGTCATGATCGACACCACCGACGCCCGCGCGGTCGAGCTTTCGCTCACCTATTGCCAGGGCAAGGGGCTGATCAACTCCATCAACCTCGAAGACGGCGAGGAGAAGTTCGAGCGCATCTGCCCGCTCGCCCGCCGCTACGGCGCCGCGCTCGTCGTGGGCTGCATCGACGAAGACAAAGTCCAGGCGCAGGCGTTCACGCGCGAGCGCAAGCTCGCCATCGCGCAGCGTTCGGTGGCGTTGCTGACGGAAAAGTACGGCATTCCGGCGCACAACATCGCCATCGACACCCTGGTGTTTCCCTGCGCGACCGGCGATGAGAACTACATTGGCGGCGCGGCCGAGACCATCGAGGGCGTGCGCCTGGTCAAGCAACACCTGCCCGGCGTGAAGACGGTGCTCGGTGTTTCCAACGTTTCGTTCGGTCTGCCGGCATCCGCGCGCGAGGTGGTGAACTCGGTTTTTCTCTATCACTGCACCAGGGCCGGGCTCGACCTCGCCATCGTCAATGCCGAAAAACTCGAGCGCTTCGCTTCCATTCCGTCCGAAGAGCGCGCGCTCGCCGAAGCCTTGCTGTTCAACACGCCGGTGGAGAGCGTGGCGCCGGGCGCGCCCGCCGACTGGCGCCAGCAGACCAAGGAGCAGCGCGCACGGATTAATCAGCATCACATTGCCGCCATTGCGGAACATTTCCGCGCGCCTCGCGCCAGTCCAGCCGCGGCGGTGCAAACCCTGCCGCTCGATGAGCGCCTCGGCCGCTACATCATCGAAGGCACCAAGGATGGACTTATCCCTGATCTCGACCGCAAGCGCGCCGAAGGCGCGACGCCACTGGAGATCATCAACGGGCCGCTCATGACCGGCATGGCCGAGGTCGGACGCCTGTTCAACAACAACGAGTTGATCGTCGCTGAGGTGCTGCAGTCCGCCGAAGCCATGAAGGCGGCGGTGTCACATCTCGAGCAGTTCATGGAAAAGAACGAATCGGCCACCAAGGGGTCGATTCTGCTGGCCACGGTCAAGGGCGATGTGCACGACATCGGCAAAAATCTCGTCGATATCATTTTGTCGAACAATGGTTACCGCGTCGTCAATCTCGGCATCAAGATCCCGCCCGAGCAGTTAATCGCGGCCTACCAGCGCGAGCATACCGACGCCATCGGCCTCTCGGGCCTGCTGGTGAAAAGCGCCGGACAAATGGCGATCACAGCCGGGGATCTGCGCGAGGCGGGCATCGAAGCGCCCCTGCTGGTCGGCGGCGCGGCCCTGTCGGAGCGTTTCACCACGGTGCGCATCGCGCCGGAATATGCCGGGCCGGTCTGCTACGCGAAAGACGCGATGAGCGGCCTCGCGCTGCTGAATACACTGATGGATCCGGCCGGGCGTGCGCGCCTGGCGGCGCAGTCTGCAGCGGCGCCGGCGCTGGCGGTTCCGGCGTCCGCCGCAGCGCCGGAGCCAGCCATGAGCACCATGCGGAGCAGCAAGGTCAGTGCCGATCTGCCCATCCCCACACCAGCAAGTCTGGAGCGCTTTGTGCGCGATGTCCCGCAGCTGAGCGAGGTATGGAGCTATCTCAACCTGATGATGCTCTATGGCCATCACCTGGGCTTCAAGGGCAATTTCGAAAAGGCGCTGGCCCAGCGTGACCCGAAGGCGCTGGAGATGGTGCAACTAGTTGACACACTGAAGGGGGAAGCTGCCGACGTACTGCACGTGCGCGCCGTATGGCAGTTTTTTCCAGCCGAACCGGACGGCAACAGCATTCACCTGTTCGCCCCGGATGCGCCCGCAGGCGCCATACCGCTGCACACGTTCCACTTCGAACGACAGCGCAGGGAAAACGGTCTGTGCCTGGCTGATTACGTTCTGCCACCGCAGCGCCTCCAGGATCGGATCGTGCGCGATCACCTGGCTCTGCTGGTGGTCACCGCCGGCGCGGGCGTGCGCGCGCGCGCGGAAGCGGCCAAGCAGGCTGGCCGCTACGTCTACTCGCACGGCCTGCAGGTGCTGGCGCTGGAAACCGCCGAAGCGACCGCCGAATGGCTGCACCGCCGCATCCGCGAAGATTGGGGCTTCCCCGATCCGCCGCCGATGACGATGAAAGACCGGCACACGTCGCGCTATCGCGGCAAGCGCTATGCGTTCGGATATCCGGCCTGCCCCAACCTCAACGATCAGGCCGGGATCTGGAAGCTGTTGCACCCGGAAGAGATCGGCGTGCAACTGACCGACGGCATGATGATGGAGCCGGAGGCCTCAACCAGTGCGCTCGTATTCCATCATCCCGCCTGTGCCTATTATTCGGTCAGTGAGGAAGCCGCCGGACGCGCAATCCCTTCAGTCTCGCAGGCCTGAATCTTCGCGGCGCATCGTCCAAACAGCGTCGTTCTCCGGGTCGTAGCATTCGCGGTCGTCGTGACGTGTCCAGTAGGTCATCAGCGCGATCACGATACCGCACCACGTCCATCCCAAAGAAGCAGCCCAGTGGAAGTACATATCACTATGTGAGATGGTTACCCCTGGGCGATGGTTGCGCCCGGTACCCGGGGGACGGGTGCTGCTGCGTGAGGCAGTGAAACGCACCCAATCCCCACACCAGGTCGCGGCAGTCGATGCCGATGATTTCGCGCTGCGGGAATAGCGTTTCGAGCACGCGGTGGGCAACTTCATCGTGCGCGCAAGCGAACTGCGGCAGCAGGACGACGCAGTTCCCAATGTAAAAGTTGGCGTAGCTGGCCGGCAGACGCTGGCCCTCCCATTCCACCGGCGCCGGCATCGGCAGCGTGAAAATCTCAAGCCGGTGCTGCTGCGCGTCCCGCACCGCGCGCAGCCTCTGCAGGTTCGCAGCGAGCGGAGCCGCGTTGGGGTCGCTGACATTCTCTTCAACGGCGGTCACCACCACCCCCGGCGCGACGAAGCGTGTGAGGTCATCGACGTGACCATCGGTGTCGTCCCCGGCGATTCCCTCGCCCAGCCAGACGATGGTGTCCACTCCCAGGTAATCGCGCAGGCGGCTTTCGATCTCGCCTCGGCTCAACTGCGGGTTGCGGTTCCGGTTCAACAGGCAGGCTTCGGTGGTGAGCAGCGTCCCCTCCCCATCGCTGTCAATCGAGCCCCCCTCGAGAATCATGTCCGAATGGAATACCGGGATGCCGAGCTTTGCGCCAATGCGCGCCGGCACGGTATCGTCGAGATCGTACGGCGGATACTTGTCACCCCAAGCGTTGTAGCCCCAGTCGACGATGGCCTGCGCGCCATCGCCATCGTTTACAAAGATCGGGCCGTGGTCACGGATCCAGGCGTCGTTATTGGCTACGTGAAAAAACTCCATCGCATCCACGCCCGCCAGCAACGCTCCGGCTGCAGCCTCCATGGCGGCATCGGCCACGCAGATGCGCACCGCTTCACCCGGTGCCAGGGCCCGCACCATGGCGGAAAACACCGGTGGTATGCGCTCCAGCTTGCCCGGCCAACTGGCTTCCTTGTGCGGCCACGCGAGCCAGGTGGCTGCATGCGGAGCCCACTCGGCCGGCATGCGAAAGCCCTGAGAAGCGGGCGATTGCGTGAGGTCGATCACGGGCTTAGTCGCGCACCCGCTTCGTGAGGTCCTGGTAGGCGTCGAGGCGCCGGTCGCGCAAGAAAGGCCAGTTTTGCCGCACGTTCTCGACTTCGTCCAGGTCACAGGCGGCCATGACGATCTCCTCGTGCACGCTGCCGGCGCGGGCGAGAACGCGGCCGCTGGGATCAGCGATAAAGCTGTTGCCCCAGAACTCAATGCCGTTGCCCCCCGGCAGGCCGGGGTCGTGCTCGATTCCAACGCGGTTCGGGGCGGCAACGAATACGCCGTTGGCAATGGCATGGGCGCGCTGCGCCGTGACCCAGGCATCGAGCTGGCGCTCGCCGTACTCTTCCTTTTCGGCCGGGTGCCAGCCGATGGCGGTGGGATAGAACAGAATCTCGGCCCCCGCCATCGCCGTCAGCCGTGCCGCCTCCGGAAACCACTGATCCCAGCACACCAGCACGCCGACGGATCCTTTCGCGGTGGTGAAGCGCTGAAAGCCCAGATCGCCCGGCGTGAAGTAGAACTTCTCGTGGTAGAGCGGATCGTCCGGAATGTGCATCTTGCGGTAGCGCCCAAGCAGCGTCCCGTCGGCGTCGATCACCACCGCAGTATTGTGGTACACGCCTGCCGCGCGGCGCTCAAACAGCGAGGCGATAACCACAATGCCGCTGCGCCTCGCCGCGGCCGCCAGGGCTTCGGTAGTGGGCCCAGGAATCGGCTCGGCGAGCGCGAAGCGTTCGATGTCCTCGATCTGGCATAGGTATGGCGTGCGGAACAGTTCCTGAGTGCACACGATGTCGGCGCCGCCGCCGGCGGCCTGTTCGATGCCGCTCAGCGTGCGTGCCAGGTTGCCCGCCGGATCGGAACTGGCTTTCGCCTGCAGCAGCGCAATCGTGACGATTCGGGCCATGATGGTGTCTATTTTAGCGGTAGAGCATCAGAATCAGGAACAGATAGACCCAGGTGACGTCGAGGCAGTGCCAGATAATGCTGGTGAGATCCATCAGCAGCGGCCGGTCGGCTTGCAGCCGGCCTCGCCAGGCGCGCGAGAATACCCACGCCAGCAAGACCAGCGCGATCACGATGTGGACGGCGTGTGCGGCCGTCACCACGTAGAAAAAGCCGCTGTTCGGGTGCGTGCCAATGTAGACGCCGCTGACGAACAAATAGCGCCAGGCCAGTGCCTGGCCCAACAGAAACAGTACGCCCAGGCCGAGTGCGCTGCCAATCCAGCGCAGCGTGCCACGCATGAGCTTCGCCGCCAGGAACTGGCGCGCACGCCACAGGGCGACGCTGCTGGCCAACAGCAGACAGGTGTTGGCGGTGAGAATGGCGGCCAGCTCGGGCGAGAGCCAATAGATCGTCAGGCCGTGGCGCTTGATGTAGGCCAGCGTCAAAGCCAGAAAAAACATGGTCATGGCGGCCATGACCAGCCAGATGGCACGGCGGAACTTTCTCACCGTCAGGCCCATTTCCCAGTCCCGGTACCGCGTCGCCATGGCTCATTCTATTGTAGTTACGCGATAATAATCTGTGTTCTCGGAGCGCACCGCGTGGCCACTCGCGCCCAACCGCCTGCATCGGCTTGCCGAGCGGCGGCGCGCGGATGGTGATCTCATCGATCTCACCGTGTCCAACCCCACCCGCTGCGGGTTCGCATATCCGGATGCACTGACCGCGGCGCTGGGCGACGCCGCCGCTCTTCGCTATGCACCCCAACCGCTGGGGCTGGAGACGGCGCGCACAGCCGTCGCCGGCTATTACCGTGAGCGGGGTCTGGAGATCCCTGCCGGGCGTATCGCGCTGACTGCCAGCACCAGCGAGGCCTACAGTCATTTGTTCCGCCTGCTGTGCAATGCGGGTGAAGCGGCGCTGATGCCCACGCCGAGCTATCCCCTGTTTGAGCTGCTGGCGGGGGTGCAGGACGTGCATCTGCGGCCGGTGCCGATGCTTTACGACCATGGCTGGCAACTGGATGTGGCCATGCTCGCACAGGCGCCCGGCGAGGTCCGGGCGCTGTTGCTGGTGCATCCCAATAACCCAGCCGGAAATTATCTGCGGCCGGAGGAATGGCGGGCGGTGCAGGCGCTGGCGGCCGGACGCGGCTGGGCGGTGGTCGTCGATGAAGTCTTTTTCGATTTCGCGATCCCACCGTCAGCCCCGGTGCCGCTCGAGCTGGAGGCATGTCCGGCGCTGACGTTTGTATTGAACGGCTGCTCGAAGCTGTCGGCGCTGCCGCAGATGAAATTGGCCTGGATCAGCGCCTTCGGGCCCCGTGATTTGGTGGCGGCCGCCTGGTCGCGGCTGGAGATGCTGCTGGATCTCTATCTGTCGGTCGGCACCCCGGTACAGCTTGCCGCGCCGGCGTTGCTCGAAGCACGGCGGCACATGCAGCCACAAATCCTGCGGCGCTTGCGCGAGAATCTGGATACGCTCGACCGGGCGCTGGCGCTGCTGCCTGCCATCGAGCGTCTGCCCGTCGAGGGCGGCTGGAGCGTGCTGCTGCGGCTGCCGCACGTCCGCAGTGACGCCGCCTGGGCGGAGTTGCTGGTCGAGCGCGCCGGGGTGCTGACTCACCCCGGGCATTTCTACGGAATGGCAACGGAGGCATGCCTGGCGTTGAGCCTGTTGCTGCCGCCCGAGGACTTTGCCACGGGCGTGGCACGCATGTGCGAGGTGATGCAATGAACGTTCTGGTTGCAGGGGGTGCGGGTTATATCGGCAGTGTCATGACCGAAATCCTGCTGGAACGCGGACATGAGGTCTGCGTATACGACAATCTCTCGCACGGCTATCGCGATGCCGTGCCGGAGGGCGCGCGCTGGGCGGAGGGCGACGTCGGCGACCAGCCGCGGCTCGAGCATCTGCTCCGCGCACAGCGTATCGAGGGCGTGATCTACATGGCGGCGTTCATCGAAGTGGGCGAGTCGGTGCGCGAGCCGCGCAAGTATCTCGACAACAATACGCTGCGCGCGGTGGGCCTGCTCGAGGCGATGGAACGGACCGGGGTGCGGCTGCTGGTGCTGAGCTCGACCGCGGCAGTGTACGCGCCCAGTCCGGCGCTGCTCATGGAGACCTCGCCCCTGGCGCCGGCCAGCCCCTACGGGCTCAGCAAGCTCTACCTGGAGCGGCTGTTGGCCTGGTACGCCAGCCGCGGTCTGCGTTATTACGCGCTGCGCTATTTCAACGCCGCCGGAGCGACCGCCAGCCGCGGCGAGCGTCATCAGCCGGAGTCGCACCTGATTCCGCTGGTGCTGGAGGCGGCGGCCGGCGAGCGCGAGGCGATTCACATTTTCGGCGATGACTACGCCACACCAGACGGGACCTGCATCCGCGACTACATCCACGTCCGCGATCTCGCCGAGGCGCACTTGCTGGCGCTCGATGCCTTGCAGAAGGAAGCTGCGGCGGGTACGGCACACGCGCTTCCGGATCTCGCCGCGCGCGCCTTCAACCTCGGCAACGGCGCCGGGTTTTCCGTGCGCGAGGTCATCACCGCCGCCGAACGCGTGTGCGGCCGCGCGATCCCGCAGCTCTCGTGCCCCCGCCGCGGCGGCGATGTAGACCGCCTGGTGGCCGACGCCTCCAAAATGCGTTCCCTGGGCTGGCGGCCACGGCTGTCGGAGCTCGAGACCATGATCGCCTCGGCCTGGGCGTGGAAGCGGCGCTGACCTACAATCGGTATATGCAATCCGGTGATCGCGCGCCCTCGTTCGAGCTCCCCGACCAGCACGGCGCCATGCGCAAGCTGAGCGAGTTCCGCGGGCATGCTCTGGTGCTGTATTTTTACCCGCGCGCCAGCACTGCTGGCTGAGCGCTCGAAGCTCGCGAGTTTCGCGAGAACTATGGCCGCTTCCGCCGCCAGGGCATTGCCGTTGTGGGCGCCTCGCCCGATACGGTGGCCGCGCAAAAAAAATTTGCCGACCATGAGTCGCTGTCCTTTCCGCTATTGGCCGATGCGGAACGCGAGCTTTGCCAGGCCTACGGTGTATTGCAGGAGAAAAGCATGTATGGCCGCAAATTCCTCGGCGTCATGCGCAGCACGTTCCTCATTGACGGCGGCGGCGTGGTGCGTCAGGTCTTCGATAAAGTCAAGCCTGCCGGACACGCCGAACAGGTGTTGGCAATGTTGAAAAGCCTGGGCCTGGTTTGAGGTCCCAGGCCGGCTGCCGCCGCTATGGCAATAACGCCTGACACAGCGCGGCGAATTCCGGACCGCGGCGCTCGATGCTGAACAGCTCGCGCGCGCGCTGGCGGGCACGGCGTCCACAGGCCAGCCGGAAAGGCCGGTCGTCAAGCAGGCGCTGCAGCGCGCTGGCCAGCGCCCCGGCGTCATCGGGTGCTACGGTCAGGCCCGTGAGGCCGTGCAGGCTGACCCAGTCTGTGCCGGTGGCGAGAGCGGTATTCACGACCGGCAGTCCGGTCGCCATGGCTTCGACCTGCGCCACGCCAAACATTTCCGCGGGCGTGCGCGAAGGCAGCGCCAGCACGTCGGCATCGTGCAGCCGCTGCGGCAGATCGGCGTCGGGCACATGTCCGAAGAAATGCACGCGCGCCGTGAGTCCAAGTTGTGCAGTAAGGCGCTCGAGTGGCTGGCGCTGGCGGCCATCACCCAAAATATGGATGTGGGCGGCGAGATTTGCGGCGGCGCGCAGCAGAACATCCACTCCCTTGTAAGGCACAAGGCGGCCCAGAAACGCAATCACCGGCGGACGCCTGGGCCGCCCCACAGCTCCGGCGCGCAGAAAAGGCTTCAGGTCGAAGCCGAAGGGAATAATCTGCACCCACTCCTGCAGGGCCGCCAGCGTGCGGCATTGCGAGCTGCTGGCGGAACTGACCACAATGGCGTCGGCGCGGTTGAGGAAGCGCCGCGTCACCTGGCGCTGGCAGTAGCCGATCCAACCCGGACGCCCGATCACTTCGGCATGCAGGGTGGCGATCCAGGGGATGCGCTTCGGGAGGCAGAGGGCAGCGGCTTCGGCCAAAGGAAACGGAAGGTGAAAGTGGAGCAAGTCGCTGTGTGCGCTCAGACGGCGCAGAGCGGGATAGAAGCCGACGGCGACCGGCATCGACGCGATCACCGGCGCAGGCAATTCACGGCCTTCGACCCCGGGCGGGAACAGGCGCGCGGCGCTGCCCGCCGGACGGCACGCGAGCACAGAGACGCGGAAGCCGCGCTGGGCGAGATCGCCGGCCTCAGCGTGCAACACCGCTTCCACTCCGCCGCGATCCCGTCCCCAGAATTTATTCACCAGCCCGACCCGAGGCTCATCCGGCATGAACGAGCTCCCGCCGCAGTAGAAACCGCTGTGCCTGATTCCACACCGCCGCCGCGCTAATTTGCTCCATGCAGCGTGCGCGCGGGCAGCGATACGCCTGCCCGCGGCGCCCGTGGCGCGGGTCGTAGCATGGCCCACACCCGGCGATTCCCTGCAGGCAGGGCTGGCCGGGCGCGTGAATGTGCGCTGCCCGTGTAGGTCCGTAAAGCCCCATGGCCGGGCGCGCGAGCGCGTGCGCCATGACCAGCGCCAGTGAGTCATTGCCGATCACCAGATGGGCGCCGGCAATGACGCCAGCGCTATGGCGCAAAGGGAGCTTGCCGGCAAGGTCCGTGCGGGCGCCCTCGGGCAGCCGGGCGCAGATCCATTCCGTGCGTTCGCGGTCGCCCGCGCTTCCGATCCAGCGCAGCGCCACACCGGCCGCATGCGCGCGCAGCGCGAGCTCGAGAAACCGTTCGCGGGGCCAGACCCGGTTGGGCATCGCCGACCAGGGATTGCTGGCGCCGCCCGCCGCGATCACCCAGCGCGGCCGCTTGCCGGCGGATGCCCACAACGCTTCCCCGCGGGCGCCTTCGCTGGCGCTCAAACACAGTTGCGGGCAAAGCTGCCCGCCGGCGGCGTGAATACCGGCCGCCTCGAGCAACCCCTGCTGGCGCAGGAGCCGCGACGACTCCAGCCCGAAGGCCGCGCCACGACCCCATGCGATCACGGGTCCCCGATGCCACAGACGCGCACTGACATAGAGCCTGCGCGAGCGATGAGCGAGCAACAGTGTGGTTTCGCGGTGGCGCCGCCGCCAGTTCCGCAGCGCACCGATCCATGCCCAGGCATTCTGAGCTGGCAGCGCCAGCACCTCATCCAGGTCGGGGTTGTTTTCCAGCAGCGGCGCGGCGTAGCTGGTTGTCACCCAGCCGATGGTGGCTTCCGGCCGTGCCTGGCGCAAGGCGTGGGCAAGCGCGGTGGTGAGCAGCACGTCGCCGGCCGCGGCCAGCTTGACGATCAGAAAGCTCGACCGCGCACTCATACTTGCTGACTCCATCCGATGCCGGCGGCCGCGGTGAGCATGACGGCGAGCGCCAGTAACCGTGCATTCCAGAGGGCTTCCTGGGTGAGACAGGCGACCAGCAGGCCACCGTAGCCCGCCAACACCGGCGCGCTGCGATGGCGCCGGGCGCGATCGAGCAGCCGCAGCGGCGCTGCCACGGCTGCGAGCAGCAGCAGCAGGCCGATGGGACCGGTTGCGGCCCACACCGTCAAAAACATGTTTTGCGCCCCGCGGAAGGGCTGCGCGGGCGCCACCGGTTCCTCGCCGCCCACCGCGGGTACGCCGAGATACAGGGCCCGTCCGTAGCCGAGGCCGAGCAGCGGGTGACGCCCGATCTGAGCCAGTGCTTCGCGCATGCTGTTGAGCCGGTCGGTAGTGCTGGCATCGGAGCTGGGCGCAACCACCGGCCCCGTCCCTTGCGCGTCTACCAGCGTGGCCGCGGCTGTACGCACGCGCTGCCAGCTCCGCATCGGAAACAGCAGTGCCATGGCCGCCAGCAACACCGCCGCGCGCACCACCGCGCGCCGATGCCCCGTCCACCAGAGAATGGCCATACCCGCCGCCATGGCGGCAAACCCGGCACGCGAGCCAGCGGCCACCACGTTGCCGGCTGTCGCCAGCACCAGCGCGTACGCCGCCCAGCGGCGCCAACCCGGCGGCGCGTTTTGGCACAGCAGCCATAGCAGTGCCCAGACGCAGGTGACGGCATAAAAATTGGCGTCGTACCACAAGCCCGTGGCACGCGGCATCGCTCCCTGCGCCAACGGGCTCAGCGCCAGCACCAGCCGCGCCGCCTGGGCCAGTCCGACCACGGCGTTCACGGCAATCGCGGCCAGCAGAAGCTGGCCCGCCCGCCGCCGCCAGGCGGCGCCACCGCCGGCGAGCGCCGCGCCCAGAAGAATGAACAGCGCGAGCTTCGCGGCGTGAGCGAGAATGGTCGCGATCCCGGTGCGAGTCAGCGCCGCTCCTTCCGCAGCCAGCCAAGCGGGGGCGAGCGTCAGCAGCGACCAACCGAGCAGCACCAGCATACCGGCGGCGAGGCCTGGCCAGCGCTCAGGGAATAGCTTTCTTCCGGACCACCAGGCGCCGAATAATAACGGTGCCGCCAGTACCGGAACAACAAAGTTGGGGAGGGTGAGGCCGCGCGACCATGTCACGTGCAATCCCAGCGTCGCACCGGAAGTCACATCCGGAACAAACAGCAGGGCCGCCAGCAGTACGGTCCGCATGCCCAGCTCACCCTCGATTGCCGGGTGCCTGTCGGCAGGATGGAGGGTTAGAGCTGCCGCACCCGTGGCCATCGCTCATGCCCGCATGCGGATCGCGGCCGCTTCTCCGGCAGCGGCGGCTTGCGGCCGCCACAGCGGGCGCGCGGGATCGCATCGAGCCGCCGGCGCCTCGTTCACCACCAGCGCCAAGTTGCGGCATCCGGCAGCTTCGAGTGCATCGAGGCCGCGCCGCACCTGGCCCTGACGGCTCAGTTCATAGCGGCTGACCACCAGGGTGCAATCGGTGAGTGCCGACCATAATCCCGCTTCCGGGCCTGCCAGAACCGGGGGCCCGTCGATCACCACCCACGAAAAGCGCGCCCGCGCCGCAGTCAGCAGATCCCCGCCCGTACCCGACGCCAGGGCCAGGCATAGATCGCCACCGTTACCGGCGGCAATATAGTGCAGGTTGTTTGCGCCCCGCAACACGAGATCTACCGCCGCTTGACCCTTCAGAAGCTCGCTCAGACCCGGTGCAATCGGCTCCTGAAAATATTCGTGCAAGGCCGGATTCTGTACATGGGCATCGACCAACAATACCGGCGCTGCCTCTTGCGCCAGGCATTGCGCCAGCATCAACGCCAAGTCGGTTTTCCCTTCCCCGCGCTCCGTGCTGGTTACCAGCACCACGGCAGTGCCGCTCTCGCTTTGTGCGAGCAGCAGCGCCGCGGCGCAACGCTCGGCACCGTTCCCGGCGCTGCTGGCGGCAAACGCGTCCGGTACGAGCGCGGCGCGGCGCGGCCGCACGCTGGCCACGGCTACGCCCAGCTCTTCGGCTTCCGGCCAGCGCAGGCGATCATCGCTGTGGTCGCGCCACCATGCCGCCGCCAGCCCCAGCGCCAGACCCAACAGCAATGCTGTGGCCAGCGCGGACACCAAGCGCGGGCTCGCCGCATGCGGCAGCGCGGCGGCGGGATCGCTGACCCGTAACGCCGGCGGCGCCGCGCCGGCGGAGTCGACGGTTTGCTGCAAATGATCGAGCAGGCTGGCATAGCCTTGCTGGCGTGCCGTCAGGCCGCGTTGGGCCAGATCGAACTGTGCCAGCGCCCCGCGCAAGTGCGTTTGGGCGGCGCGCTGGTTCCTCAAGGCAGCGCGCAAATCGTGCATCTGCTGTTGCACGGCCGCCAGCGCCTGCTGAGCGCGCACGTGGTGCTGGCGGCGCAGGGCAGCGATGCTGGCATCGAGCGCGGCAAGCTGGTGGCGTGCCTGGCGCAGCGGCAAAGCCTGAGGACGATATTTGGCGGCCAGGCGCTCGACCTCGGCGCTCAATTCCGCGCGTTGCGTCAGCACGTCTTTGGGTACACCCTGGGTCGCGTAGCTGGAATCGCTGGCGCCCGAAGGGGCACGGCGGGCGAGGGTGGCCGCCTGTTGCAGGGCAGAGATCTCCGTGCTGGTTTCCGCTGCGGCCAACTGTTGCCAGCGCTGGCTGGCAATCTGCATCTCATGAGCCGGATCACTCAAATCCTGCCGCCTGGCTACGGCGGCGACGTTCCGGGTCGCCTCCAGCACCGCCGCGCGCGCTTGCTGCGCCTGCTGCCGGAGAAAGCGGATGCGCAACATGGCCCGCGCGCGCGTCTGCGCTGCCTGCCGTTGGTCGTAGGCGACGATCATCTGTTGCAGGAATTCTGCCGCCAGTTGCGGCGTGGCCGCGGTGAAACGCAGCTGGATTACCTGACTATGCGGCAGGCTGGCGATGGCCAGATGCCGGCGCACCGCGGCCACCCGTTCGCCGGCAT
>JBOGKK010000008.1:0-1793 GCA_050745425.1 Terriglobales bacterium
CCATGGGCCCCCAACCCGGCGCGAGCATAAGCGGGTCGCGCGGCGTAGCCGCGCTGGGGCCCGCGCCAACATTGAACCCGAATTTGCCGACGAACTCCGCCCTCCCCGTATTTCGAGGAGTGAGCCGGCCGCTACCGCCCCGCCGGCACCGAGGCGGCGATAAAGGCGTCCACGTTCTTGTGGAACGCCGGCAGCGCCTCCGGGTTGACGTAGAGCATGTGGCCGACCGGGTAGTACTTGAACTCGATGTGGCTGCGCTCCGATGGCGCGACTTTCATGTGCGCCACGGTGTACTCGGTGCCGAAAAATGGCGTTGCCATATCGTAGTAGCCGTTGTTGAACAGCACGTGCATGGCCGGATCGTTGTTCATCGCCACCGCCAGCGCGGGGGCAACGTTGGGGGCGCCGCCGAAGCCGCCGCCGATATCACCGAGCGGTGCGCGATATTTCATATCCCACTGCCGGTTCACGGCGTAGCTGAGTTGGACGTAGATGCGTTTGCTGGTGTAGTGCAGCGTCTGGCTGAGATAGTTTTCAAACAGTGCGGTCACCGCGCCCATCACGGCGTTCGAGGACGGCTCCTGGCTGCCGTTGCCGGGTATGGGCATCAGCGGCTCGAGCTCGGGGCCGGTGAAGCGGGAATCGTAGCGGCCAATCTCCGGACCCGACGGACCCATCAGACGGCGCATGAACATGCCGAGCGGGATGCGCAGCCGCGCCTTGATCCACAGGCTTGCCGGGATGCCAGTGAAGTGCTGCAATTGATCCGCAATCGCCTGCCGCTGCGATGCCGGCAGATTATTACCGGCAAACAGCGCAGTGGCATAGGCCCCGGCGGAGAACTTGCGCGCTTGCTCGACGAACGTTGCGAGGTCTGCCGGTTGCGGCTTCAGCCGGTGGTGATACCACGCGGCGGCGGCGTAGGAGGGCAGATACGACTCGTACCCGAGGTCATTGCCGAAGCTCAGGGTGGCGAAATTCAGCACGGTCGAGCACATGATCACGCCGTTGAGGTACACGCCGTCATTCACCAGATCGTTGGCGAGCACCGCGTTGCGCGTCGTGCCGTAGCTCTCGCCCAGGATGAATTTGGGCGAATTCCAGCGGTGATAGTGCTTCAGGTAGCGCTCGATGAACTGCGCAAACGTGGCGCCATCCTCGCTGATGCCGTAAAACATTTTCGGATTGCCGGCCTTGAGAATGCGGCTGTAGCCCGTGCCCACCGCGTCAATAAAGACCAGATCGGAGCTGTCGAGAATGCTGTAGTCGTTATTGACCAGCTTGTACGGAGGCGCATAGGCGGCGAAGTCTCCGGGTTTGGGGAAATCGACGCGGCGCGGTCCGAAGCCGCCGATATCCACCAGCGCCGAAGCCCCGCCGGGTCCGCCATTATAGGCAAACATCACCGGGCGCGTTGCAGGATCCGAGACTCCATCCTTGGTATAGGCGATATAAAAGACGCTCGCGGTCGGCTTCTGGTCCTTGTTGTACAGCAGCAGCGTGCCGGCGGTCGCGGTGTACTGAATCGTCTGCCCGTCAATGGTCACGCTGGCGTGCGAGACTTCAGCCCGCTCCTTGGGAGCCTTCGAGGACTTCGCCGCCGCCGCCGCGCCCGGGTGCGCAGGTTGCTGTGCCGCAATGCCCAGCGGCAGCGCCGCAACCAGTAACGCCATGATCCAACCTGTAATCGGACGTCTTGTCATAAAATGACTCCTCGTGATTCGGATGCTCTCATCCGCCAGTGTACACGCAATCATTCACCGGAAGTCTGCCGCCGCTGCATCTCGACCAGC
>JBOGKK010000009.1:0-4655 GCA_050745425.1 Terriglobales bacterium
ACGCCTTCCGCCTGATCCAGCACGGCTACGCCGACGCCATGATTACCGGCGGGACCGAGGCCGCGATTACGCCGCTGAGCGTGGCCGGGTTTGCCTCCATGAAGGCGCTGTCGACGCGCAATGACGATCCCGAGCACGCCAGCCGTCCCTTCGATCTGACCCGCGATGGGTTTGTGATTGGCGAGGGAAGCGGGATGCTGGTGCTGGAGGAGATGGAGTTTGCCCGCCGCCGTGGCGCGAAGATTCTGGCCGAAGTGGTGGGCTACGGCATGAGCGGGGATGCCTTTCACATCACCATGCCGCAGGAAACCGGCGATGGCGCTTTCCGCGCCATGGAGCAGACGCTGCAGGATGCTGGCGTGGCGCCCGAACAGGTCGATTACATCAACGCCCACGGCACCTCGACGTTGTACAACGACAAGTTCGAGACCATGGCGATCAAGCGCCTGTTCGGCGCCCACGCCTATAAGGTGGCGATCAGCTCGACCAAGTCGATGACCGGGCATTTGCTGGGCGGAGCCGGCGGCCTCGAAGCCGGCATCAGCGTGCTGGCGCTGCAGCACCAGATGGTGCCGCCGACAGCCAACTACACCACCCGCGATCCCGACTGCGACCTGGACTATACGCCCAATCAGGCCAAGCCGCACACCATGCAGTACGTGCTGTCGAACTCGTTCGGCTTCGGCGGCACGAACGCCGCTCTGCTGTTCAAAAAAGCCGAATAGGCCATGCTCTGATTTCGCTCAGTGCTGCGCCGTCGACCAGTAGACGGCATCGAACAGCATCGGCATGGTGGCCCGCGTCTGGGCGCGGTGCTGCGGACGGATGCCAAACAGCACAATTTTGCCCGGATGCATGTCGACGGTGACGACGGCGGCGCGGCCGAACAGATAGCTTCCACCCCGCAGCCAGCCGGAGGCGTTCACGTCCGCATTGGGGAAACGGGCCACGATATTGGTGGTTTGCGAGTTGAAGGAATTGGTCACGTCGAAAAATGGGGTGTTGATGTAGTAGGCCCAGGTACTGGCTGCCATCCCGAGCCCGACCGGATTGCGCGTATCCACCTGCAGGTGGACGATGGAACCAGGGCCGAAGAACTGATTGCGGGAGAGCGTCTGGCCGACGGCCTTGACGCCCACCGGCAGCTTGTCGACCAGCAGGCTAGTGGCGTTGCCCATGGCGACCAGGGTGCCGCCGTGTTGCACGAATGCGGCCAGCGCACGCCAGCCCGCCGCGCCAATGCCACCGCGGTATGCTTGCGGAAGCATGGGCGAGTCATTGCCCTTGAGGATGCTTTGTTCGGTCTGGTCGGGGAGCACGATGGCGTCGAAGCGGCTGCGCAGGTGGCCGCCATCGATATCGGCATTGTGGAGCGTGGTGTAGGCGAGCCCATAATGATCGAACACCCAGCGCGTCCAGCCCTCGTCCATGTTCGCGGTAAACGATTGATACAGGCCCACGCGGGGATGGTGCACGGTCCAGCCCCCGGAGCTCGCCGGTAAACTGGCGTCATCGATGACAAAGCCGGCGGTGGCCCGCTTCCATTGTGCCGCCGAGGCCAGAGCCGCGGCGGTAGCGGGTGCGGTGGCGGAGGCAGCGGCAAGGTGCACGCTGACGCCCTGGTCGAGCAGGCGGTTGATGACTTCGTCGCCGGTTACCCCGGTGTAGGCGAAGCGCCAGCCGTTGCCGGCGTGCGTAGCCGCCAGATGGAAACCGGGAGCGGAGACCGGCGTGCTGGCCAGCCCCGGCGGTAGCGGGGTGTGGGCGAAGGCAACCTTGACGCCGAACTGCATACCCAGCGACCAGGCCGAAACATCATAGGGCGCTTCGGCGGGCGCATGGGGGGCGCGGCGCACCAGAGGATAGACCTGCTTTTCGAGCATGTCCTTGGCATAGCGCCCAAACACCTGATCGAACCGGATGACGAAGGTGCCCGCCGGGTAGTCGTGGCCATCGTTGCTGAAGGCGGCCTCCGCCTGTCGTATCTCGACGCCGCCTTCCTCGAGCTTGGCGACGAGATCGCGGACTTCGTTGGCATCCTGCTGGCCGGCAAGCGGGATGATGGCAGCGTAGCTCGGCTGCGGATCGCCAAAGCCGAGCTTGCCCTCGCGGCCCAACTCCACGGTGCGGGCATTGATGCCATAGATGTTGTGCAGCAGCTCCTCGCGGCGGTTCGCGGCCGTCTGCAGCAGCGCGAAGGTTGCGGTCATTTCATAATCGACGATGTCCTTGAGCGTCCACTTACCGCCCATCCAGGGACGCGGGTACTCGGTACGCGAGTTGATGTCGGTGGGCGGCGGCAGCACGGCGTTGGGCGAGGCGTAAGCCGCCCGGTAGGCGGCCAAATTGCGCACCGCCGCCACCGGTCCGGCCACCGGCACTGCGCCCGGTTTCGCCATGGTCTGCATAGTCGGCGTCGCGATCCGCACGCTGGCAGCTTCCGTCAGTAGACCGACCTCGTTGTGCCACCAGCCCGCCCAGGCCAGCGCACCTTCCCAGTAGTTGGTGTAGGTGGCGTTGAAGATGATGCCGGTCTTGCCCTGGGCTTCAAGAGCAGCGGCCTGCGATTGCCCATAGATGGTGTTGAGCCGGTAGATCAGCGGATCGACATTGGGGTTGATGGGGTCGGTGGCGGGCATGGTGAACATGCGCGGGCCCATCATGCCCTGCTGGTGCTCGTCAAGCCAGATCGAGGGAAACCAGTCGTGCCACAGCAGCTTGCCCAGCATCTGGGTTTCGCGCTGCGAAAACAGGTACATGTCGCGGTTGTCGTCGTGGCCCACGTACTTCTGGTACAGAAACGGCAGCGGGCCGCCTTCCTGGGCCGTGCCCAGGTACTTGTCGTACCAGTTCGTGACCAGAATCTGGCCGTCAGGGTTTTGCGAAGGGATGAGGAGAAGGATGTCGTTGTCGAGAATCTTGCGCGTCGAGGCGGAGTTGCCGGTCGCCAGCTTGTAAACGGCGTCGACGACCATCTGCGAAGAGCCAATTTCAGTGGAGTGGATATTGTTGGTGATCACCACCACCGCTTTGCCATCCCGAAAAATCGCCGCTCGCTGCGCGGGCGTAGGCGCCGCGCCCTGGAAATAAAGCTGCCGCTCGAGCTCGCGGTAATGATCGAGGTGCGCCATCGTGCGGGCGGAGCTGACGATCACCAGCACGTAGGGATTGCCTTCCGTCGTGGGGCCAAGATCGACGACCTTGACGCGCGATGACTGGCGCGCAATGTCGTGGAAGTAGGCCACGATCTTGTCGTAGCGCGCCAGTTTGCGGTCGGCGCCCATGGCAAAGCCGAAGTACTGGGTGGGAGTGGGAATGCCCTGGGCGGCGGCAAAGGCTGCGAGCAGGAGGCAACAGAGAAGCCAGCGGAGGCGGATGAGTCGCATACGACGGGAAGAATACTCCGAATCCTGGCCAGGCAGCATATAATTCTGGTTGTAAGGGCTATGGCATCTACTCCGACCACTCCTGCCGTTTCCCCAGAACGGATCTTTGACCTTCTGGGAGCCTACCGGCGCACCGCCGCGCTCAAGGCAGCGATTGAACTGGACCTGTTTTCGGCCATTGCCGGCGGGGCGGCGACGGCCGCCGCGATCGCCCAGAAGCTGGGCACGCCCGAACGCGGGGTCCGCATATTATGTGACTTTCTGACCATCGAAGGGCTGCTCAGCAAGCAAGGGTCCTGCTATGGCCTGGAGCCGGATGTGGCGCTTTTTTTGGACCGGAGCTCGCCTGCCTACGTGGGCGGAGTGAGTGAGTTCCTGAATTCCCACGAACAGATGCGTGCGAGTTTGGAAGGCGTGGCCGATGCGGTACGCCGCGGCGGCGCGCAACCCTCCGAGCCCATACCCGATTATCCAGGGTGGATTCAGTTTGCGCGCGCGATGGGGCCATACACCGGCGCCCAAGCCGAAATGCTGGTCGACATCGCCGGCGAGGTACACGGGCGCGTCCTCGACATTGCTGCCAGTCATGGCTTATTCGGCATCGCCTTCGCGCGCCATTCACCCACCTGCGAGGTGGTGGCGCTGGACTCCAAGCCCGTGCTGGACGTCGTGGCGCGTGAAAACGCAGCGCGGGCTGGAGTCGAGACCCGCTACCATCTGCTGCCGGGGGATGCCTTTAAGACGCCGCTCGGGGAAGGCTACGAGCTGGTGCTGCTGACGAACATTCTGCATCACTTCGACCGCGCGACCATTGTGGCCCTGCTGCGCCGCGTGCGCGCCGCGCTGGCGCCGGGCGGACGGGCGCTGACGCTCGATTTTGTGCCGAATGCGGATCGGGTGTCGCCGCCGTTCGCGGCGGCCTTCAGCTTGACCATGCTGGCGAACACCCCGCACGGCGACGCCTACACGTTCGCGGAGTACGAAACCATGTTCGCTGAGGCCGGATTCAGCGGCCTCGCAGCCCATCCGCTACCCACTCCGCAGACCGTTCTCCTGGCGCGGACGGATTAGAGCTAAGCCGATCACTTCCCGGATTAGCGTCTGACTGGGCTTGGGTCCGTGCATGACGATGACCACGATGCCGGTGTTAAACTCCTTTTGTGAGTGTTGCACGCCCGATTAGCACGGCCCTTCCGCGCGATCACATCCTGAATTGTGATCCCGGTGGGGTCGACCTTGAAAATTGAGCGGGCGCAGGCGTGTTGCACG
>JBOGKK010000010.1:0-2834 GCA_050745425.1 Terriglobales bacterium
TGAAAAAAAAGGGGAAAGAAGTTGATGTGCCTGTGGTCGAGGAGGCAAATCGACGCCGAATGCGTGCTGATGGGCGGCGCAAACTGAGTTTGGTTCTGGAGGCCGCCGCAGAAGTGTTCGCCATGGCGGGCGTTAAGGCTTCCGTACGGGAGATCGCGGCGAGGGCTGGCGTTGGTCTCGGAACGGTGTATCGGCATTTCCCGCGGCGTTCTGACCTGATTGCGGCCGTGATGCAGTCAAAGATAGACGCTTGCGCGGATGCAGCCGCTACCCTCGCGAGCAAGTATGAGCCGGGGGAGGCACTCGTTCGCTGGCTTCACCGCTTTATGGACCTTCTCGGTACCAAGCGCGGGGTGGCCGCAGCTCTGCATTCGGGCGATCCGGCCTATCAAGCTCTGCCCGGCTACTTCCTGCAAAGGGTTGGTCCCGCGCTGGAAACTTTGCTGAAGGAAGCGGTCGCAGCAAAGGTCATCCAGCCCGGCATGAACGCTGAGAGTCTGCTTTGGACCGTGGCGACGATATGCAATGGACCTCACGGTGTAGAGCCCACGTATGCGCGCACGATGGTGAATCTGCTGGTTGACGGCATGCGTTACGGCACAAAAGTGGATAGCAAAGCGTAGAGCGCATTGGGGCCGGAAAACGTGGGAAAACTTTCCGCTCGGTGTCCGGATCAATCCCTTGCGGTTACACGCGTCGCGCATTATGACTGCTTTGTCCGAAAATGCTCCCGTAGAGCGCTTACCAGATGTTCGACGGGGACCTCATCGGCCTCGGCTGCTTCTTCCAGCGACAAGGAACGGGGCACAATCCTGACCCGCTTCAGGGTGGTCACGCCGGCACCCTCCAGCACCGCGCGGGTGCGTGGATAGCTCGATGTATACCAGCAAAGTGGGGTGGAACCGGTGATGGTCTCCAGCCGGAACCAAACCGGTTCGCGCTGCAGCAGCGTGCCCGCCAGGTTGATTACAAACAGCACGATGGCGATCAGCTCCGTGTAGGTGGAAACTGGCAGCCACACCCAGGCGCCACTGTGCAAGGCACCGTATGCGGCAGCTTCGCTGACGACCCGCATCAAGCACCCGGCGGTGAGCAGCCACAGGCTGCACGCCATCAGGGAAATGCTGAACAACTTGCGGCGATTTAAAAAGCTGGGGAGAATTCTGGGACCCACGCAGAAGATCAGGGTCACGAAGAAGCCGACCGTGACCGCGTGGCGTGAGGCGCCGGCGAATCCGGGATGACCGGGCAGCAGGGGCGCGATCACTCCGAGTGCCGCACCAAGGCACAGCCAGGCGAAAGCGATCCTGAGAAAAACGGTGTAGCCCCCATAAACGCCTTCGCGCTTGGGAGCACGCTCGCCGGGTTCCTTGCGGAGGTCAAAAATACGCAAGCCCCACACGAGTCCGGCGACGATCGCCAGCGCCACTACATCGGCGGCCATGAATACCTGGGTAAGCGCTGCCAGCACCAGAATAGCGACGCCAGCCTGCAACCAAAGCAGCGGCCTGGCAGTGAAGCGATGCTGGCGCAATCCCAGTGCCGAGGCCACGAACCGCGTACTGAAGCCAGCCGCGGCGGGAACGATGAATGCCCAAATCTCCAGCGCGACCAGTGTGCGATCCAACGGCGCAGGCAGAGCCCCGGTTCCGGCAGCGCTCATCCATGCTCCCGCCAGGTTCACCAGCAGGGCGACTGCCAGACCGCAGAATCCGGTTGCGGCGAGCGTGGGCAAGGCGCGATCACGACTCGGGCTGGGGCGTGCCGGCTGCCAGATGATCGCCTGCACCAACCCAAAGCCGGCAAGAAACAACAGCGCGGCCGCGATCAGCCAGACGCGTGGGTCGGTGGCGCTGGTGCCCGCACGCCAGCGGATGATGGCGCCGGCGGTCCAAAGCGACCATGCCAACCACCCCCATTCCATGCGGCGGTTCGCCAACCTGCGCAGTTTGGGCAGCATGAAAAGCGATATGCCGAGAATGAACGAACCCACCCAGCCCAGCACCTGCGCCTGCCCGTGTGCCTGTATCCACGCCGGGCGCGGCGCCGTGGGCAGACGTTCCATGGCGATGAGCAGCAGATTGCCTACGCCAATCAGCGTTCCCGGAAAAGCGAGAAAAAACAGCCCGGCGGCGATGAAGGCGGCCAACAGACGCGCCGCACGCCGGTCCGGGATGGGGTTGGCGCCCATGCGTATCCCGGCGCGGTCGCGCTCGAATGCGGCCTGCCAGGCGGCTGGCAGCGGCGTGGACTCAGTGGCTGAGGCCACTGCTGTGCTTCCCGGTGAGGATCTCCACGGACTGTTCGTACAGCAGGATATGGTCAATCTGCGGATAACCGGGCTCAAACGTCCATGCCGGATCGCCGTATTTTGGCAGCAGGCGATCGAGGAACCAGGCTTTCTTTTCGCGGTCTTTCAGCACCGTGACCGTGCCGTAGACGATGACGCTGGTGTAGACGAGAGCGGAATTACAGGCGTAGGGTTTGCCGCGGTGCAGCGGCCCGATGTCGGAAACCTCGACGCACAGGCGCGGGTCTTTCGCGATATTCGCGCGGAAGTGCCCGTTGTGATCCCCGGTGTGGAGATAGAGCTTGTCGCCGCCCTCGTAGATATAGACCAGCGGCACAACGTAAGGCCAGCCCTCAGCATCCACGGTGCCCGCATGTGCAATCCTTTGCCCGCGCAGAAACGTCCGCGCCTCTTCATCCGGCATTTGCCGCTGCGAGCGGTGCATGCGCCCGCGATGGCTCGTAAATTCGGCAGCCGCAGCCACGTCGCTCATCCATAGAATTATGCGGCATTTCGCAAGCGGCGGAGGTGACCGCAGTCACCT
>JBOGKK010000011.1:0-7052 GCA_050745425.1 Terriglobales bacterium
TCATCATCTTCATTGACGAGTTGCACACCCTCGTCGGCGCCGGCTCGGCCGAGGGATCGCTCGATGCCGCCAACATCCTCAAGCCCACCCTCTCGCGCGGCGAAATTCAGTGCATCGGCGCCACCACCCCCGGCGAGTACCGCAAAAGCATCGAGAAAGATCGCTCCCTCGAGCGCCGCTTCCAATCCGTCAAGGTGCAGCCGCCCAACGAAGAAGAAGCCGTCCAGGTGCTCACCGGCATCAAGGACCGCTACGAAAAATTCCACGCCGTCAGCTATACCGAAGAGGCGCTCCGCTACGCCGTCTACCACTCCAGCCGTTACATCCCCGATCGCTTCCTGCCCGACAAGGCCATCGACCTGCTCGATGAAGCCGGGGCACGCGTCAAGCTGCGCCAGACCAGCGTGCCCGAGGATCTCGCCGAAGTCCAGAAGCAGCTCAAGGTCATCAACCACCGCATGAACGCCTCCATCGCCAACCACGAATTCGAGAAGGCGCGCTTTTACTCCGACGAGGAGCGCAAGGAGCGCGACAACCTCCGCCTGCTGCGCGACAAATACCAGATCGACGACAACGTCGCCGGCGTGGTCACCCGCGAAGACATCGAAGACGTTGTCGCCAAGTGGACCGGCGTTCCGGTGAGCGCGGTCAAAGAAGAGGAAATGCAAAAACTCCTGCGCATCGAGCAGGAGTTGCACAAGCGCGTGGTCTCCCAGGAGAAGGCCATCTCGGCGCTCGCACGCGCTATCCGCCGCAGCCGCGCCGGCCTCAAGAGCCCCAACCGCCCGGTCGGCTCGTTCCTGTTCCTGGGGCCTACCGGCGTCGGCAAAACCGAGGTTGCACGCTCGCTTGCCTCCTTCCTGTTCGCCAGCGAGAAAGCGATGATCCGCTTCGACATGTCCGAGTACATGGAAAAACACTCCGTCTCCAAGCTCATCGGCTCGCCTCCCGGCTATGTCGGCTACGAAGAGGGCGGGCAGTTGACCGAGCGCGTCAAACGCTCGCCCTACTGCGTGGTCCTGCTCGACGAAATCGAAAAGGCCCACCCCGACCTGTTCAATCTTCTCCTCCAGGTCTTTGAGGATGGTCAGTTGACCGATGGCCTCGGCAACACCGTCGATTTCAAAAACACCATCATCATCATGACCTCCAACCTGGGCGCCCGCCATCTCGAAAAGCGCATGCACATGGGCTTTCAGAGCGCCGACGAAGACCTCCTCACCAGCCATGTCGAAGACAGGGTGCGCGAAGAAGTCAAACGGCTGTTCAATCCCGAGTTCCTCAACCGGCTCGACGAAATCATTCTCTTCAACGCCCTCAACGAAGACGATCTCGCCCAGGTGGTCGAGATGCTCGTGCAGCAGTTGAACCGGCACCTCGCGCAGCGCGACGTCACCGTCACCTGCACCGCCGAAGCCAAAAAATGGATCGTCGACAAGACTTGCCTCGACCGCAACTACGGTGCGCGCCCGCTGCGCCGTGCCCTGCAGCGCTACATCGAAGACCCCTTGTCGGAACTCCTGATTCAGGGCTCGCTCAAACGCCCGGCGTTTCTGGAAATCTTTCTCGATGCCAACAGCCTCTACTACCGTCCCGTGGATGCAAGCACGCACAGCGACGAAGCCGACGGCAGTGTTGCCACCGTCGAAGCCGTTCTCCTGTCGCGTTAGGCGTTTGGGAATCCTGATACCCGTGTGCGCGCTGCTGGCGCCCGCTCAAACACCGGCGCCGCCTCCGCCCGCCAGTCCCGCCCTCGAGCAGCGCCTCATCGCCGCCTTCCAGCGCGATCAGAACGCGCTGCGTGCCTACACCCACCGCGAGCACGTCGTCACCCGTAAAGACAAAGACCTTGACGGCCGTACCCTCCTGGTCTGGTACGTGCATGCACGGCCGGTGCGCGAGACCATCGCTCTCGACCACCGCACCCTCAGCAAGGATGAGCGCACCGCCGAACACGGCCGCGCCTGCGAGCGCGCAGCCGCGGCTGCCAAACGCACCCCGCCGCCAGCCGGCGTAGTAGAATTCGGCGGCCACACCTACCCCTTTGCCAAGCTCGCCCACGACTACCTCTATTCCAACCCGCGCACAGTGCAGTGGCAGGGGCGGACGACATGGGCCTACGATGCCGTGCCCAACCCCCATGCGCATGCCCGCAGCCGCGAAGAAACACTGCTCTTGCACTCGCGCGGCGAGGTGTACGTGGACGCTGCCGACGAGCACGTAGTGCGGCTCTCGATTCATTCCACCGCTACCGTGCGCTATCTGCTGGGCGTGTTGGCGAGCATTCAGCAGGCCGGTTTCCTGCTCGATCTGCAGCGCATCCGCCCTGGTGTCTGGCTGCCTGCCGAGGCCGATTTCCACCTGCGCGCTACCGTGCTGCTGTTCGATCACATCGTCCGCAGCAAGACCACGGCTTATTTCGATTACTCAGTGGCTGCCAATGCCGCCGCCCGCTGTTCCGGTTGAGGGGCGCGGTGGAACCCTCGCCCCGCCGGGCACCGCAATGCCGCGGCGCAGCGAAGGATCGCTGGCGAAGTTGTAGACGAACTGCCAGTGGTCGGGCGTATCAAAGCCGTTGAAGGAATGGACCCCGGGCTTTTTGTCCAAGCTCACCACGCCGATGATCGGGCCCCCGCCTATGCCGTTGTCGCCGCTGCCAAAGCCGCTTGGCGAAGAGCTGGTCGTGGTGGTGGTGGAGGCGGTGCCCGCGCTCAGGGGCGGCCGGACCGTCCCCGTCAAGCCCCCGCCCAGCGCGCCTGCTTGCTGCCCGGCTACGGCCGCGGGTGGCCGGTCGACCTCTTCTGCCGCCACCGACTGTCCATAGTGCAAAATCTGGAATTTGCCTTCGTCGGCTAGGTTGAGCGGGTCCAGATATTCATGGCGCAGATAATGCACGCCCTTGCCGTCCTGCTGCAGCAAGGCATCCATGCTGGGCGGATAGTGCCCATAAGAGTGGTAGTAGCGCTTGATGGCCTCGGTATACTGGCGCGCGTGATCGATCATGCGCGCCTCGCGTTCACGCTCGATCTGCGTCTTCCACGAAACCGCGGCCCTGCTCAGCCCGATCACCAGCACGCACAGCGCCAGCAAAATAACCATCAGCGCATAGCCATCTTCCGATCGGCGGCGGCTCCGGGACTTCACCCCCCAAGTCTACCAAAACCAAGCGGCCCGCGGTTTGCTCCGCAGGCCGCCAAGTGCCACCTGTAACTTGTTGACTGTTGACTGCTACCGTCAGTTCCCCTTCGGCTTCGTCGGCAGTTGCTCCACCACGCCACCCGAGTTCTTGGCGTTCTCCGCTGCCACTTGCGCCTTGCGTGCTGCCAGCGCCTGCGAAACGTAGTTGTTGGCGATCTTGATATTGGCGTCGCGCTCCTTCGTGTTCCCGCACGAGAGGTTCGCCTTTTCGCGATACAAGAGGTTGAGATAGGTCATGGCATCGGCATAGCCTGGCCGTAGTTCCAGCGCCTTGCTCAGATGCGTGACGCCGTTGTCGATCTTATCCGTATCCTGCTGTGCCAGATCCGCACACGCCTTCTTCTCCACCCGCGTCGATTTTCTGGTGATCAACGGCGCGTTGAGGTCGGTAATGCCCTGACTCTGGCGCTGCAGGAGAATGCCAGGGTGCGTCTCCTGGTAATCGATGGCGCCGATGGTGTAGTAGGCAGTCGGATCCTTGGGTGACAGTTGCAGCGACCGTTCGTAGAACGTCCGCGCTCCCTCCAGATTCCCCATGTCGAAGTTGAGGCGCGCAATTCCCGCCACGGCGTTGGCGTTGCTCGGATTCTGATCGAGCACCGAGCGGTACGCCGCCAGCGCGTTGTTGGCAAACTGCATGTTGTCCGGCGAAGGCGAGCCCGGTACGAACTGCGACTGGTAGGCGGTCGCCAGATACAGCTTGGCGTTGACCAGCGTCGGATCCAGCTTGATCGCGTTTTGGAAGTGCGTGATCGCCTCGTTGAACTGTGCCGCCTTGAAGGCAGCCACGCCACGGTTCAGTTGGTCGCGCGCCTGCAGTTTCGTGCAGCCAGCTGCGAAAATCACCACGCTGGCGAGCACCAGCGTGAGCGTTAGGGTAAGAGATTTTTTCATGGTCCCCGGACTCCTGGTCATTGGCCCGCTTCCATTTTCGGTGTGAGGATACCGACCATGATGGAGGGGTCGACGCCTTTGGTGATGTCGATCACGTGAGCGATCAACGCAAAGGGTATGTCATTGTCGCCCTTGACGAACAATACCTTCTGGGCGCGGGTTTTATAAATCGCGGCCAGCGACGAACCCAGCGTGGCCCAGGTCACTGGCGTCTGATTGATTTTCACCACGCCATGATCGAGAACCTGCACCACAATCGTCCGCTGGCTCGTCTTCGGCTGCTTGGCATGGTTGGGCTGCGGAACCAGCGCCTTGAGGCCGCTCGGGTGCAGCGGCTGGATGACCATGAAGATGATGATCAGCACCAGCATGACGTCGATGAGCGGCGTGATATTGATGTCTTTGCTGGGGCCGCCTCGGCTGCCCCCTACCGACATGGACATGGCAAACTCCTCTTCTACTGTGCCAGTAAGCTTGGTGGCAAGCTGGCTTTATCGACTTTCGTGGTCTCGAGTGCGATCTTCTGTACCCCGGCCGAGCGGATGTCGTCGACAACGTTGGCCACTACTACAAATTGTGCCGCCCGATCTGCCTTGACGAAGACGATCTTGTCCAATTGATTTTTCAGGTCGCTCTGCACCTGCGTGGTAAGATCGGCGGCGCCGATCTCGTTGTTCCCCAGGAAAATGCGGCCGTCGTGGCTGATGGCGACGATGACGGCGTTGTCCTTGTCGGCGTTGGGCAGGGTGAGCGGATTCTGCGCCTGCGCCAGATGTACGTCCACACCGTGCTGCATCATGGGCGTGATCACCATGAAGATGATCAACAGCACCAGCATCACGTCGCACAAGGGCGTGACATTGATATCCGACGTCATGCTCTGTTCTTTGGCATGCCAAGACATGTTCTCAAACCTCCTTTCGCAAGCTGTCAGGCGTGCGGGCGGCTTCGCCGCCCGCCTCCGGGCAACTTACTTGCGCGCTCCCTGGCGGCCGCCCATTTGCTTCAGGAAGTAATCGAGCAATTCACTTCCGGAGTTGTCCATTTCGATATCGAAAGCATCCACCTTGCCGCTGAAGTAGTTGTAGGCCCAGACAGCGGGGATGGCGACGATGAGGCCCACGGCGGTGGTCACCAGTGCTTCGGAAATACCACCTGCGACCGCGCTCAGGCCGGTTGTCTTCTGCACGCTGATGCTGGTGAAGGCATCGATAATGCCGAGCACCGTGCCGAACAGTCCCACGAAGGGAGCCGTCGCGCCCACCGTGGCCAGCATGCCCAGCCCGCGCTTCAGTTCGTTGTGCTCAATCGCCTGCGAGCGTGCCAGCGCGCGTTGCGAAGCTTCAATCTCGTCGGTCGAGATTTCGGCCGATCCCTGATGCGCCTGAAACTCGCCCAATCCAGCGCTGACGACCTTCGCCAGGTGACTCTTCTTGTGGACTTCAGCCACCTTAATGGCCTCATCCAGACGCCCTTGCTTGAGTGCGCCCGCCACTTTGGGCGCAAATATGCGCGATTCTTTTTTCGCGCTCTGATAGCGCAGCCAGCGGTCCACCATCACCGCGATGGACAGCACCGACATGATGAACAGCACGATAACCACCAGGCGCGCCGGCCAGCCCATCGTGCGCCACATGCCGAGGGCCCCGGATTGCATTTCGCCGCTTTGCAGCCACATGAACATTGCGTAAGGCATGAGAGTCAATTTCCTTTCGGACTTGAAATGAAGATTTGGTCAAAAACTTGCAGATCTGGACGCGGTTGCTCGCTAGCCACCGAGGTTGAAGTTCACGGTAATGGTCGTGTTCACTTCCATCGCCTGCCCGTTCAGGGTCAGAGGATGGTAGCGCCACTGCAGCACCGCATCTTTGGCCGCGCCCACCAGCATGGCGTTGCCACTAAGCACTCGCAGAGATTTCACCCGCCCGTCCTTCCCGATCAGGGCTTGCAGCACCACCGATCCCTGAATGTGCGCCTGCCGCGCAATGGGCGGATATTGCGGCGTCGGACAACTGATGCACAGTGCCGCCTGCACGTCGCCGCCCACCAGCATCGGTTTCGACGGCGGCGGCGGCGGCGGCGCTGCCGCGGTGTGAATCAGCCCGCTGAGCACGTTGCTCGGCGGACCGGCCATCTCCGACGCCGTCACCGGCGGCGGCGCCCCCGCATCCACGATGCGGGCGATATTCTGCGGAATCTTGCGCGGCGCAATCAGCGCGTTGCTCGCCGTGACCACGCTCACCAGCCGGTGGACCACGATCTTGGGCATCGGCGGCGGTGGCGGCGGCGGCGGCGGTGGCGGCGGCGGCGCGCTTAAAAACGCCGTCATCGACGAGGCCGGCAGCACGTTGTAGTAGATCAGCGGGACGATGGCCACAATCGCCAGCACCACCACCTCGACCACCAGCGTGGCGATCATCGTGATCGTCTTTTTCGTGCTCGCCTTGCGCGTGGTCTCGACTAGACTCTGTTCAAACATGAAGCCCCCCCTCCCCGATCGGGCGTGCTAACGCCCCACTTTTTCCAGCTTGTGGCTGGCGCTTGCGATACCCCGGGCCGGCCCCCCTGCGGAGGCCCGCAGCGGTCGCTGCCGGTGATTGCGCCATTCGATGTAGGCCACCATCATCGGCGCGGCTACGGCAATCGATGAATACGTTCCCACTAAAATCCCAAACGTCATGCAGAAGCTGAACCCGCGCAGCGCCTGCCCGCCCAGCACCAGCAGCGACAACACCGATAGAAACGTCAGGCCCGAGGTCAGCACCGTCCGGCTCAGCGTCTGGTTGATGCTGCGGTTCACCACGTGCGGCAATTTATCGCGCCGCATTATGGGCAGGTTCTCCCGCACGCGGTCGAAAACTACGATGGTGTCGTTCATCGAATAACCAATCAACGTCAAAAACGCCGCCACCACCGTCAGGTCGATCGGCAGCTGCACCAGCGCGAACATCCCCAGCGTG
>JBOGKK010000012.1:0-40554 GCA_050745425.1 Terriglobales bacterium
CCGCCATGGTGTGCGGTATTTGTTTCTAGGCAAATCGGGCGCAATTCTGCTCGGCTTCCCCGACACCACCCAGGATGCCGATCTCTTCGTTGAAAAGAGTCCGGGAAACGGCCCGCGCATCGTAGCAGCCCTGCGTGAGCTGGGTTTTGCGCTGCTGCCTGGCCAGGTTGCCGAAATCGAACGGGGCAAGGACTTCGTACAAATCAAGTCTGGCCCCTACGATCTCGATCTGGTTTTTGCGCCTGACGGTATCGAGCGCTTTGCCGATGCGTGGCAGCGTCACACGGAAATCGAGGGCTTCCCCGTCTGCAGTATTGACGACATCATCGCCAGCAAGCGGGCTACCAACCGGCAGAAGGATCGCGAATCCCTTCCCCGCCTGGAAAGCTTTCGCGATTGGCTCCGTTCCCGCCGACCATGAACCGTCAGTGATTCCAGCCGGTGAAGATGCGCAGTTGCTGGTGGTCATCGGGATAGCTGACCGCCAGGAAGTGCTGGCCGTCGGGCGTGGCGGCAATAGCATCCGGAAAATGTTCGGCCACGACTCGCGCCGCTGAGGTCATAGTCCCATGATGACCATCTGTAGTCACAATGCCAACGTGCCTACAGCTTGTGTGCGATGGATTTGGCCTGGGTGAACAACAGCAAGTAATCGGGACCGCCGGCCTTGCTGTCGGTTCCCGACATATTGAAGCCGCCGAACGGGTGCGCGCCCACCATGGCGCCGGTGCACTTGCGGTTGACGTACAAGTTGCCGACGTGGAACTCGCTGGCGGCTTTTTCCTGCTTCTTCGGATCTTTGGTGAAGACCGCGCCCGTCAGTCCGTACTCGGTGTTGTTGGCAATCGCCAGACCCTCGTCAAAGCTCTTGCACTTGATCACCGCCAGTACCGGCGCGAAGATCTCTTCCTGCGCCAGGCGCGCCGTAGGCGCGATGTCGGCAAAAATCGTCGGTTCGATGAAGTAGCCCGCGGCATCGCCGCGCTTGCCGCCGGCGATCAGCCGGCCTTCCTTCTTGCCGACTTCGATGTAGCTGAGCGTGTTTTTCAGCGAACGCTCGTTGATGACCGGGCCCATGTAGTTGTTCGGGTCGCCAGCATCGCCGGTCTTGATCGTCTTCGTGCGCTCCCCCAGTTTCTCGACGAATTGATCGTAGACCTTCTCATGCACAATCGCGCGCGAGCACGCCGAGCACTTCTGCCCTTGATAGCCGAAGGCGGAAACGGCGACGGCTTCCACCGCCGCGTTTACGTCGCTGTCCTCGTCCACCAGAATCGAGTCTTTGCCGCCCATCTCCAGCACGGTGCGCTTGATCCATTTCTGGCCCGGCTTGGTCTCGGCGGCCTTGCGGTTGATCTCGAGGCCGACCGCCTTCGAGCCGGTGAAGGAGATGAAGCGTACGCGCGGATCGGTCACCAGCGCGTCACCCACGGTCGAGCCGCCGCCGGTTACGAAGTTCACGACACCGGCGGGCAACCCCGCCTCTTCCAGCACTTCCATCAGCTTGGCCGCAATCGTGGGCGCATCGCTCGATGGCTTCAGGACGACGGTGTTGCCGGCGACAACCGCTGCTGCGGTCATGCCGCAGGTGATGGCCATGGGGAAGTTCCAGGGCGGGATAACCGCTCCTACGCCCAGCGGAATATAGACCAGCTCATCTTTTTCGCCCGGCAACTGATGCACCGGCTGCGGTCCGGAAAGCTTCAGCTGCTGGCGGCCGTAGTACTCGAGGAAATCGATCGCCTCGCCCAGATCGCCGTCGGCCTCCGGGAAGGTCTTGCCCGTCTCCAGCGTCAGCCATGCGCAATAATACGGCTTCCGCCGGCGCATGATTGCGGCGGCCCTCAGCACAATCTCGACGCGCTTTTCCGGCTTCGTCAGCCGCCAGCACTCAAACATCAGCGCGGCATTGGCGATGGCCTCGTGCGCCGCCTCGACCGTGTTCTCCTGGTGTACGCCGACAACTTCGATGCTGCGCGACGGGTTGATGGAATTGAATTTCTTGGCGCTCTGGACCCGCTTGTCGCCGATGCGGTTGTCGTACTCGCGCCCCAGTTCCGCGCGTGCTTCGGCGAGACCCATTGCATAGGCCTTACGCACTTCCGGCTTGCTGAAATCCGCGAACGGTTCGTTGCGGAATTCGGCAAGGTGAGAGAGATCGATGGTGAGCGAAGCAGCGGTGTCGACGGTAGCCATACCTCTATTATAAATTCAGCCGCACCGTTACGGAATCAGGACGAGATCCGGGAAAGCTGCACGATAACGCGCCGGGTCGAGCGTAGCCAGGCGATCGGCGTTCCGCATAGCGTGTGCGCCAATGATGAAATCGGCGAGCAAGCGTTTCGACTCGCCGCCTCCGCTCTGGCTCCGCCGGCGGCAATAGTCTGCGTAGGCCGAGCCGGCTTGCTCCCACAGTTCTGCGGAGGTTTCCAGCGCGATCTCGATGCCGGTCGAGATCAGGTATTCGTTGACCAAGCCAATGCTGGAATTCGGACGTGCCAGCAGTTCCGCATACACCACCCCGGCAACGATCAGCGAACCCTCGCGTCGGCAGTCATCCAGTAAAGTCGTCATCTCTGGCGCTCTGCCCGTGCCCGCCCATTGAGTGGAAATGATATTCGTGTCCAGCGCCGTGCGCACTCTTTAGTCCTCGTCACGCATGTCGCGAATCCAGGCGTTGATTTCTTCAACCCCACCGGGGAAATCACCCAAAATCCCGGTGTACTTTGCAAACGGGCTTTCACGTTCGTCGCGGGCCGGGCGTACTATGATGTCGCCGTTGCGCCGCGCAAACTCGACCTTATCGCCCGCCTTTACCCCCAGCCACTTGCGCACCTCGATCGGGATCGTCACTTGCCCCTTGCTGCTGATTTTGGCCTTCGCCATTGCCTCCTCTTTACCTTGAGGTAAAGAATACCATCTCTACCATTCATGGCTATAATGGCGATATGGAGACGGTGAATATTGCGCGCCTACGGAATGGTCTTTGCGCCTATATCGCCAAGGTGCGGCGCGGCGAAGAGATCGTCATTCGGGACCGCAATCTGCCGGTGGCAAAGCTCGTGCCGATCGATACCAGCGACCTCAGCGAAGAAGATCTCGATTTAGTCGCCAGCGGCCAAATGCGCCTGCCATCCAAGCGATTCGACCTCGATGAATTTCTTCGGCTTCCGGGAGGCAATGCAACGCTGGAGGACGCAGTTGCCGCGGCATTGGCCGAGCGTGAGGACGATCGGTGAGGTCAGCAGCGTTCTGGGATAGCAGCGTGCTCGTGCCGCTGTGTCTCGCACAACAGGCGAGTGCTCGCCATTACCGGCTCGCCCGCGAGACCGCGATCGTCGCCTGGTGGGCCACAACAGTCGAAGTGCACAGCGCCATTTGCCGCTATTATCGCGGCTCGCGCGATAGCCATCGGCATCACGCATTAATGCGACTTGCCGCTCTGCGCTCGCGATGGATCGAAATTGCGCCCTCGGATCGCGTGCGTGATCTAGCAGAGCAGGCACTCGATCTGGGCGAGCTGCGTGCCGCTGATGCCTTGCAACTTGCCTCCGCTCTGCTTTGGTGCCATGAGAAACCGCGAGATCGTATTTTTGCAACCGGAGACCAGCGGCTTGGCGCTGCCGCCACGGGCGCGGGTTTTACGGTCGAACTGTTCTAGCAGCTTGAGCACGCAAGTGGGCGGGCGGGCTGGCGAGCGTGCGCGCCAGGTTGTAGGCGAACAGGGTGAAGGCGGCAATCTCAAGGCCGGCGGAAAACGGCAGCCAGCTCCAGGCCACCGTCCACCAGCCGGGATAAGCCAGCATTTCACCGCTGACGCGCAGCACGCAGCCGGCTTCAAGCGTGGCCAGCGAGATAAACATGATCGCCGGACTGTGCAGCAGTTTCATGCCCGCGAACGCCGGCAGCACGCGCTGACCGATGGTCAGCACCATGGTTGCGATGAAGCCAACCGTGAAGGCGTGGCGCGCGGCGCCCATCAGCCCTGTATTGGCGGGCGAAAAAGCGGACCAAACGCCGAGAGTGGCCGAAACCGCCAACCATCCGTAAGCAATGCGCAGGAACAGCGGGAACGTGGGATGAATATTCTGCGTCTTGGCTTTGGCAATCGCCGGGCGAAAGATGTTCAACCCCGTAACCGCGACCGCGGCCGCCGCGGCCCACAGCACGGCGCCGGGCAGCCACCAACCCGCCAGCATGGCAATCGCGCCTGCGGCCAGCGTCGGCGCCAGCGTGCGCGGCACCCATTCCTTGGCGGGCCGCAGGCCGGCGAACACCGGCAACCAGCGCGTGGAAAACCCGAAAACGAACGGTGCCAAAAATGCCCAGGTCATGAGCTCGACCATGCGTCGATCCCACGCCGGCGGAAATGCGGCCGAGATGCCCCATCCCGCCTGATGCAGCGCGCCCGCGAGGTTGACGATGAGCGTCAGGCCAAAGCCCAGTGCGCCGGTGAGTACCAGCAGCACCCAGCCCGGCAGCGGCTCGGGCGGCTGGCCCGGTACGCGCTTGTGGGCCTTGCGCACCGTGATCTGAAAAATGCCGTAGGCGAACAGCTCGAGTGCGGCCGCTAACGGCAGCACCACCCGCCAGTGCCAAGCGTAAACTCCGGTGAACCAGCGCAGGGCGACGCCGCCGGTCCACAGGGCCCAGCACGCCCACGCCCAGGCAAAGTTCACCCGCGTATGGTGCCGCCGTGTCAGCGAATGCAGGCCAATGCCCAGAATGAAGCTGCCCACCCAGCCGTAGACCTCAGCCTGACCATGGGCTTGCATCCAGGTGGCCGTAACGGCAAACGGCGCATGCTCCTGGCTGATGGCAAACAGGTTCCACACGCCAAGAAAACTGCCCGGCCCCAGCAGGTAAACCAGTCCCGAGGAAATAAACGCAGTCAGCAGGGCTGCCATGCGCTGCTCGTAGCGGCGCAGTTGGGCGGCATTCAGCTCAAGATTTGTGGTAGCCATCCTCAAACGCGAGGGCGCGCGGAAACAAGATGTTGTTCTCCAAGTGTACGTGCTGGCGCATATCTGATTCAAATTCCGCCAGCGCCTGCAAGAGCGTGCGGTAGGTGCTGCAGGCATCGGAGGGCACGGCGAAATCGGCGCTGAGCTTGCGAATCGTGGCCAGATCGCGACCGGTGTCGTCGTGCTCGCTCATCATCATGCGCACCGGCGAGGTCAGGCTGGGGCGCGAAGCACCGGCTTGGGGCTCCGGGGTCCCCAAGCCTGTGCGAGCGGAAGCGGGTAGCGCGGCGGAGCCGCGCTGGGTCCCGCGCCCAGCAACGCCGTGCCCACTTTCGGCACGTGCAATCGCGGGGAACAGGATCAGCTCCTCCTTGGCCATGTGCTGCGCCATTTCGCTGGCCATGCCCGCAAACGTGCGCTGCACCTGCGCCAGCTCCGGATGCCGTTCGCCATGGGCGGCAACGCACTTTTCCAGCCAGCGTTCGATGTGCGGGGTCTCGCTGCGCACATATTGGTGGTGCTTGTTGACGACGTGCGTCATCAGGCTCTGCATCGGCTCCAGCCGCCAGTGCCGGCCGGTAGCATCGGCGCTGTCCTGCCTGGTATGGTCTTCCAGCGCCTGCAGTACGGTTTTGAGCTCGATGCCCTTTTCTTTGCAGGCGGCCTCGAGGCTCTTTTTGCCCCCGCAGCAGAAGTCAATACCCATCCGCTCAAAAATGCGTGCCGCCCCCGGCGTTTCGACCGCCAAATCGCCCACCGATTGGGTTGCCGCTATGGTTGCCATGGCGAAATACCCTCCGTTTATCAGCATGCGCGAATGCGCCCCAGTCGCAATATGACTTCGGTCACACAGGCTCCGCCTGTCAGTGCCCGAGCGCCCGTGGCCAGTCGGTCACGACCGTGATGCCAGTAACCGTCCCTGCGGCGTTGACGGGGTCGCCGACAAGGAACTCCTTTCCATCCGGAAACGGCGCGTACAAAGCCTGGTAGCCGCCGTAGTAAGCGGCGACCGGTCTGGCGGGCATAGCGAACAGCGCCTGCGGCGCGGAGAAAGCGAACGCACCGCCAACCGCGGGCCGCACGTGTACTTCCATGAGTTCCTGCCCTGCTTGGTAGTACAGCTCTTTGCCGTCCTGCGACCACATGGGGCTGGTGCCGTTCGTCGGCGAGATTTGCCAGCGGCTGTTGTTGGGCGGGTTCGGCATCACGAACACGTCCGCCACTTCCGGGCGCGCCGTATGGGTGGAGTACGCGATCCAGTGCCCATCGGGCGAAAATTGGGCATAACCGGCCCCGGGTTGCAGACTCTGATCTGGACCGGAGGGCTGCCCGGAGGCCGGCAAAACCCGAAGGCGGAGATCGTATTGAGCACCGTTCAGGCTGGAAAATATCAGCAGCTTTCCATTCGGCGACAGCCCGTTCGGGACGGCTCCGTGCTGCGCGTGCGTGAGCTGTTCGGCGGCGCCGGCGCCATCTGTGCGTTTGCGGTAGACATTGATAACCCCGCCGGGCGCCAGCCCGTAATACAGCCACTGCCCATCCGGTGACCACGCCTGGTATTGGTATTGCCCGAGGGCGAAGGTCAAGCGGCGGGGGGCGCCAGTGATGGCGTTCATCAGCCAGATGGCGTCGGATTTCCCTTGGGGATCGACGCGGCTGGCCGAAATCGTCTGGCCATCAGGCGAAAGCGACCAGCCGAGGTAGCGCGCCGGCGCACCAATGCTGCGCACAGGTTTGCCGCGGCGGTCGACGACCACAAGCTGAGTGAGCGGCTGGCCGGACTTATCCCACGCCAGTAACCCGTTGCCGGCGGTGAGCGACAGCGCGCCCGTCGCTCCCGCCAGCCCCATGGGCGTAAGCGGTACGGCGAGCGAGCGCGGGGATCCGGTGACGTGGCCACTCCGCCAATCGAATGACTGCGCCGTCAGACTGCCATCGAGTGAATACAGCAGCGCGCCATCCGCATAGATCACCTGCGACCCCAGTTTGGGCAGGCCCGCGATTACGTGCGGCGTGCTGTCGGCCAGAGACGCCTCAAAAAGAGTGCCGTCGCCCTCGTGTGCATTGAAGCGTAGAAAAATGAAGTGCTTGCCGTCGGGCAGGAATTGCGGCCAGCGGTCGGTGCCATCCGGCGGCGTGCCGGCGCTGGCAGGCGCGGGCGAGCCGCCCTGCGCGGAAATTTTCATCAGCGGTCCAGTCGGCGACGGCTGGTAAACGATCATGTCTCCGGAACTCCAGGTCCCGCCGCGGGCGAGCTGCACCGGGCCGGCAGCAAGCATCTGGATGGCGCTGCTGGCCAGATCCATCACCGCTAAACCGTTGCCGGCGAAAAAGCCGAGGTGGGTGCCATCGGGCGACCAAAAGGGCCACTCCGCGCCGACTGTGCCGGGCAACCGGCGGGCACCGAGCCCGCCCATTGGTCGGAACCAGAGTTGAGCTACGCCGCTGCTGTCGTCCGCCACGTAGGCTAGTTGCGTCCCGTCTGCCGACAACGCCATACCGCCGCCGGGCAGATTCCCTCCCGCAGGCGCCGGCACGTTGAACCGTACCGCAGTGCTCGGTGCGGGCGCAGTCGGCCGGGAAAACAGGAGCACCAGCAGACCACCCACGAGCAGCCCGGCCAAACCCACCGCCCACGGTACTAACGCCGGGCGGCGCCGCCGTACCGGCCCCACGGCGGCTCGCAGGCTCGTGCTTGTACCTTCGCTGGCGGCCAGCGCAAACTCCAGGTCGCGCGCCGATTGAAACCGTGCCGCCGGATCCTTTTCCAGGCAATGGTCGAGCACGCGCTGCAGTGGCGGCTCGATCGCCGCCGCCGGCGGCTCTTCCTTCAGCACCGCCGACATGGTCTCGACCGCCGTGGCTTTCTGGAAAGCCCGCCGCCCGGCGACCATCTCGTACAAAATCGCGCCCAGTGAGAACAGGTCCGAGCGCGCATCCGCGGCCTCGCCGCGCACCTGCTCAGGCGCCATGTAGCCCGCCGTTCCCAGCACTGACCCTGCGCTTGTTACTTCTCCCGCCGCGATCGTTACCGCATCATCGCTCACCGGTGCCGTAACTTTCGCCAGGCCGAAATCGAGAATTTTCGCCTGTCCGCCGCGCGTCAGAAATATGTTTTCCGGCTTCAGGTCGCGGTGTACGATCCCTTTGGCGTGCGCAGCGGCCAGCCCGCGCGCCACCTGCATTGCAATCTCTATGGCTTTGCGCGCCGGCAGAGCGGCCGCAGGCGTCAACCGTTCCCGCAGCGACTCGCCCTCCAGCAGCTCAGTTACCAGATAGGGCGTGCCCGCATCCACGCTGAAGTCGTACACGCTCAGAATGTTGGGATGGTTCAGTTGCCCGGCCGCGCGCGCTTCGGTTTCGAACCGCCGCAGCCGCTCGGCATCGCGCACCCACGCCGCCGGCAAAACCTTGATCGCGACCTCGCGCCCCAGCCGCGGATCGCGGGCGCGGTACACCTCGCCCATGCCGCCCGCGCCCAGCCGCTCGGTGACTTCAAATGACCCGATGGGGTAGGGAAAGTTCATGGCTGTGGCGCCTTGGCGAACGAGGTGATTTGCAGATCCTTCCAATGCGTGACCGGGTAGATTGGGCCGCCGTCCAGATATTGCTGACGTTGCCTTTGGTGAACACCAGGGCGTGCATGCGGCCATCAGGCGCGAGCGCGACATGGCTGCCATGGCTATGCGCGCCGTGGTGCGCCACCCGCAAGCGCTTGGTGGACTTGGCTTGGGCTGTAAAGATGGGTTTACGGTAAAATGGGGACATTGTGAAGACCACGGTCGAGCTGCCCGATGATCTCATGGTCGAAGTCAAAGTCGCCGCCGCCCGCCGGCGGGTGAGCTTGCGCGCGTTCTTCGAATCGGCCCTGCGCCGCGCGGTGACTGCCAAACCGCCCCGGCGGCCGCTTAAGCCCATGAAACTCACAACCACCCCCGGTGGATTGGCGCCGGGCTTCGACGTATCCAATCGCGAAAAGATGTACGAATGGTTCGATAAAGAACTTGATCGCTCTTGACACAAACCTCCTGGTGTATGCGCATCGCGCCGAAACGCCCGAGCACGAACGGGCGCTGACGGCGTTGCACGAAGCCCGGGGTGCGGGCATAGGCTGGGGCATCCCGCTTCCCGTCACCGCAGAGTTCTGGAGCGTGGTCACCGGAGCGCGAGCCGGTGCGCGGCCGGCAACGCCAGCCCAGGCGGCCATCTATTTGGCCGACCTTTGGCGCGAAGGCGCGCAATTGTGGTTTCCCGTTGCTGCCGCCGAGAACGGCATGATTGAGGTCGCGCGCCAGCTGCATGTGCGCGGAGCGCGCATCTTCGACTTGCAGATCGCCCTCATCGCGCGCGAGAACGGTGCCCGCGAAATCTGGACGCACGACGTCGGCTTTATCACCGTGCCCGGCCTGCGCGTGCGCGATCCTCTGGCCTAAGCTCATGGCCTTTTCTCCAGCCCGGTGGCGAGCACGGCGTCGGAATTAGGCGCCTCGCGGCTGACGGCCAAACGCCCGTCACGGGCGAAGGCGTATGCCGCGATCTGCAGATCCGTGAAGTGGGTAAGGGCGTAGGGCTTGCCACCGGCAATTGGGATCGCCCAGATGTTACTCACGCTGCCCGCGCGGCGAACGAACGAGACGGCGCGCCCATCGGGAGTCCAGCCGAACGGCTTCATCCCTTCACTCACCTTGAGCGGCAGCGGCGCAGCGCGCACGCTCCCGGCGTTGAAGGAAATCATAAGCGGCACGACATCGGCCGCTCCCGCCGTCAGGGCCAGGACGAACATATGGCTTCCGTCGGGTGCAATGGGGTCGCCTCCGTTCATGACCTCGCCTGACCAGAGCGGATGGCTGCTGCCGCCCGCGAGCGGGACCTCCCACACCTGCTGCTGGTTGTGTGCGCTCACCCGATAGTAGGCAATCGTGTGTCCACCCGCGAGCACGGCCGGGTACACGGCTAAGCCTGCCACGGGCGATGCCGCGAGCTCAACGAGATCGGTGCCGTCGGCATTCACACGATAAATACCACCTGCACCGGTGAGGTCTGCGGTGAAGACGATCTGCCCGTTGGGGGCGACCTGCGGGTTCGCTATGGCTTGCGGTGCGCCGCTAATATCCAATGGGCGGGCGCCGGATCCGTCGGCCGTCTCGGCCCACAACTGCTTTCTGCCTGCGAAGCTGCGGGTCGTGATCAGGCCGCCCGTCGGCGTCCAGGCGAGCCCTTGGACGCCGTCCAGGTCGGCGCCGCCGCCGGGCACTGGTTGGAAGGTCGTATAGGGCTTGCGGGCCATCCACAGCGAGGCGCTGGGGGCGCTGTGTGTCAGTGCCAGAACGCCGGCGGCGGACACGCTCGCCATGGTATAGCCCTGCAGATCGTTGGTCAGCCGCCTGAGGCGTGTGCCGGAGTCGGACATTTCCCAAAGCTGCGACGCAGCCGACGCGGGCAAGGCAGCGGTAAACACCAGGGTGTGCGGGCCAAGCCAGTTGAGATCGGTACTGCCCAGGCTCACCGCGTCGGGAAGAAGCCGTGCCTGGCCGCTGTCGACCTGCGCAATGACGACATGGGGCGGCTCGCCAGGAACGTTCTGCAGCAGCGCGATGCGGCGTCCATCGGGCGACCACGCGGGCGCATGCGTCGGCGTCGGGCCGAAATGCGCCCAGCACTGAGACGGGTACCCGCTACCGGCGGGAGCCGAAACGAGGGTGTGCTCCGCCGATCCATCCGGATGGGCCAAAATCAGCGATGCGGTGCTGGAACCCAAGTAGGCGATTTCCGAACCGTCGGGTGCAAAGCCGGCGCCGCTGCAGGCGCCGTGGGCGATGACGCGCTCCGCCCCGCCCAGCACCGGAACCGCTTTGAGGACCCGGTCTTGCAGGAAGTAAACCTGGCCGCCATCGCCAGAAAACGACGGCGACTGGCAGCAGCCGTCGCCGGGTGGGACGATTTGGATGTCGCTGCCACTCGCGATTGAGAGCAGGCGGAGTGCGTAGCCCTGCGGAGTTGCATCCACGTGAGCGAGAAACTTCCCGTCCGGCGAGATCACTGCGTCGACCACGTGGCCGCTGTAGGTGAGCGGCTGGAAGGTGAGCTGCGGAGGCGCAACCGGGGCCGGCGTACGGAGCCGCAGCCAGGCGAGCACCGCGGCTGCGATGACGACGACGGCGATCGCCGGCCAGAGCCAGCGGCGGTGCGAGCCTTGCGCCGCATGCACTGCCGGAGTGTTCAGGTGCGACGCGCTGGCCTGAAGACGCTTGATGTCGGAGTGCAGATCAGCGGCGGATTGGTAGCGCAGCCCCGGGTCTTTTTCCAGGCACCGGGCGATGATGTCGTCGAGACGGCCCGCGCCTGCCGCTGGCGGCGTGAACGTCAGCACCGCCGCGGTAAGGTCGGCGCTCGTTCGGCCATGGAAAGCAGGTTTCCCTGCGGCGGCTTCATACAGCACCACGCCCAGACTGAAGATGTCGCTGCGCGCGTCGGTCGCCTCGCCGCGCGCCTGCTCCGGCGACATGTAGGCGTAGGTGCCCATGGTCGTGCCCGGCGTGGTCAGCGGTCCGAAACGTCTGTCCGGCGTGGTTATCGTCGGCGCCTCTGCGTCGGCTGCCGCCGCGAGTGCGAACTGCGCCAGCCCGAAATCGAGCACCTTCACCGCGCCGCGCTGCGTGATGAAGATGTTCGCCGGCTTGAGATCCCGGTGCAGAATCCCTTTCGCGTGCGCCGCCTCCAGCGCATCGGCAATTTCTGCAGCCCACGTAGTCAGCTGGGGAACCGCTGCTGGACCACGCTGCAAGCGGTTGTGCAGCGTTTCGCCCTCAAGCAGCTCCATCACCAAAAATGCCTGCCCCTCATGCTCCCCGGCCTCGTACAGCGTGCAGATGTTGGGATGGTTCAACGCCGCAATCGCCAGCGCCTCGCGCTGAAACCGCTCGCGCGCAGTTTCGCCCGCCGCTTCCGGCAAAAACTTGACGGCCACGAAGCGGTTCAGCCGCGTATCCCGCGCCCGCCACACCTCGCCCATGCCGCCTGCCCCGAGCCGTTCAAGAATCTCAAACGACCCGATTTCATGCGGCGGATTCATGTTCTTTGGTTGGGCGGACGGTGAATGGAATTGTACGCCACCGCGTGGCATCACGCAACGCCGCACGCGGGGTCCCGCGCCAGTCAATGCTCTACAATTCGCTTTCTGCTTCGCGCCTCAGCGCTTCGACATCGAGCAGTTCAATTGCGCGCGGCTTCAGGTGAACCATGCCTTCACCCTGAAAGCGGCTGAGATTGCGCGAAATGACCTCACGCACCGTGCCCAGCGCCAGCGCCAATTCCTGATGTGTGGCCTCGATCTTATGCGTGCTGCCCGCCTGATCGAGCAGCATCCGCGCCAGCCGCTGGCGCACGCCGCCAAACGTTACGGCCTCGGCCAGCGCCACCAGAATGCGCAGCTTGCGTCCGAACACCGCCAGTGCGGCCACCGCGACCTGCGGGTGCTGCAGGCAGATGTTGAGAAAATCCTTGCGCTCGATGAACAGCGACTCGACGGCGCCTTCCGCACGCACCGAGGCCGGGTACGGGCCGCCATCGACGAGCGGCACTTCGGCGACGGTCGCAGGCGAGGTTTCGCGGTGCAGCATGAGTTCGCGCCCGGAGGCGGAAATCTTGAATACGCGCACGCTGCCGCGGGTGAGCACGAAGACCCCGGCGCAGCGGTCGCCTTCCTCGAACAGCACTTCGCCGGCGGCGTAATGGTGCGGTGTGGCGCGCTGTGCGAGGGTGGCGAGCGGCGCATCTTCAAGATCCGCAAAAAGCGGAACCAGGCGCAACAACGGCACGCGGGCGGCGGAGCTGGCAGGAGCGGGCATTCCTTATTGTAGGGAAATTACATCAGCGCGGGCAGACGCCACCGGCTGGCGCCAGCGCGCATAGAAGCCATGCCCGGCCGCCAGTTCCCCCGGCGTGCCCTGCTCCAGCAGCCGCCCGTTGCCGATTACGAAGACGCGGTCGACCGGCGCGAGCGTGGCCAGCCGGTGCGAAATGATGATGGCCGTGCGCCCTGCCATGGCCGTCCGCAGGGCTTCGTTCAGCGCCGCTTCGCTTTCCGCATCGAGGTGCGCGGTGGCTTCGTCCAGGATTAAAATTCTGGGCTCGCGCAGCAACGCGCGTGCGATGGCCAGCCGCTGGCGTTCTCCGCCCGACAGGCGCGCCCCGCGTTCGCCCAGGCGCGTGTCGAGCCCGTCGTGCAGATTGCCGACAAAGGTAGCGGCCTGCGCCGCCTCCAGCGCCCGCCACAGACGCGGCGTGCTCGGCTGCGCTGTGGCGTTCAGGCCGTAAACGAGGTTGTCGGCGATGGTGCCCTCCAGCAGCAGCGGCTCCTGCAACACCACCGCCACCTGCTGGCGCAGCTCGCGCGCCGCGATTGTTTGCAGGTCGCGCCCGTCGAGGCGGATGCACCCGGCGCCGGGCGCGTGAAAACGCAGCAGCAAATCCACCAGCGTGGTCTTGCCGCCGCCGCTCGGCCCCACCACCGCAACGTGCTCGCCGGCTTCGATGCGGAAGCTCGTCTCCTGCAGCGCGCAGGCGCCGCCATCATAGGCGTACTGCACCCGGTCAAACTCGATGCTGCCTGCCAGCGGCAGCAGTGGCGCGCACGGCAGCGGCGCTTCCGCGCCCGCTTCACCGAGAAAGTCCAGGACCGCCCCCGCCGCGACCCATTGCCGCGCAATCGTGCTGTAGGTGCCTGCCAGGCCTGCCAGCGGCCCGTACAGCAACGCCGCGTAGCTGGTGGCGGCAATCCAGGTCCCGGTGGAAATATGGCCGCCCAGCACCAGCCAGAATCCGTACCCGGCCACGCCCATCCGCCCCGCCAGCGCCAGCCCGTTTTTCACCTGGCCGTACGCTTCATCGATCCAGACCAGCCGCCACAGACTCGCAAAAATCGCCTGCGCCCGCCGCCGATACGCCTGCACTTCGCCGGCTTCGCCTGCCAGCGATTTTACCGTCTTGATGCCGCTCAATACTTCCGTCACGCGCCCGTACAAACGGCTCCAGCCCGTCTGTACGCCTTCCTCGTGGGCCACCATGCGCTTGGCTCCGGCGATCGTCGCCCATACAAAAAATGGCATGGGCGCCAGCCCCACCATCGCCAGACGGGGCGATAACTGCCACAGCAGCGCCATCATCATGGCCAGCGTAATGACGTTGGGCGCCAGCGTTTGCAGCAGGTCGCTGGTCAGCTGGCCCAATGCCGCCACCCCGCGATCCACGCGCGTCAGCACGTAGCCGGCGCCGCTCTGCTGATGAAACTGTAACGGGCGCTGGTACAACTCGCCCAGCACGCGCGAAGAAAGCTCAAAGCCCGAATCAAACCGCACCCGATTGACCACACCGGTCTGCGCCGTTTGTAGGGCGCGGTGCAACAGCAGCACCACCGCCAGCACCGCCATGGCGTCGAGCCCGGGCCGCCAGACCTTGCGCTCGCCGTGGGCGGCTGCGGCGACCAGCAAATCGGTGAGGTATTTCAGAAACAGCGGCTCAACCGCGCCCAGTGCGGCCACGCCGGCGCCGAGCAGCAACGCGGCGCTGATCCAGCCGCGATAGCCTCGAACCAGCTCGATCAGCGCCGCCTTTCTTGGCTGCAAAGGTGGAGAACAGCGAGACACAAAGAAACCCGTAAGGACGATTGCTGCCAGTCTCGCCGCACCCGCCTGCCGGCGCCATCAGGCGTTTCCCCTTGATCCCTTGTGGAAAATAGGTATACTGGCGGCGCATCCGGTCGGAGGACCCCTGCTATGGCCTCACCTCGCCCTCGCTCCACGGCACTCATTGCCAGCGCCGTCATCATTGTCATTGCTGCCGCTTTGTTCTATTTGCGCGCCACCCCCTCGCCCCGGCTGTTTGGCTTTTCCAGCTCCAGCAGCGCCACCGAGGCGCATTGGGAAAAGCAGTTCCGGGCTCTGCCGCAGCCGGCGCAGTTGCGCGCCGACATGAAATACCTCAGCGCCTATCCCCACCATGTCGGCACGGCGCGCGAGCATGGGTTGGCGCAGTGGGTGCAGAAGCAGCTTCAGAATGACGGCTTTCAAGCCCACATCGAGCAGTTCGACGTGCTCTATCCCACCCCCGTCGAGCGCCAGGTGACGCTGGTCTCGCCCGGTCATTACGATGCGGTGCTGAAAGAGCCGGCCATCGCCGTGGATCCCACTTCGGGCCAGCCCGGCCAATTGCCAACCGAAAATATCTACAGCCCCGACGGTGATGTCACCGCCCCGCTGGTCTACGTCAACTACGGTATTCCGGCTGATTACGACGTGCTGGCCAAGTTGGGCATTAGCGTCAAGGGCAAAATCGTCCTCGCCCGCTATGGACACTCCTGGCGCGGCATCAAGCCCTGGCTGGCCTACCAGCATGGCGCGGTCGGATGCCTCATCTACTCCGATCCCCGCGACGACGGCTATTTTCAAGGTGACGTTTATCCCAAGGGCGCGTGGCGTCCGGCGCAGGGAGTGCAGCGCGGGAGCGTCATGCGCATGCCGATTCATCCCGGCGATCCGGAAACTCCCGGCTGGGGTTCGCTGCCGGGCGCCAAACGCCTCCCGCTCAGCCAGGTGACGACGCTGCAGAAAATTCCCGTGCTGCCCATTTCCTACGGTGACGCGCTGCCGCTGCTCAAGGCCCTGGCCGGTCCGGTCGCACCGGAACCCTGGCGCGGCGCACTGCCCATTACCTATCACATTGGCGCGGGCCCGGCGCGGGTGCACCTTCTGGTCAAGTTTCACTGGGGCCTGGCGCCCGTGTACGACGTCATTGGCATGATTCCAGGCAGCCAGTTCCCCAACCAGTGGATCATCCGCGGCAACCATCTCGATGGCTGGGTGAATGGCGCCGAAGATCCGCTGTCGGGCCAATCCTCGCTGCTCGAAGAAGCGCGTGCCTATGGCGTGCTGCTCAAAAAGGGCTGGCGCCCCGCCCGCACGATTGTTTATTGCGCCTGGGATGGGGAAGAGCCCGGCCTGCTCGGCTCGACGGAATGGGCCGAAACCCATGCCGCCGAGCTCGAAAAAAATGCCGTTGCCTACATCAACACCGACGACAGCGATAAGGGCTACCTCAATATGGGCGGCAGCGGCTCCTGGCAGCACTTCTTCAACCTCGTGGCCCAGGACATCACCGACCCGGAAACGCACCAGTCGCTCTGGCTCAAGGATAAGGACCACCGCCTGAGCAATGCCCATACGGCAGCTCAAAAAAACGCCATCTTGGACGGCGGCGACTTGCGCATCAGTGCGCTCGGTTCCGGCTCCGACTTCACCCCCTTCCTGCAGCATCTGGGCATTGCCTCCGCCGATCTCGGCTTTGGCGGTGAAGGCGGCGGCGGCGTGTACCACTCCATCTACGATGATTTCTATTGGTTCACCCATTTTGGTGACACCAATTTCACCTACGAGCGCGCGCTCGCGCAGACGGTGGGTACCGCCGTCATGCGCCTGGCGGATGCCGACGTGCTGCCTCTGCAGTTCAGCGGCTTTGCTGATGACGTACTGCTGTATCAACAGCAAATCGAGGCCGAATACAAAAAGCAAACGGGCGCGCCCGCCTTTGATTTCAGCCCGCTCGAACAAGCGACAACCAAGCTGCGTGCCGCAGCCAGCTCTTATGACGATGCTCTGGCCTCACACAGCGGCAATGGCAGCCTGTTCCGCGAACCCGCGCCCGATCTGGCCGCTCTGAACCAGCTTTTGTACACCAGCGAGCGCACTCTAATGGACGAAGCTGGCCTGCCCGCCCGCCCCTGGTACAGGCATCAGATTTATGCCCCCGGCCTCTACACCGGCTACGGCGTCAAAACGCTTCCCGGCCTGCGCGAAGCCATCGAGGCCAAAAACTACGCCCAGGCCGCCGCGGAAGAAAAAATCATCGTGTCGGTGCTGGCCGCCTTCACCGCCCATATCCAGGCCGCGAAAGCAAAACTGTGACGTCTGAAAGTCTATCGGGTCTGAAAGTCTATCGGTCGATCAGTCGCTCGGTCTTTCAGTCAACTCCCACCGCCGCCCGTCCCCGCGAGCCTTCGACCGACAGACCGACCGACAGACCCTTAAAACAACCCGTGTCCCGTCTTCGGGTAACGGTAATTCGCGATCGCTGAAATCGCTCCGAAGGCAATGTAGGCGGCCGCGACCACGCGCTCCCAGCCGTGATGGCCGCTGCGGTGCAGCAGGTAGCTGAGCGCCACCGCCGAGGATGCCGCCGCAATCTCCGTGGTCACGAAAGCCGGACGGTTATCCACCAGTTGGTTGGTCAGCAGCCATTCATCCTTGCCGCGCTCGCGGAAGTAGCGCGTGCTGGTGAAATCGAGCGTCTGTACTGCAGCGATGCCTAGAAACAGCGGTGTGTTCCACTTGTCGAAGAAAAAATTGTGTGGCTCCGCAGCCCCGGAGGCCGACCAGCGCGCCGCCAGACCCGCCGCCAGAACCCCGCCGATGGCGCCATAGGTGAGCCCGGAGCGGAACTCATGTCCACGCCGCGCATAGGACGGCACGGCCGAAAAATCCAGCGCCTCCGTGCCGATCACCGCCCCGGCGATGACGCCCAGCGCCCCCGCCAAAGCTGCCTTTTTCCCCGATGGCTTGGCGATCTTCTTGGGTTGCGGCAGTTGCGCTGAGAGCCCCAGCGTCAACAGCAGCAGCAATGCAAGCGTTTTCATAGTGCGGTTAACATCTCTCCGTTGCGCTCCCTGATAGGGACGGCAACCAACGTGCCCGGCGCGGCGGGCGTGGCGAGTGTAATGCGCGCGTAATTGTCACTGATGGCTTCTCCACCGTGAAGCGCCACGGCGCTCAGCGTCCGGCCGACGAGAGCATCGAGAAATGCGATCCGCTTTGCGGCTCCCAATTGCCGCAGCCGCGCCACCCGCGCCATGGTCACTGCCGCCGGCACGGCCCGCCAGGCGCCTGCCTCCAGGCGCCGTGCCGCCTCGGTTCCGGGCCGCAGCGAAAACGGAAATACGTGCAGGTAAGCCAGCGGCAATTTCTCGATCAGCGCCAGCCCCTCTGCAAACTCTGCGCCGCTTTCCCCAGGGAATCCGGCCATAACGTCGGCGCCGATCGCCACGCCCGGCACCTGCGCCGCCAATTCCTCAACCAGCGCCGCGTAATCCTGCGCTCGGTAGCGCCGGTGCATGCGCTGCAACACCGCATCGCTGCCGCTCTGCAGTGGCAGATGCGCATGCCGCGCCAGGCGCCCGCCGGAAGCAGCCATCAGTGCCGTCAACTCCGGCGTCCAATCCCGCGGTTCTACCGAACTCAGCCGCAGCCGCGGCAAGGCGGTCTGCTCGAGAATCGACCGCGCCAGATCGGCTAGGCGCAGGTTGCCATCCAGATCACGCCCCCACTGCCCCAGGTTGATGCCCGAACAGACGATCTCGGCGTGACCGGCGGCTACGAGGGTGTCAATCGTGCCCAGCACCTCGCCCAGCGGGCGTGAGCGGCTCGCGCCGCGCACCTGGGGGATGATGCAGAAGCTGCAGGCTCGTCCGCATCCCTCCTGCACTTTGACCACCGGGCGGCTGCGTTCCCCGCTCCCCTCGCGGCGAAATTCCAGTTGCGCCAGTGCCGCCAGCTTCTGGGGCTGCGGCTGCACCCCAAGCAATTGTTGCGGCAGTGCGGCTTTGCCGCGGTGACCGGCGACCAGCGTCACCCCTCCCAGCCCGGCAATTTCCGCCCCAGCGCGCTCGGCGTAGCAGCCGGTGACCGCAATCTGTGCCTGCGGCCGCAGACGGTGCAGGCGCCGGATGGCGCGCCGCACTTCCGCATCCGCTGCCGCAGTCACCGTGCAGGTGTTGAACACCACCCAGTCGGCTTCGCTTTCCTCCGCCGCCCGCAGGCCCGCCTGCTCGCACGCCGCTGCCAGTGCTGCGCCATCGGCCTGATTGGCCCGGCAGCCGAAGTTATGGACGTAAAAACTTGCCCCCACGCGTATTATTTTACGGAAGGGTTGACAGCTTCCCCCGTTTGTATAATTATTCTTATGATGAATAATTATTCGACAGCGCGCGTGGGCATCGTCGGCGCCACCGGGTACGCCGGCCGGGAGCTGATGCGCCTGCTGTCGCGTCATCACCATGCCGGCGTGGCGGCTGCACTCGACTCCACTTCCGGGATTGAGGCCATGGCGGCGGTCTCGCCCGACCTGGTGTTTCTCGCCACTCCCACCGAAGTTTCCCGTGCCTGGGTTACGGCCATGCGCTTGTTCGCACACCCGCCCTGCATTGTTGATTTGAGCCCCGCCTTTCGTTTGGATGCCGACGCCGTCTATGGCTGGCCCGAGCGTAATGCAGCCGCCATCCGCAAGGCGAAGCTGGTGGCCAATCCCGGCTGCTACGCCACGGCTGCGAACCTGGTGCTGGGGCCTTTGATCCAGGCGGGCGCGATCGAAGCCACCGATATTATCTGCGACGCCAAATCCGGCGCCAGCGGTGCTGGCCGGGCGCTGCGTCAGGACCTGCAGTTCTGCGAGCTGGATGGCAACTGCAAGCCCTACAACATCTATACGCATCGCCACGTGCCGGAAATAGTCCGCTATGCCGGTGTCGATGAATCGACGTTTGCCTTCAGCCCGCATCTGCTGCCTGTGCCGCGCGGCATTCTGGCCACCCACTATGTGCGCTGCCGTTCCGTCGATTTGGGCGCCGTGTATGCCGACGCTTACGCCAATCATTCCTTCGTGCGCCTGCGTGGCGATCAGATTCCCGATCTGCACGACGTGGTCTACACCAACTACTGCGACATCGGCTGGAAGATGCGTGCCGACCGCTTACAGGCGGTGATTGTCAGTTGCCTTGACAACCTGGTGAAGGGCGCCGCGGGGCAGGCTCTCCAGAATGCCAACTTGATGATGGGTTGGCCGGAAGCGGCGGGCCTTGAATGACCGTCATCAAAGTTGGCGGCAGCATACTGGAGCCCGCGCCCACGAATGGCTTGATCACTGCTCTGCTACACCACGCCCAAGCCGGGCCGCTCGCGATCGTGCATGGTGGTGGCAAGACGCTCACCGCTTTGCTGGCCAAGCTGGCGATCGCGGCTGAGTTCCGCAAGGGCCTGCGCGTCACCAGCGCCGAGACCCTTGGGGCTGCCGTGATGGCGCTTGCCGGAACCGTCAATACCGCCCTGACCGCCGCGCTGAATGCGGCCGGAATCCGCGCCGTGGGCCTCACCGGTTGCGATGCCGCTTGCGTGCGCGCACAGCCGATTCCGGAACTGGGCGCGGTGGGCGCCATCACGGCTGCCGACCCACGCTTGCTGCGATCGCTGCTCGACGCCGGCTTCACCCCGGTGCTGGCCTCACTGGCGTTGCAGCAGGGAAGTGCAGCAACCGGCCCCCTCGGCCGAGTCCGGAGCGGCCCAGGGGGAGCCGACCAACGGGAGGCGTCGGGGGCGGAGTCCCCGGCAAAGACAGGCTTTGCCTGTCTCAACGTCAATGCCGATCAATTCGCAGCCGCCATTGCCGCCGCGCTCGGCGCGCAAAAACTGCTCTTCCTGACCGATGTCGATGGCGTTCTCGATGCCGCCGGCCACACCCTTCCGCAAGCCTCGCTTACCGATCTCAACGTGCTCGCTGCCGCCGGCGCGCTGCACGGTGGCATGCTGCCCAAGACCGCGGCCTGCACGGCTGCGCTCCAGGCCGGGGTGCGTGAAGTATCGATTCTTGGGCCCAGAGGCACGGGCACCCAACTTTTCCTATGACTCCTCCCGTTACTGCTCCTGGTCCTGCGCCGGTGGCGTGGCCCCGTGGTTTCCGCTTTGCCTCCGGCCATTGCGGCGTCAAGCGCAAGGCATCGGATCTGATGCTGGTCACCATGGATCCTCCCGCCGCGGCGGCGGCCGTGTTCACCACCAACCGCCTGCAGGCCGCGCCCGTGCGCCTTTCGCGCGCCCACCTGCAGGCATCGGGCGGACGCGTGCGCGCCTTCCTCGTCAACAGTGGCAACGCCAACTGCGCGACCGGCGCCGCGGGCCGCCGCGCCGCCCTGGCCATGGCGCGCACCACCGCGCGCCTTCTGCATTGCCCCGTGGAACAGGTTCTGGTGGGATCCACCGGTGTGATTGGCCAGCCGCTGCCGGTGGAAAAAATTCTCGCCGCCCTGCCGCGCTGGCTCGATCTCGTCTCGCCGCTTGGCGCCGGCGATGAGCGGGAGCCGGCCAGCGGGAGGCCGGGCGCGCAGCCCCCGAGCAAAGGCGGCGCGAGCCGCACGCCGCTGGCGGCGGCCCACGCCATTCGCACCACCGACACCTGCGCCAAAATCGCCGGCGCGAGCTTTCGCGATGGCGGCCGCACCTATCGGATTGCGGGTATGGCCAAAGGCTCTGGCATGATCCATCCCCGCATGGCGACCATGTTCGGCTTTCTGTTCACCGATGCGCCGCTCACCCCGGCCGCCTGCAACCGTGCTCTCCGCCGCGCCGTCGATGCTTCCTTTCATCGCATCAGTGTAGATGGCGACACCTCCACCAACGATACGGCCACGCTGTTCGCATCCGGTTCTGGCCGCCCGTTGTCGCCGCAAGGCGCTCAAGCCTTTCAGGCGGCCTTAATCAAGGTCGCGCAGGCTCTTGCCCGCCAAATCGTGCTCGACGGCGAAGGTGCCCGGCATTTTGTCACCCTCGAAGTCGAAGGCGCCCGATCTTTCGCCGACGCCGATACCGTCGCTCGTGCCCTCGCCCACTCCCCACTCGTCAAAACCGCCCTCGCCGGTGCGGATGCCAACTGGGGACGCGTGCTTTCCACCGCGGGCTGGTGCGGGGTGCCGTTTCTTCCCGAGCGCGCCTCCATCTGGTTCAGCCGCGTGCCGGTGTATCTCCGCGGTGCGGTTGTTCCCTTCGACGAGGCCGAGGTCAAGCATCGTCTCGAGCGCCGCGAAGTGGTGGTTCGCCTCCATCTTGGCGCTGGCCGCGCCCGCGCCTGGATGTGGACCTGCGACTTGACCGAGGGCTATATCCGCATCAACGGCGCGTACAGAACCTGATTTTCAGGTACCATGGGCGCAATGCCTCGTCCGCTCATCCCCGATAAGCTGTACTTCAAAATCGGTGAAGTTGCTCGCCTCGCCGGCGTCGAGCCCTACGTGCTCCGCTTCTGGGAAAGCGAGTTCCCGGCCCTCAAGCCGGGCAAGAGCAACAAGGGCCAGCGCCTTTACCGCCGCCGTGAGGTCGAGCTGGCGCTGCAGATCAAAACCCTGCTCCACGAACAAGGCTTTACGATTGCCGGCGCCCGCAACAAACTCAAGGCTGAGCACGCTGGAAAACGTGCTCAGACCGCGCTGCCGCTCGATGCCGGCCGCGACCGCGAACTGCTGCACAAGGTGCGCAGCGAGCTGGCCGCCATTGCCGCCATCCTCGACCGCCGCGCAACTTGAAACCGCAAGACGATCCGCGCATCCTAATACTTGAAACCGCAAGACGATCCGCGCATCCTAATAAAGAGCTATGACCGACGCGACCACTCGTACCGCCTGGGCCTTTCAGTTCAATACTGGTCTGCTGCAAAAAGCTACCCGTGCCATTCCTCCCGATCGCTGGTCGCAAACGCCCGGCGATCATTCCAATTCCATGCTCTGGGTCGCCGGTCACCTGGTCTGGGGACGCGGTCAGATTCTGCAGCTACTCGGACAGCAGCGGCCCGAACCCTGGCTCACGCTCTTTGCGCGTGGCACCACCCCCGATGCCGCCCAGCAGTATCCCCAGCCGGAGGAAATCCTGCGCGCCTGGACGGACGCGTCCAAGCAACTTGAATCCGCCCTCGCCGCCGCCTCCGACGAGGCCCTTGCGCGCCCCGCTCCCGACGGTCTTCCCACTTCCGACGGTCACCTCAGCGGCGCGCTCCAGTTCCTGACCATCCACGAAGGCTACCACCTTGGCCAGCTTGGCTATCTGCGCAAATGGCTCGGCTTCTCGCCCACTCTCGGCTGAACCCGCCGAACCCGGCCGGGCTGGGGCTCCGGGCTCCCAGTCCTGCCGAGCGTCAAGCGGGTCGCGTGGCGCAGCCACGCGGGGTCCCGCGCCAGTCAATGCTGCGTGCTAGACTGGCTCTACCCCGCTTTTCCTCCTCTTTACCGATTTTCGGGACGTAGCGCAGCCCGGTAGCGCACTTGCTTGGGGTGCAAGGGGTCGCGAGTTCAAATCTCGCCGTCCCGACCAATCTTTTCAATGACTTACTCGGGCTCGGCCAAGGCCCGAACCGCCCGTGTCCAAAAGAATGTCCAAATAGATGCGACTTGGGCGGCGGAATTTCGCCTTGGCCCGGTGCGCCGCCGGGCCTACTGAAGCGTTGCCGCAGCCTGGGGCTCGGGGATACCCACGCTGATGGCATTGACCGCCGCGCGCTTCGCCTGGGTGCGGATGTGGGAGTAGTGCTCCAACATCGCGCGGCTCACGTGCCCGGCAATCGCCATCAGCGTTTGGTCCGGGGTTCCAGCTTCGGCCAGCTTTGAGATGGCATGGTGGCGCAGGTCGTGGAACCTGAGGCCCGGCAGCCCGGCGGCGGCGGTGAGCTTTCGCCACGCGGTGCGCCATGACCGCATCGGCTGGCTGGCGTCAAAGCCCGTGCCCCGGCAACTCTCCCCTAGCTTGGTTTGGTGCTGCCGTTCGAGCGGGAGCAGGAAGCAGCCCGGCTCGCTGGCTCCGAGAGCTTGGGCGCGTTCGACGAGCCGCGCAAGCGCCCACAGTGCCGCATCGTTCAGCGGAATGAGCCGGGCACCGGCGTCGGTCTTGGTGCTGGCACGCCGCACCGTCAAGGTGCGCTCCATCAGGTTCACATCGCCGAGCCGCAGGCCCTTAATTTCACCGCCCCGCATCGTGGTGTTGGCGGCCAGAATCGCGGCGTAGTAGGCCACCATCCAGCCGGGCTTGCTCCCGGCGGCCCGAAACAGCGCCGCTTCTTCCTCGGCGAGCAGCGCGCGCCCCGGTCCGGTTGGTTCCTTCAGCGGCTTGTAATCATCGCTCAGGCGTCCCCAGAGCTTGGCTTGTTTCAGCATCCCGCGCATTACGGCCATCTCCGCGTTGATGGTGCGGGGCGCAACAACCCTGCTGCGCTTGGCTTGATAGGCCCGGATCGAATCGCATGAAACCTCCGCCAGCGTTCGCGCCGGAAACTCGCGTACCAGCGTGCGGGAAAGATTTCGTTCGAGGGCTTGAGTGTTGGGCGCCGTGGTGTGGGTGCGGCTGGCGAGCCACGTATCCACAACCTTGCCGAGCGGCCACTTGGCTATTTCCGTCGGCAGCCTGCCCGCTTCAATGGCGGCCACCATTTCGGCACGCTTCGTCCGCGCCTGCTGCCAGTTGCGCGTGCCGGTGCTGAACTCGCGCCAGCCGCCATTCACGCGGATCGTGGCGTGCCAGATGCCGCGCCGTTTGTGCAGCCCGTCCCGGTCCTTGGCGGGAACTCCACCCGCTTCGATTACGCGCACCTGCTCCGCCATGGCTAATTGCCTCCTTTCGCGCCCCTGCGCGGCCGGCCGCCCAGCTTGCCGTTTTCGCGCGCAATCTCGCGCAGCCGCTCAATCCCGAACTTTTCCAGCCGCGTGCGGTAGCTCTTGCGTCCCAACCACGCGGCATATTCACGGCGCTGCTTTTTCGTGAGCATGCCACTATCCTAAACCGTTTTGGTTTGTGCGTGCAAGCTGAAAACGTGTAGGCTGAAATGGACGCGGCTAGGCCGGTGCCGACGGGCGCGGGCCAATGGGGCGTGCTCCAGTCACGCCCCGCCGCTCGCACTGGAGGCGGGTGATGGCGAACAGAGAAAAGCGGAGCGTTCCCAGCGGCGGTGACTTTTACGAAGCCTATCGGGAGTGCAGATTGTTGCTCTCGCTGCTGTTAGAGGCAGAGGCGGCAGGGAACGCGAACGCTGCCGCCTACATGGGCGAGATCAGGCGCATCGTGCGGCGCCGGGGGTGCCCCGCGCACCGCCCGCGCAAACAGCCTGACATGAAATTCCTTCGCCACCGGCACGCTGGCGGATCAATCGCAAGCTGGCTAAAGGGCACCGGCGTAAAAGGAAGGGAAAAGATTGATGTAGAGACGCCCACCTGGTGCAAGCGGGAGGAGACGTGGCGGCGCGCCATCTGGGAACTGTGGGTTGCGGCATTGTGCCCGACCGCCGAACAGATGCGGCAGGGGCATAACAAGGCAAAGAACCTCATCACGCTAGCCCGGCAGCGAGGAATAGGGCTGGAGCTACCGGGGGACGCTGAGCTTGTCGCAACAGCCGCACAAAAAATATCCCCGTACAGACTTATCGCACCGTGACAGGGCTGGGGGCGTCGTAGTCCACTTGGTCATGGCAATCCCCACAGCCCCCCAGAGCCCACCACCAACCACCTTATTCACCGTCCAACAACTCGCCGAGCGCACCGGCGCGAGCGAATCCTACTGGCGGCGCCAGATTCGCCAGCGCCGCATCCGCGTCTACCGGCTCGGCGATTTGGTCCGCATCGCCGAGACCGACCTGGCCGCATTCTTGGCCGCGCGCGCCGAACCCGCGCAGGCATCCGGGCGCCCGCCCCGGCCACGCCCCGGAGCCACCGTGCACGCCCAGCAGGAGGGTGCGCGATGATCCCTCGCGCACCCGCCGAAGTCCGCGCTCTGGCCGCCGCAGGCAGGCCCTTGCTACCGCTGCGGCCCGGCGGCAAAGAGCCCGCACTCCCCGATTGGCCCCACCGTGCCAGCACAGACCCAGCACACCTGGACTGCTGGGCGCACAGGCTCGGTAACTGGGGCATGGTGACCGGCTCGCCCTCCGGTGTTGTGGTCGTTGATGCCGATAGCCGCGAAGCGTTCGATGGCCTATGCGCACGCGGCATCGGCTCGCCCCACGTGGTCCGCACGCCAAACGGATACCACCTGTACTACCACGCCCCGGCAGAGCCGCTGGCGAATAGCGTGGGCCGCATCGCGCCTCACGTGGACGTGCGCGCCGATGGCGGCTATGCAGTGGTCCCGCCATCCGAGGTAGGCGGAGTCCGCTACACACCATGGGAGGTGACCGCCGGCGAAGGTCCCGGCTGGCCCCTCGGGGAGATGCCCGAGTGGATGCGAGCCGCCGCGCGCCGGGGGAGCGAGCCTGCCGCTGTGCCCGCGCCCACTGTCCCGACAGGACCGGGCGGCACCACCACGCCCCGGCGCGTCTCAGCCGGGCGGCGCAACGACTGGCTCACGCAGTGCGGTGGTGCTCTGCGGCGACAGGGCGTGGAGGCGGCTGGGCTACGCGGGGCGCTGGCGGCGGTCAATATCTCACAGTGCGATCCACCGCTGGCCGCTGGCGAGGTGGAGCGAATCGCAGGCTCCGTTGCGCGTTATCGTGGCCCGCTTTACCTGCCCGAGATAGACCTGTGGCCCGAGCCGGTGGACGGCGCGCGGCTACTCAGCGGCCTGGTAACGGAGGCGCGGCGGTACGTGATTATGACCGCCGAGCAGGCCGACGCTGTGGTGCTGTGGGCGGTGCTCGCCCACGAAATTGACGGCGCGCGCATCGCGCCGAAGCTGGCCATCACCTCGCCAACGAAGGGCTGCGGCAAGACCACATTGCTGAGTGTGCTCCACGCACTTGTCCCGCGCCCGCTCATCGCCGCCAACCTCACGCCCGCCGTGCTCTACCGGGCCATTGAGGCCGCCCAGCCAACCCTACTGGTGGACGAAGCCGACACGTTTCTGGGAGCAAACTCGGAGCTACGCGGCATCCTGAACTCGGGGCACACCCGCACCGCCGCCAATGTCTATCGCTGCGTGGGAGAGGATCACGAACCACGCAGGTTCTCCACATGGTGCCCGCAGGTTATTGCCAAGATCGGCGGTCTCCCTGGGACACTCGCCGACCGGAGCGTCGGGGTCAGGCTGGAGCGCGCGCCGCACGGCGAGCGGCCGCCCCATTTGGACCCCGCTGGCGAGGCTCGCTTGGCAGAACTGGCCCGGAAGGTCGCACGCTGGGCGACGGACCACCCCATCACGGATGTCGCACCCGCCCCGCCCGCCGAGCTGCACCACCGCGCCGCCGACAACTGGGAGCCGCTGCTGGCTATCGCCGACTTGGCCGGGGGTGAGTGGCCGGAGCGCGCACGCCGTGCAGCAATTAAGCTGTCCGGCGGCGAGCCGTCACCGGATGTAAAGGTGCTGTTGCTCGGCGATATGCGCGACGCCATGGCCGGACGCAAGCAGGTCACAACCACCGAACTTCTTGGCATCCTTCATTGCATGGACCACCGCCCATGGGCGGAATGGCGTGCGCGGCCGGGCGATGCGCCGGGTCCCATCACCGCGCCGCAGCTCGCGCACGCCCTTTCGGACTTCCAGGTGGGGCCGACAACAATCCGCACCGGAGCTGCCACGGCCAAGGGCTATCGCGCCTCTGACCTGACGGATTCCTGGGCAAGCTACCTTCCCCCCCTGCCTGCGCCTGGGGAGACGGTGGACCTCCTGAACTTCTCATGACCCGGCTACCCGCCTGCTGGGCCGTCACACCGTCACACACCGCTGTTCACGCAGCCTTTCGCGGGCCAATGCCGTAACGTCTGCCGTGACATGTTACGCCTTTGTGACGGCAGGGGGAGCGCGAATCGCCAATGTTTAAGCGGGTTGTAACGGTGTTACGGCTTAATCATGCGGACCACGCGCGCGAAGACGCCAAAAATTCAACCGCAGCGATGCCCCCGGGGTTATGCTGGCAGCATGCTGCGCGCGCGAAAAGATGGTGTCGAGTGGCCATCGTTGCCCCCGCGCACGGGAGCGGTCGAGGCCATCAATGTGCGGATGCGGCGGGTTGCGTGGCGCTTAGCGCGGCCTGTCAGTAAGCGCAACATCAACCCGGTGACCCGCGCGCTTGTCGGCAAGGCTCGGCTGAGCGCCATGGGTAGGCTGGGCGGGCTGGCAACCGCAGCGCGGCGCACACCCGAGCAGCGCTCCGCCGCCGCGCGGTACGCCGCGTTGATGCGATGGACCCCCCGCGCAATCGCCACCAAAACGTGCCCGGTCTCAGATCAATTGCTTGCGGCGTGGCAGGACCATTTCGGGTGCCAACTCGCAAACGCCCGCCATTGCTTTGGGCTGAACGGTTCCGAATCGTTAAGCACTAACGAGCTAGGTTCCCCGCCGCTGTTCGTCTCGACCCGTAGTGAGGACATCGGTGTCTGCCCAATCTCGAAGTCGCCAGAGTCCAACAACGTAGCCTTAAACATACAACTCTTCGAGAGGTATCCAAGGAAGTCCGAACGCTCTTCGGGCGAGATTGGCTTACCACCTACGCCGGCCGCTGAAACCCGCAGTAGGTAACGGAGCCGGCCATCTCCGAATTCCGTGGATAGACCCAGGATTGCGTCAATCGGCACCCGGGGGGGCACGTATCCGCCATCATAGGCCGCCGCCGAGGTCGGTGACTTTGAGCACCCGATTATTACACCAGAATCAATGCACCACCCCCAACCATCCTTTCCCTGAGCCGTTGGAGGCCACCATTCATATTCAAGCTGAAGATCGGTCAGCCGCTGGGCAGCAAATTGCCGTTTTGGGGGCGACGACCCGCGAGCGGAGGAAAACCAGATGAGCCCGACGATCAGCGCCCCGGTGCCGAAACTGAGCAGACAGAAAACGGCCCAGCGAGGAATTGGAAGAGAACCCCGATGGGGCAGCCATGCACGGGACACGCGCACAGTCTACACCACGTACCCGACCACGGCGAGGTGTGAGCCAGAACGGCGCACGCGAGGCCGCGATGTCCCCGCGCGCATGTACAGCGGCGCGGCGGGGTAGGTCCATGGCGTACCCCCCGCGCTGCACACGGCTATGTCCAAACGAATGTCCAAATGAACCGCGATTGATCCCCCAATTTGGACATGGCCGCCCCTGGCGTGCCCACGTGGCGGAGTAGCAATAAAAGCCGCGTCAATCGCGGAAGTGAGCAATATTTGGGGCAACATGTGAACACGTGGGGAAACGCGGTTGGCGTAATTGGGGTGCAAGGGGTCGCGAGTTCAAATCTCGCCGTCCCGACCAAACCTTTCGGTCATGGCTCGCGGCAACGGCCGCGTTGCCCAAACGCAGGCAAGATCGAGGCCGAGGCATGGGGTTCCTTCCAGGTTCCATTCCTGTTGCCGGGTACAGCCCCCTCGGCCGAGCCCGGAGCGGCCGAGGGGGAGCCGACCAACGGGAGGCGTCGGGGGCGGAGCCCCCGGCAAAGACAGGCCGTGCCTGAGCTCTTCGGCTACCCGGCAGGAATGGCACAGCGGTCCGTTTTCTTCCGCGCCCGGGGCCGAATATGGCATAGAGTGTTCGTATGCCTCTGGCAGGACACAGGATCGGCACTCGCAAAGCCGTCCTGGCCGTGGCAGCCCTGGCGGTCGCTCTGGCTGGCTGCTCGCGCGCGCCCGCAGCGGCGAGCGCCACTGCCCCGCCGCTCGCCCCGATGCACTGGGGCTCGCTCCGGCGCTCGGTGCGCGTGACCGGCACGATCGTCCCGGCACACGCAACCACGCTGCTGGTGCCGCAACTGAACCAGAGTCAGCAATACTCGCAGCTGACCTTGTCGTATCTCGCCCCCGGCGGCACGCGGGTGACCAGGGGCCAGGTGGTGGCGTCCTTCGACCGCACGCAATTGCTCGACAGCGCCGCTGAGGCGCAGGCGCAGTATCGCAGCCTGGCCTCTCAAGTCGAACAACAGCAGGCCAAAAACGCCGCCGACGCAGCGCAACGCGCCGTGGCCCTGACCAGCGCGCTGGCGGATGAGCGCCACTCCCGCCTCGAGCTGAAAAAAGGTCCGGTGCTGACCGGCCTGCAGACCGACAGCGCCAAAGTCGATCTGGCCGACGCGATCGCGCACGTCCACAGCCTCCGCGCTTCCAATGCCTGGCTGACGAAGCAGGCTGCCGCCACCTTGCGCGCCCTCGCTCTCCAGCGGGATGAACAAAAACAGGTGTGGCAGCGGGCGCAGGCCGATAGCCAGCGCATGGTGCTGCGCGCGCCCATGGCCGGCATGATGGCCTTGGCGTTGCCGCCGTTTTATGGCAAGCCGGTGCCGGGCATGAAGCTCTACAACGGTGTGCCGCTGGTGCGCATCTTCGATCCCGGCCGCATGCTGGTGCAAGCCCGGATCAGCGAGGTGGATTTGGCCTGGGTGCCCCCGCACGCCGCCGCCCAGGTGCGTATTGACGCTTATCCCGGTCTGGTGCTGCCCGCCCATCTGCTCCGTCTCAACCCGGTGGCCGTTACGTTGCTGGCAACACCGGTTCATATCTTTGACGCTACCTTCGCCTTGGATGGCCACGACCCGCGCGCGCTGCCTGACCTGAACGCTTCCCTGCAGATCGTCTCGCGCTCGCGTTCCGGCTGGCTCGTGCCGAGGAGCGGCGTGTACTACCAGCGCGGACGCGCTTATGTTTGGCGGCGCGGCGCCAATGGGCGCCGCCAGCGGCGCTTCGTGCAGGTCGAGGTGTTCGCCGGGCCATGGATCGAGGTTGCCGCACCCTGGCTCTCGTCCGGCGCTCAAGCGGCGCGCGGCAACGCCGGAGTTGCCTCAGCGCGATCGCCTGGCGCAGAGCGGCAGCCATGAGGATTGCTCCTGCCGGGCTTACGGCCATCGTGCTGGTGATCCTCGCTGGCGGCGCCGGGCTGGCGTGGCGCGCCGCCCACGGCTCCCCAGCGCTTCCCAGCGCCACGGTGCAGCTTGGCGATTTGAGCGAATACGTGGACTGCCGCGGTACCCTGGCCGCGCATCAAGCGGCCGTGCTCGTCGCCCCCAACCGCGTCGAGAATCTGCGCCTCGTCTTTCAGGTTCCGGAAGGCGCTCCGGTGAAAAAAGGCGAGGTCGTGATCCGGCTCGATGTCTCCGGCCTGCAGCAGACCGCGAATCAGTTGGCGCTGGCTTTAAAGACCGCGCAGGCAACGCTGAGCCAGGCCGAGGCGCAGACACAAGTCACTGCCCAGAACGACCGCCGTACCCTGGTCGCGGATCAGGTCACCGCCGGCCTGGACGCCAATACCGCGAAGCTGGCCGCCATCAAGAGCCGCATCGATGGCGACGAAAGCGAGCTGACGCTGGCCACGGCCCAGGCTCAGGTGAGCGCCGTCGAAGCCAGCAATCACCTCGACGCCACCGCTTCCGCGGCGCAATTGCGCTCGCTGCGCGAGGCGCGCGACAAGGCCGCCGCGCAACTGCAGCGCGAACAGGCCGCCATCGCCCAAGCCAGCCTTCGTGCCCCCATGGCGGGCGTGGTCACCTACAGCATGAACTACAGTAATTTTAGTGATCCACATCCTTATCGCGTGGGCGATGTGGTTTCCGCCGGCGATGAAATTGCCCAGATTCCCAATCTGGCCACCTTGGATGTCCAAGCTGATTTGCAGCAAACCGACCGCGGCCGGGTGCGCGTCGGCGATGCCGTCACCGTGCGCACCTCGGCGCTGCCGGAACTGCAACTTTCCGGCCAGGTGCAGCGCATTTCTGCCTTGACCAGCCTTGATTTCAGCGGCGTGTTCCCGCCGCCCCGCATCTTCCGTGTGACCGCCTCGCTGTTGCATCCCGATTCCCGGTTGCGCCCGCAGATGCATGTCACCATGCACGTGATCACCCGGCAGCTCCATCATGTTGCGCTGATTCCGGCCCAGGCGGTGTTCACCCGCAACGGCCACGCCACTGTTTACGTGCTGCAGGGCCGTCGCTACCAGCCTCACCTGGTCTCGGTGCTGGGGCGCAATGCAACCGAGACGGCGATTTCCGGCCTCAAGGCTGGCGCGCGCGTTGCCCTCGTCCAACCCGGCGCCAAAGCGCCCCGCCCTACGGTGAATCCCGCCAGCGCGGCTGGCCTTGACGGTGCACAGCCATGAAAGCCGGCGCTCAACTCGTTACCCCTCTCCCGGTGGCCAGACCAGCCCGCCCGCACCGGCGCTGGCTGCTCGTGCCGGTCGTAGCCGTCCTCATCGCCGCGGCTGTGGCCGCAGTCTGGCTGGGCTGGCTTGCCTGGCAGCCGTCTGCCGCGCCCGCCTCTGCCATCCCCACCTTCCGCGTCGAGCCCGGCACCGTGCAGGTGATCGCCTATGCCAGCGGAACGCTGCAGGGCAGAAAGGCAGATCGCCTCACCGCTCCCAGTATTGGCGGCGGCCAACCCCGCATCAGTTATCTCTTGCCCGCGGGCGCCGAAGTCAAGCCCGGCGATGTCGTGGTTCGCTTCGATACCGGCCTGGAACAGTTCAACCTGGCCCAGGCGAAAAATTCTGCCGCCCAGGCCGCCGCCAAAGTCGCTGCCGCCCAGGATCAGGCCCGCGCGCAAAACATCGAGGATGCCTATTCTTTGCTGCATGCGCGCGATCAGGTGCAATTGGCCCAAATAAATGTCCGCGAAAATCCCATGCTGCCTGCCCTGAATGCCAGGAACAACCTGTTGACGCTGCAGTCGGCGGAAGCCGAACAGCAACAATGGCAGCAGGACATCGCCCAGCAGCGTGCCAGTGGCGAGGGGATGATCGCCATCCAACAAGCCGCCGCCGACAAGGCCAGATCCGGGGCGGCCGACGCCCAACGCTATATCGCCTCCATGACGCTGCGCGCTACACGCGCCGGCTATGTCGCCGTCGAGCCCAACCCGAACGGATCCCAGGAGCTGTACCAGGGAGCTATGATTCAGCCCTTTCACGTCGGCGACGCGGTCTCGCCGGGTGCGGTTGTGGCCGAAATCCCCGACCTGACGCAGTTACAGATGCAAGCGCACCTGAGCCAGGCGGGCAGTGCCTACGTCGCCAAAGGACAACCCGCTCAGGTGCAGATCCCCGGCCTGCCGGGACGGGTTTTCCCGGCCAGCGTGTTGCGCGTGTCCGGGGTCCAGTCCACCCTGTTCAGTAACGCACAGGCGGAAACCTGCGTGCTGTCGATCGCCGGCAGTGACGCCAGCCTGCGCCCGGGAATGGAAGCCAAGGCGCAGATCGTGCTCGGCAAGATGCAGCACGTATTATGGGTGCCGGTCGAGGCCCTGTTCCAGCAGAACGGAAAACCCATCGTTTACGCTCTCCACGGCGGAACCTTTTCGCCGCAGCCGGTCAAGGTTGTGCGCCAGGGCGCCATCCGCGTTGCCATTTCCGGTATCCCCGCTGGCACGGTCGTCGCTCTCAGCAATCCTGCCGGCGCTCCGGCCGAGGCGCAGCCATGAGACTTGCCGGTGCCTCGGGCGATCGCCCGGCCCGCCTCGGTGGCTGGGCCCGCTATGCCGGCGATCTTCAACTCGCCGCCCAGAATCTGGTGCAGCAGAAAATCCGCACCGCCCTGACCGCGCTGGGCATGATCTTTGGCGTCGGTGCCGTGATCGGCATGTTGGCCATCGGCGCCGGCGCCCGCCAGCAGTCGCTGCAGGCGATTGCGCGCATGGGTGTGAATAATCTCCTCGTCAACTCCATCCCCGCCACCAGCCGCGCCCAACTGCAGCAGCGCCGGCAGTTGTCGCACGGCTTGGATGAAAGCGACCTGCGCGTGCTCCAGGCCGATGTCCCCGGCGTGGCATGGGTTTCCGCGCGGCGTGAAATGCGCCCCAGCGACCTGCTGCCGGCTCCCAGCGGCCCCCTCCCCGAAGTACTCGGCGTTGCCCCCAGCTACGAGCAGATTCACGGCTTGCGCCTGATTTCCGGACGTTTCTTTGATGCCACCGATCAGCAGGCCGCCGCCGCCGTTTGCGTGCTCGGCGCGTCGGCCAAAGTCGCCTTGCTCGGCTACGGCCCCGCTCTCGGTAAGTACCTCAAGTTCAACAACGTCTGGTGGCGCGTCATCGGCGTGCTGCTGCAGCAGCCGCAGTTGCCCGGCAGCGGCGGCAGCGATCTGAACAATGCCATCTACACCCCCCTGGCGGCTTTTCAAACCCGCGTCTGGAACGCCAATTTCAGCTTCAAGGATCCGCTCGACGGCATTGATCTCGCTTTGCGCACCGGGACCGGGGTCGCCTCCGCGGCCACGGTGGCCCGCGCCATCCTGGCCGCAACCCATCACGGCATCGCCGATTTCCGTGTGGTCGTGCCCGCCGCCCTGATGGCGGCATCGGCGCGCGAGCAGCGCATTTTCACGCTGGTCATGGTGGCCATTGCCGCCATTTCGCTTCTGGTCGGCGGCATTGGCATCATGAATATCGTCCTGGCCACCGTGCTCGAACGCACCCGCGAAATCGGCGTGCGCCGTGCCACCGGCGCCACCCGCGCCGACATTCTGCGCCAATTCCTGATTGAATCCGTGCTCATCTCCTTCAGCGGCGGTGCCATTGGTGTCGCCTTTGGCATCGGCCTGTCGCGCGCCATTTCCTGGGCCGCAGGCTGGCCCACCATGGTGAGCGCCCTTTCCATCGTCGTGGCGTTCGGCGTGTCCGTCGCCGTCGGTATCGTTTTTGGCCTCTACCCGGCGCGCAAGGCCTCGCTCATCTCTCCCATTGACGCCCTGCGCTATGAATAGCGCGCCACCGGCCGCAGCCGCGCTGTGAAATGCCGCAGGAACGGCGCTTCGTAGCTCAGCTCCAATCCGCAGATAGCCTCGCGCTGCCGCCAGACTTCGAGAATCACTTCGACCACGTAGTCGATATGCGACTGCGTGTACACTCGCCTTGGAATCGCCAGCCGCAGCAAATCCATCTTGGCCGCTTGGGCGAACATGAGCGTGCCAATTTCGACCGAGCGGATGCCGCCCTCCAGGTATAGCTCTGCCGCCAGCGCCACGCCCGGAAATTGCGCCGGCGGAATGTGCGGCAGAAACGCCCGCGCATCAATGTAGATCGCATGTCCGCCCGGCGGCTGCACAATCGGCACCCCCGCGGCGGCAATGTGCTCGCCCAGATAGGCGGTCGAGGTGATGCGGTAGTTAAGGTAATCCTCGTCGAGCGCTTCGTTCAGCCCCACCGCAATGGCTTCTAGATCGCGCCCCGCCAGTCCCCCGTACGTAGGAAAGCCTTCGGTGAGAATCAGCAGGTTCTTTTCCTGCAGTGCGACGGCATCATCGTTGGTACACAAGAACCCGCCGATGTTGGCCATGCCATCCTTCTTCGCCGACATCGTGCAGCCGTCCGCCAGCCGGAACATCTCCTGCGCAATCGCCCGTGGCGCCCGGTCCGCATAGCCTGGCTCGCGCAGCTTGATAAAATACGCGTTTTCCGCGAACCGGCAGGCGTCGATGTAGAGCGGGATACCGTGCCGCGCGCACACCGCCTTCACCGCCGCGATGTTGGCCAGCGATACCGGTTGCCCCCCGCCGCTGTTATTGGTTACCGTGAGCATCACCAGCGGTACACGTTTTGCGCCCGCGCGCGCAATGGTCTCCTCCAGCGCCGCCACGTCCATGTTGCCTTTGAACGGATGCCGCAGCGACGGCGTCAGCGCCTCCGGAACCGGCAGATCCAGCGCTGCCGCGCCGGCAGCTTCGCAGTTGGCGCGCGTGGTGTCGAAATGCGTGTTGTTGGGAACCACGTCGCCTGGTTTGCACAGCACGCTGAATAAAATCCGCTCCGCCGCCCGCCCCTGATGCGTAGGAATGACATGCCGGAACCCGGTGATCGCCTGCACCGAATCGCGGAACCGTCCAAAGCTGGGCGCACCCGCGTAGCTCTCGTCCCCGCGCATCAGCGCCGCCCACTGCTCCGTCGACATGGCGTTGGTCCCGGAGTCGGTGAGCAGGTCGATCAGGATATCCGGCGAATCAATCAGGAACAGGTTGTAGCCGGCGCCTTCGAGCAGCCGCTGCCGCTCCGCGCGCGTGGTGCGCCGGATCGGTTCCACCGATTTGATCCGGAACGGCTCAATGATGGTTTTCATCGTCATGCGCTCATTCTAGGACGGCTCCCCTGGCAAAGACAGGCTGCGCCAATAGCTTAGGCTCCCGGCTTCTTGAACCGCGCCTGCGCTGCCCCCCAGGCGATGCCGAAGCAAATGCCCACGATCACCAGGCCGAAAATCTGGGGCATGCCGAACGTGCCCGCACGGAAGCGCGGCACAAACTCCGCCAGACCGATCACTCCGATCGCCAGCGGCACCAGGATCGCCCACCAACTCTTCATTTTATGAGCTCTGATTTCTATGATAAGCGGCGAGCGCGTCCGTCAGCGTCAGCACCCCCAGCAGCAGTCCGTTGGCGCGATGAATCACCGGCAGCAGCGGCTCGTCGCCGGCCTCGCGCAAAAACGTCTCCAGCGGCTGATCCGGGTACAGCACCGGCAGCCGCCATTCCGGCTTGAGCACTTCATGCAGCGGACGCTCCTCTTCCGCCCGCACCACCAGCGGCGCCAGCATGTCGAGCGTCACCCCGTACCAGATGGCGCGCCCGCCATTCACGAGTACGAACTTGCGGTTCGCCGTCTGCGCCTTCAGCCACGCCTCGCGCACCGGCCGCTCCGCCGCAATCACCGGTGGCGCCGGCCGCTCCCCGCCGTGCCGCGGGCGCATGGCATCTTCCACGTGCAACACCTCCTCTTCGCGCCGTTCCTCCATCGAGGGCAGTACGATGCCGTCCTGCTGGGTCAGCACCTCGAAAATCGGCGTCGGCTGCCAACGCCGCGAAATATAGAAAGCGATGGCGTTCGAGATCACCAGCGGCAGCACGATATCGTAGCTGCCCGACACTTCAACCACCAGAAATACCGAGGTCATCGGCGCCCGCAGAATGCCGGCAAACGCCGTGCCCATGCCCACCAGCGCATACACCCCCACCGGCGCCGTCAGCCCCGGCAGCAGCAGGTGCTCGACGCCACCGACCGCGCCTCCCATCATCGCCCCAATAAACAGCGTCGGCGCAAACATCCCACCCGGCGTGCCGCTGGAAAACGACATCGCCGTCGCTCCCAGCTTCAGCAGCGACAGCAGCGCCAGCGTGGGCCACAGATACGCGCCGCCCATGGCGCGGTTGACGACCCCGTAGCCGGCGCCCATGATCTGCGGATACCAAATCCCCACCACGCCAACCGTCAAACCTGCCAGCGCGGGATGAAAGTACTTCGACCGCTGCGACGCGTGCGCGAACCGCGGCCGCAGATACATCACCACCTTGATAAACAGCAGCGAGGCGAATCCGCCAATAACGCCCAGCACCGCATACGCCGCCAGCTCCGAGGGATGCTTCAACTCAAACGCCGGCGCCTGAAACAGCGCGTGATCACCAAAAAATCCGCGCGCCACCACCGTGCTCGCCACCGCCGCCAGCACCACCGCCCCCACCACGCCCGAACTCCACCGCCCGATGACCTCTTCGATGGTGAACAGCACCGCCGCGATCGGCGCATTGAACGCCGCCGCCAGCCCCGCCGCCGCTCCCAGCGGCGCCAGCAGCCGCTGCTGGGCCCGCGACAGCTTCAGCCGCCGTCCCAGCAGCGAGGCCAGCCCCGCCCCAATCTGGATCGACGGGTCTTCCGGCCCCAGCGATTGCCCCGTCCCGATCGCGATTGCCGAACAAATAAACTTGCCCAGCACGGTGCGGAACGAAATATAGCCGTCGTAGATGTACAGCGCCGCCTTGGTCTGGTTGACGCCACTGCCGCGTGATCCCGGAAAATATCGGATCACCAGCGCCGCCACCACCAGCCCGCCCGCTACCGGTATGCCAATTTCCCGCCACAGCGGACGCTGCGCTGCCGGCAGCAGCACGTGTGCGGTGATCTCGTCAATCGCAAACCGGAACGCCACCACCGCCAGCCCCGTGAAAATGCCGATGACGATGGCCAGCCCGAAGTACAGCCGCTCCGACCGCAGGTATTTCCCCAGCCACCACACTCCCGCGCGGTGGTTCGCCCCCGTCACTGCTTCTGGCGCCCCCGTGGTCACGGGCATGTGCTTGTGGTTGGCAAGACCTCTCGATTATGACAAAATCGCCGCCCCCCTCGCCACTCGCGGCAACGGCCGAGGGGGAGCCGGCCAGCGGGAGGCGTCGGGGGCGGAGCCCCCGGCAAAGACGGGCTGTACCTGCGCCAAAACGCCAGCGGGGCCGGATCGCCCCGGCCCCGCTGCCTGTGGTGTTGTCCCCCCGGCTTATTGACGGCCGGTCAGCGCCTTGTCGTAGTAGGTGCGCAGATCGTCGCGCAGCTTCTTGCTGGCCGCGGTATCGATGTAGATCATGTGGCCGCTCTCGTAATGGCCGGTCATGATGTCGTTCGCGCGCACCTGCGGGGATACTTGCATGTGCGACAGCATCCATTCCACCGCGCCGTACACCGTGGCGAAGTCGTAATAGCCCATGGCCACGAACAGCTTCAGTTGCGGGTTGCGGTCGAAGGCGTCCTCAAGGTTGGTCACCGTGTTGTATGCGCCCGACCAGCGCCCGATGCCGCCACCCAGAACATAGTAAATGTCCGGGTCGTTCCAGTTCAGGTCGTGCCGCATGTAGTTCTCGAACGCCGTCAGGAACGAGTTCTCGATGTTGGCATCGCTGATGTCAAACGGCGTGCGCTCGGCGCCGCCATCCGGCAGGTAGCCGGCAAAGCGGCTGTCCAGACGCCCCGTCATCTCGTGCTGGCTGCGCAGCAGCTCGGTCGAGAACTGCCCCAGGTTGATGCGCAAATTGTTCTCGTCGAGGTAACTCACCGGCAGGCCGAGGTAGTTGTGCAGGTCCTGCAGCACTTTCGCCCGCTGCGCCTTGCTCATGTTGGCGCCATCGTAGAGCGCCTGCTGGTACTCATGGCTGGCAAAATAAATCGCCGACTTTGACATCTCGTCCGCGCTCAGCTTCTGCAGTTGCGGCGAAACCTTGTGGTGATACCACGCCGTCATGGCTTGCGTCGGAATGCTGTTGATGTAACGCAGCGGCCCCGCATGCGAGTCCGACGAGATGATGGTCGACTGCAGAATCACGCCCGTCACCGGAATGTCGTGATCGGTCAGGTAACCCGCCAGCCCTGCCGAGCGCGTCGTGCCATAGCTCTCGCCATACAGGAACAAAGGCGAATTCCAGCGGTCGTACTCATTGTTGAAGTCCCGGACAAACTCACCGAAGGCCGCGATGTCGTTCTGTACGCCCCAGAAATCCGCGCCGTATTCCGGCTTCGTCGGCCGGCTCCAGCCGGTTCCCATCGCGTTGATGAAGCACAGATCGCTCTGGTCGAGCAGCGTATTCGGGTTGGGAATGACGGTGTACGGCGGCTTGGACAAGCCGCTGGCTTCGAGTTTGATCTTCACCGGCCCGTAGGAGCCGATGTGCAGCCAGATCGAGCCCGACCCCGGGCCGCCGTTGTAAAGATAGGTAATCGCCCGGTTCTGCAGATCCTTCACGCCATCCTTGGCGTAATAGGTATAGTTCAGGTAGCCTTCGATCACGCCGGTGGTTGCATTCTTAATCGGCATCATGCCGACCGTCGCGGTGTAGTTCAGCGTCTGCCCGTTGAGTTCGATGGAATGGTGTGTGACGACTGCGGGCGTATCCACGCCCCAGATCCTCACCGGCTTTTTCACCTTGACATTCGGTTCATAACGGAACCAGTCGTTGGGGTGCGGGTTGGGAGGCGTGCGCCGGTATTGCGCCGCCGCACCGGTGATCATGCCCAGCGCCAGCGCCGGTGCCAGCCAGTAAATCTGCTTACCTCGTATCATGATGCTCTTCTCCTGTGGTGGTGTGTCGAATGAGACTGCCCTGAAGGGGTCATCGTACACCGCTTTCGCATGCCACGGAAGCAAAAACGCTCATGTTTCACGGGTCATCGCGACCGCCGCCGCCGCGACCTGTAACCTGTGACCTGTAACCTGTTTGCTACACTGAGGCCCATGTCGCGCATTCTCAGCATTGCCATCGTTCTGCTGCTGCTGGCGCCGTTGGCCGCCGCTCAGACTCCCGCTCCGGCTGTAGTCCAGGCCGCCAACCCCAACGCCGCCTGCCTGGTCTGCATCCAGGCTCACGAAGACTTCCTCGCCAGCGATGCCCTCCAGGGACGCGGCAGCGGCACCCGCAACGAGCTGCTCGCGGCAACTTACATCGCCAGCGAGTTGCACGCCTATGGCATCGCGCCCGCCGGCGACCAAAACGGCTACATCGAGATCGCTCCCGGGGCCCCCAAATCCCAGCGCTGGCGCCAGGCCTCGCCCAATCTCGGCACCACAGCCAACGTCGTCGGTGTGCTGCGCGGCACTGACCCTCATGCCAAAGTTCTGGTGCTCACCGCGCATCTCGACCATCTCGGCATCATCCCGTCGCGCCCCTATCACGGCGACGATCTCTTCAACGGCGCCGATGATGACGCCTCCGGCTGCACCGCCGTGCTCGAAATGGCCCGCATGCTCGCGCTCGGCCCCCGCCCCCGCCGTACCGTCTATTTCGCGTTTTTCGGCAGCGAAGAAGACGGCGGCTACGGCGCCCGCTACTTCGTCGCCCATCCTCCCGTTCCGCTCACCGCTATGTTCGCCAATATCGAATTTGAAATGATCGGCTGGCCCGACGCCAAAGTCCCGCCCCACACCCTCTGGCTGACGGGTTGGTCGCGCAGCAACCTCGGCCCCCACCTGGCCGCTCAAGGCGCGCGCCTGGTCGCCGACCCCCATCCCAAACAGCATTTCTTCTGCCGCTCCGACAACATCAACCTCGCCCTCGCCGGCGTCGTCGCCCAAACCGTCTCCAGCTTCGGCCTCCAGCCCATGTACCATCGCCC
>JBOGKK010000013.1:0-2078 GCA_050745425.1 Terriglobales bacterium
GTTCACGTGGTGATGACGCTGACCGCGCCCGGATGTCCCGCCGCGGGCATATTGCCGGGGGAAGTCGAAGGCAAAGTGCGCTCGGTGCCGGGCGTCGCCGAGGTCCAGCTCGATCTGGTCTGGGACCCGCCCTGGGATCAGAGCAAGATGTCGCAGGCGGCCCGCTTGCAATTGGGAATCGACTGGTGAAATACGAATGAAGTTTTCCAGCCAGGAAGAGTTCGGATTGCGCTGCCTGCTGCGCCTCGGCATTCGTTTCGAGGAGCAGGGAAGCGCCCTCACCATTCCGGAAATCGCCCGCCTGGAGGGCATCTCAGTGCCCTATGTCGGCAAACTGCTGCGCGTGCTCCGCACCGCCGGCCTGATCACCAGCGCGCGCGGCGCCGCCGGTGGTTACGTCCTCGCGCGCCCTCCGGAACGCATTGCCGTGGGCGAGGCGCTGGCGGTGCTCGGCGGTCGCTTGTATGAGCCCAGCTTCTGCGCAACCCACGCCGGTGACGAGCGCGTGTGCACGCATTCGGTGAACTGTTCGCTGCGCTCGCTCTGGCGCTCCCTGCAGTTGGTGCTCGATCAGGTGCTCGACAAAACGAGTTTGAAAGACCTGCTCTGCAATGAATCGGAAATGACCAACTGGATTGATCACCTCGTGACCGTTTCGCTCATCACCCCCGCTGCCGCAGTTAAACAATAAGCCCATGCTGACGACGTTGTTCTTCGACATCGGCGGCGTACTGCTGACCAACGGCTGGGATCACGCCGAGCGCGCGCGCGCGGCCGATCATTTCGGGCTCGACCGCGCCGATATCGAACGCCGCCATGCGCCCCTCACCGAGCCTTTCGAGTGCGGTGCGCTGTCCCTCGATGCCTACCTGACCCAGGTCGTGTTCACCGGGCCGCGCCCGTTCTCGCGCGAAGCCTTCATTGCCTTCATGCACGCCTGCTCGGAGCCCATGCCGGAGTCGCTGGCCCTGCTCGCCGAGTTAAAGGCCGCCGGCCTGCGCCTCGCTGCCCTCAACAACGAAGGACGCGATCTCAACCGTTACCGTATCGAGCATTTCGGCCTGCGGCGCTACTTCACCGCCTTCTGCAGTTCCTGCTACCTGGGCGTGCGCAAACCCGGCCTGGAAATCTATAGCCGCGCTCTCGGCATTCTCCACCTGCGCGCCGAGGAGTGCGGCTTCGTCGACGACCGCCCGGAAAATCTCAATGCTCCGCGCGAGTTGGGCATGCGCTGCTTCTACTTCACCAGCGCCGCGCAACTCAGAAAGGAACTATGCCTCGACTCCTCGCCCAACCCACCCGCATTGCCCCCGCTGGCAACAAACCCAAGCTGATTGACGAGTTCATCGGCCACGTCAATTCCGCCACCGCTGCGCTCAGCGTGGCGCACATGCAGAGCCCTCCGGGCTGGCAGGAGCCCGGCCAGACTCCCGAGTTCGATGAATACACCCTGGTGCTGTCGGGTGTGCTCCACGTCGAATACCGCGGCGGCACGCTCGAGGTCGGCGCCAATCAGGCAGTCATCGTCTCCGCCGGGGAATGGGTGCGCTATGCCACCCCCAACGGCGCTGACTACATTGCCATCTGCCTGCCCGCCTTTAGCCCCGGCTCCGTGCATCGCGACGCGTAGGCGGCCGGCGCTCAAGCAGCTCGCGGGCGTGCCGCAGGGCGGTGGGATCGGTGGCGTTGCCGGCCAGCATGCGCGCGATTTCGGCCGTGCGTGCTTCGCCCTCGAGCGGCACGATTCGGGTCGTGGTGCGGCCGTCAGCCGCCTGCTTTTCGACGCGCAGATGAGTCGCGGCGCAACAGGCGATCTGGGCCAGGTGGGTTACGCACAGCACCTGATAGTGCTCGCCGAGCTGGCGCAGCTTCTCTCCCACCGCGGCGGCGGCGCGGCCGCCGATACCAGCGTCAATTTCATCCAGCACCAGCGTGCGCTGCACCCCCGCGTCGCCCGGCGCCTGCCGGGCCTCCGCCACCAGATGCAGCGCCAGCAGCAGCCGCGAGAGCTCGCCCCCGGACGCGATGGCGGCAACCGGTTGCAGCGGCTCCCCCGGGTTCGTCGACGCCAGAAAGCG
>JBOGKK010000014.1:0-46176 GCA_050745425.1 Terriglobales bacterium
TTCGACACCCGCGTGCTCGTCGATGTGCTGCTCGACGACGCCAGCCGCCCCGGCGCGCATGACTTTGGCCGCTCCATTCTTCCCGCCATGACCAAAGACCGGCGCGTCTGGGCCTACGATTTCTACAGCAATCGCCTGCCCGTGCATCACGGCTACGGTCATGAACAGCCCTACTGGCGCGACGTGGGTACCCTCTCCGCCTACTTTGAAGCCAATATGGATTTGCGCAGCGTCACCCCCGAGTTGAACTTGTTCAACTGGTCGTGGCCGATCATGAGCGCCAACTTCAATCAGCCTCCCGCCAAATTCGTTTTTGACGAGCCTGGGCGCCGCGGCCTGGCCCTGCAATCGCTGATTTCCGGCGGGTGCATTCTGGCCGGAGGATTCGTCAAAGATTCCGTGCTCGGCCACAACGTCGTGGTCGATGAAGGCGCAGAAGTGACCGAATGCGTGCTGATGGATAACGTTGTGATCGGCCGCGGTGCGCGCCTGCATCGCGCGATTGTCGACAAAAATGCCCACATCGCTCCCGGCGATACCGTCGGTCTCGATCCGGCACACGATCAGGAAATGGGCCGTACGCGCGACCCCAGCGGCATTACCGTCGTTGCCAAGGCTCCGGACACCCCCGAGAGCCGCGTGCGCTACCGGTGAGCGGTTTCTCGCTCACTCTGCGCTAAATTCCGGATAAACGAGATCATGTCGGGTGAAGTCCAGTTGGCCGCGCTCACCAGCTTGCGCACCAGCCGGCCGTCGGGATCGATGATGTAGGTTTCCGGAATCTGACGCGTGCCATAGCGATGCATCAAGTCCTGGGTGGGATCGCGGGCGGTCGGGTAGTGAATGTGATAGCGCGTGAGAAAGGTCCGGTACGCAACCGGATCTTCATCGATCGACACTCCCAGAACAACCACCTTACCCTGCGGAAACTGCTGCGCCATGGCGTTCAGCGCCGGTGTTTCCTCGATGCACGGCGGGCACCAGCTCGCCCAGAAATTCAGCACCAGCACCCGGCCGCGAAAACTGGCGAGGGTGATTTTTTTGCCGTTGAGCAGGGTGAGGTGAAAGTCCGGAACGGTCTGGCCCAGGCGTGCGCGCGAGGAGCAACCTGCGAGGCCGCCCAGGAAGGCCAGCAGCAGGGCCGCGAGCGCGAGTTGCAGGGTTCGTCGCAAGTCCCAGAATACAATAGTGATATGGCTACGGAATTGGCCCCACCGTCGAATGCCGATTTAGTGCGCTTGTTGCTCGAGCGCCTGGGAGAAGACCCCGGCCGCGAGGGTTTGCGGCAAACTCCGGAGCGCTACGCCAAAGCGATGGGTTATCTCACCAGCGGCTACCTTGCCGACGTCAAGTCGATATTGAGCAGCGCATTGTTCAGCGTCGATTACGACGAAATGGTCATCGTGCGTGATGTCGAGGTGTTCAGCCTCTGCGAGCACCACCTCCTGCCGTTTTTTGGCCGCTGCCATGTCGCTTATCTGCCCAACGGCAAGGTGCTGGGCCTGAGCAAAATCCCCCGCCTGGTGGACGCCTTTGCCCGCCGCCTGCAGGTCCAGGAGAGATTGACGACGCAAATTGCCGAAACCTTGCAGGAATGGGTGAACCCGCGTGGGGTTGGCGTCGTGATCGAGGCCCGGCATCTGTGCATGATGATGCGCGGCGTCGAAAAGCAGCATTCCTCGGCGGTGACCAGCCACATGCTGGGTACGTTCCGCACCAACGCGGAAACCCGAGGCGAGTTTTTATCGCTCATCCGCCACAGCACCCCAGAACGGAACTGACTCCCCCCGTTTGCGGGATACCGCGCGCCCCGCCGAACCTCTAATCTGGTCCCCATTCCGGGCATTGCATGCGGAATTGGGCCTACTGTATCGCTGTCCTTTCGTTATTGCTGGGGAGAGCCTGGCCACAAACCCCCAACTGGGTTGCGGCTGCTCCCGTACAGCTCAGCCGGGGTGCGACCGCGCCCGTTTTGCTTGCCGGCCCCCTGAACGCGCTGGCTGTCACCACCGGCGCCAGCGGTAATCCAATCATCCTCGCCGGTGGCGCAGGCGGAGTCTGGACTTATCAGGCAGGGAAGTGGGCTGCCACCAGCGAAGGTGTGCCGGTTACCGCGCTGGCCGTGGATGCTCAGGGCGTTGTGTACGCAGGAACGCAGGACGGCATCGTGAGCAACCATGGCGGTACAGATTGGTCAGCGCTGCCGGCCGCCGAGGTGAGCGGGGTGCCCATTCGCTCGCTTGCGGTTGTCGACGGTCAACTGCAGGCGCTCACGCCATCCGGGTTCTTCATCTCGAGCGATGGCGGTGCACAATGGACAGCGGTGCAGACCGGCGATTTTTCGAGCGTGGCCGTGCAAGGGCAGAACGTACTGCTTGCCGGGACAAGTTCGGTTTTCCTGCTGAATCCATCTCCTACGCCGGTGACCGGTCTTCCTGCCACCTGGGCACGCGCTGCGGTGGCCGCAGCTCCCGGCAGCGGTTTTTACCTGCTGCTGGCGAACGCTGACGGCACAGGCTCATTTTGGGATGTGGATACGGCCGGTGTGGCGACACAAGCCTCGACAGTGTCGGGCTTGCAGGGCGAAGCCGGGCTGGCTTTGATGGTGGACGCGCAAGTGGACGCGAAAGAGGAGATTTGGGCCGGCGGCTCGGGCCTGTGGGTGAGCACGAACGGCGGCGCCAACTGGTCGCCGGAGCCGATCGGCGGCGCCGGACAGAACGCGATTGTTTCCGACGCCCAAGGGGATGTCTGGGCCGCCGATCAAAATGGCTTGTGGATGGCGATGCCGGGCGGTGCATTTGCCAGCGAAAACGCTGGCTTGAGCAATACCGCGCCGCTCGGCTTCGTACTGGGATCGGCGGGCGTAGTTGCCACGCTGGATAGCGGCGCATTCGCGTACAGCACTGCAAACGGCTGGACCGAAATCAGCGACGGATTGGATCTCTCCTCCCTGGCCGGACGTGAGGGCACCGTGTACGCCATCGGCAGCAGCGCCCTGTGGCAGTCCGCGAACCAGGGACAGAGCTGGTCGCCGCTGCCAGTTCCCGGCAACCCGGCCCCAACACCAACTGCGTTGGCCTCGGCGCCCGATGGAATTTGGATTGGCACCAGCACCGGGGCTCTCATCGCGCCTGACGGCAGCGTCGAGTCAGCCTGCAGCGCGCCCGTGAGCGCCATTACCACCGCCGGCAGCAACGTCTGGGCGGCCTGCGGCACGACTGTGGTTACCAGCGTGGATGCCGGAGCGGAATGGCAGAATATCGCAGCGCTCCCCTCCCCCGTCGTCGCGCTCGCCGCTGACGCCACTCAGCCCGGACTGGTGGCGGCTGCCGATTCCTCCGGCGTCGAGGTGTCCTACGATAACGGCAAGACCTGGACGGCCGCGCCGGTGCCCGACGACGGTGCCCCCGTTACCGCGCTGGCCTTCGATGCCGGCCAGACCTTGTGGGCGGCAACACTGGGCCGCGGTTTATGGTCGGCCGATTATAGTGTGCCGCCCGCACAGCCAGAACCACCGGTTATCGTGATTCAGAGCGTTCCCGCCTCGGTGGCGGCGGGAACTCAGGTGCAGATCCAAGCCAGCGTTCAGGTCGCAGGCACATCCGAACCAGACGCCACACTGCAATACGCGGCCAGCGAAGGCAATGATTCGCTCGCGCCGGTCACGGGGACCCCGAACTTGTTTCAGGCCATTCATCCCGGCACGGTTGACGTCCAGGTCTCAGCCACCGGCTCGTATGCCAGTGCGAAACCGGTCATCATTTCGTTTCAAGTCACGACCGCCGCCGCTGCCAAGCTGGTCGTCATGGGCGGCGCCGGTCAGTCGGGAGCGGTGGGCGATAAGTTGTTGTCGCCGATAGTCCTGGAGGCCGACGACGCCTACGGCAATCCCGTTTCCGGCGTCACGGTGGCGTTTGCCGGTGGTGCGTTTGCGCCCGCCAGCGCCACTACGGGCGCCAACGGCCAGGTGTCGACAGAATTGACGCTGCCACCCCAGCCAGGAACGCTGACCTTGACCGCAACCGCGGCCGCGCTTCCGCCGGTATCGTGGCAGGAAACCGCCCATCCGCCTCCCGACTTCTCCCTGATGATCACAGCGCCGGCTGCTCCGGCGCCGCCTGGCCAGCCGGTCACGCTGACGGTGACGGTCGCTGCGGTGGGAGGATTCGAACAGGCGGTTGCGCTGCTCTGCACGGAGCCGGCGGCGGGCTGCCAAATTACGCCTTCTACGGTGAATCCCGGTGCCAGTGCAACGATCACGATAGTGGCGGCGAGCAACCAGGCGTCCTTGCCGGTTTCCATTCTCGGCAGCGCCGGCGCCCTGCAACACATAGCGACAGCCACGCTGGCGCTGCCAGCTTTTTCCATGGCTGCCTCCAGCGCTACACTCAATGTGAAATCCGGAGGCACAAGCCCACCGCTTTCCCTGCAACTCACCCCACAAAACGGCTTGAGCGGGCCGGTGCAGTTTGTGGTGGCGCTGGACGATGGAAGCCCACTGCCGGTGAGTCTGTCGCCTGCGTTTCAGCCCACCGCCGCCGCTCTCCCCGCCAGCGGTGCCGCCGTGCAGGTCCAATTCGCGGTCGCTGCCGCCAGCGCCGCCACCGGCGCGCTGACAACCAGCCCTGATCGTAGCGCGCCCTGGCTTGGATTAGGCCTGCTCCTGCTGGGCGCCGGCCTGCTGGGCTGGCGGCGCTCCCGCCGGTGCTGCAATCGCCGTGCGATCGCCGTGGCGGCGTTGGGCCTGCTGCTGGCCGCCTGTGGCGGCGGTCCTGGGCCCGTTGCCACGCCCACGCCTGCGCCTGTCGCTCCTCGGATCAGCTCCTATAGCCTGCAAGTGACGGCGACGGTCAATCATCTCACTGCCTCGATTCCGGTGACCCTGACAGTCACTCAGTAAGTTGCCAGCCTGCAAATTGGCTTTGCGGAGAAGCAATTTTTGCGGTAGACTGCACCCCGAGCCTTATGAGGGTCGGCTTTGAGGTCACGGGGACAGAGTTCGGCCTGGCATGGCGGCGGCTGCGGAAGCGATGGACGATCACCGTACTCGCCGTAGTCACATTGGCGCTCGCGATGGGCGCCAGCACCGTCATGTTCAGCGTGTCCTACGGGCTCGTGCAGCATCCCCTGCCATTTCCCCGAGCACAGCGGCTGGTCTGGCTGCAGTCGGACACCGCCAGCACCGGCAGGATTGACCCCGCGGGGCTTTCCGTCCCCGATGTCCTCGATTACCGCGTCCGCACGCACGCGCTCGAGCATGTGGCGGCCTTCGAAGTCTCCAGTTCCACCATGGTGGGGCGCGGTCAGCCCGAGCACGTCCGCTTCGCTGAGGTTTCCGGAGATTTCTTCCCCGCTTTGGCGGTGCCGCCGCTGCTCGGACGCAGCCTGACCCGCCAGGACGAGATCCCCAGTTTTCCCCGCACGGCCGTGCTCAGTTACGGGCTGTGGCTGCAAAAATATGCGGCCAATCCCGCTGTCATCGGCCGCAGCATCGATCTCGACCACAGACTCCTGACCGTGGTTGGCGTTATGCCTGCCGGTTTCCGCTATCCTTCCCGTGTGCGCATCTGGCTGCCCGAGCCCATGGCGAGCAGTCCGTTGCCGTATCGCTATTGGCGCCATGTTTCCGCGATTGCCCGCTTGCGGCCGGGGGTCACGCTGGTGGCTGCCCAGAAGGACATGACGGCGATCGCCTCGGCTCTGGCGCGTGAATACCCCAAAGATGACAGCGATGTCGGCATTAAGCTGACATCCATGGCGGACCACGTAGCCGGCCCCCTGGCGCCGTCCGTCGACCTCATGATGGCCGGTGTGCTGCTGGTGCTCGCTCTGGCCTGCGCGAATGTAGGGAATCTCCTGCTGGGTGCGGCCATCACGCGTTGGCCTGAGATTGCGCTGCAGGTGAGCCTGGGAGCGCGACGGCGGCGTTTGTTCGGGCAATTGCTGGCGGAGGGCCTGCTGCTGGCGGGGCTGGCCGGGGCCGGCGGCTGGTTGCTGGCCTGGGGCGCTATGCCGCTGGTGCGGCACCTGCAAGGTACGGCGCTACCGCAAATGGCCGATATCGGATTGGACCCTGCGGTGGTGGCGTTTGCGGTTGGCCTGACCGTGATGATGGCGCTCTGGTTCGCTCTGGCTCCAGCGATAGAACTCTTGCACCCGCATGCGGGGCGGCAACTGGTTCACTCCGCTGGAAATACGCGGCGCCGGTCTCGTTTACCCGGAGTACTGGTCGTCGTGGAAGTAGCGATTACCGTCGTTCTCCTGTTGGGCGCCGGATTGTTCTGGCAGACGCTGCGGCGGCAGCGCTCCAGTAACCCCGGTTTCCGTCCCGCCAGCGTGTTGACCTTCAAAATGACCATGCTGGCCAACAGCTATAAGGAATTAAACCTGGATCTGCCCTACTACATGCAGCTCAACCAGCGCTTGCAGCAGCTTCCCGGCGTCGTGGCGGCGGGCATGGTCAATATGCTGCCTCTGAGCACGGCGCATGTGTTTGCCTTCTTTGCCGCGGCAGGCACGGCCGCGACTGCCAGGCCCGAGGAACAACTGCCGGGCGCGGAGCTGTGCTCCACGCTGCCCGGCTATTTCCGCGCCATGGGCATTCCCCTGCGCGGTCGCGGGTTGCAGCCTTCCGACAACCTCCCCAAATCGCCCTTGGTGGTGGTGATCAGCGCCCACGTCGCACGCGAAGTTTTTGGCAGCCAGAACCCTCTGGGGCGTTCGCTCGTCATCAAGCGCGCGCGCCACGAGCGTACCGCGCGCGTGGTGGGCGTCGCTGGCGGTGTAGCGCGCCGCTTGCCCGGTGGTCCGCTGCAGCCAGCGGTTTACCTGCCGCTCAACCGGTTGCAGGTACCTCTGATGAACGCGGTAATACTGACCCGCGGGAATCCCGAGCAACTTCTTCCGCAAATTCGCCGTGTTTCCGCTCAACTCAACCCTGACGTGGCCCTGTGGGACGTGGCCACGATGCAGCAGCGCCTCGATCGGGTGATGCTCCCGATCACCTATCGAACGAACCTGCTGGCTGCTCTGGCGCTGCTGGCGCTATGCCTGGCAGCCGCCGGCTTGTACGGGGTGCTCGCGCACAGCGTCGCCCAGCAGCGGCACGACATCGGTATCCGGATGGCTCTGGGCGCGAGTGCACAGCGCGTAGGCGGAGCGGTTCTGATCGAGTCGCTGCGCCTCATCGTGGCCGGAGTTGCCGTGGGGCTATTGGTATTCTGGTGGCTGCAGGGCAGCCTGCGGCAGTCTCTGCACATCGGCGCGCCGGGCGCTCTAACCTGGGTCGCGGTGCCGGTTCTGGTGCTGCTGGTGGGCGCGGCCGCGACGCTCGTGCCCGCCCGCCGCGCCGCCTCCGTCGATCCGGCGCTTACTCTTCGCCGCGACTGACGACAGCCCCTTAGAGCAAAAACAGCGTCGGTGTAGCAAGCTTCGGGCGATTGCGTGCGGCTTTTCCTGGGGGCAAAGCCGCAGGCGGTACGGTCGGCGATGCTACAGCAGAGCTGTTTTTGCTCTAAGGTTGCACGTGCGGCATCTGCGTGATCTTGCCGTTCTCGGCATCCAGAATGGAGATGCGATTGTCGACCAGGGTGCGTCCGGTCAACCGTTCCAGGTTAACTTTGTTCTGGACGTAGGTGCTCTGCGCGCTCACCAGGTTACTTTCGGCTGTTGTGAGGTTGCTCTGGTCGGTCAAAACCTGGGTCACGGTGGTCGCGCCCAGATCCAGCTTCTTCTGGTCCGCGTCAAGGGTCTCGCGGTTCAGCGTAACTGCATCCTGCGCCGCCAGAATCTGAGCGCGGCTGGACTGCAGCGCGAACTGCGCTTGTTCGACGCTGATCACGATGTTGTTGATCTGCTGCTGTTGCTGCAGATACGACTGCTGCAACGTGAGTTGCGCCCGAGCCACGTCGGCCTGCGCACTGCGGTTGCGCAGCGGAATTTGCAGGCTGAAGCCAGCCCGATAGGTGGGGTAGTGACCGCGAAAAATGTCCCCGAATGTGCCTCCATAGCTGTTTTGCAGCGCGTTACCGTTGTAGCCCACGTTGAGGTTCAGAGTGGGCAGGAGCTCGTCTTTGGTGGCCTTAAGGCTCATTTCCGAAATGGCCAAATTGATGCGGGTTTCCGCCAGTTCCGGGCGGTACTGCAGCGCCAGCTTCACCAGATCGCCAACCGGCTGAATCGTCTGCTTCGCCGGCACGCTGATCTGGTTGGTGGTGACCACGTCGGCGCCGGCCAGCGCCGGGTTGGCGAGGTTTTTCGTGATGGCGTTTTTCAGCAGGAGGCCGTTGTATTCGAGGTTGGTCTGATCAGCGATCAGCGTTTCCTGATTGGTGGCCAGATTGGCTTTCGCCTGCGTCACTTGCAGCGGCGCCATGGTGCCGATTTCGACTTGACGCTGGGTGTCGCTGAGGATTTTCTGTGACAGCGCCACGGCTTCTTCCGCCACCTTTACGGATTCATTTGAGGTCACAACATTCCAGTAAATGTCTTCCACCTGGGCGACGGTGGCCATCACCTGCTGCGAAAAGGCAATGTCGGCAATCTCGCGGTCATCCTTGGCCTGAATCAGGTTGCGGCTGTTGAGCTCAATGCCAAAGCCCTGCAACAGGGGCTGGCTGAAGGAAAACGACAGCCCGGAACTGTATTGGGGATTGAACAGAGTCGAGAAGGTGCTGTTGCTGCTGCTGCGCGTGTTGCTGTAGCCCACGCTCAGCGAACCGCCGGTCAGAAAGCCTTGGTCGTATGTGAAATCGGCGACGCCCGAATGGGCCTGGGTTGAGGGCAGGCCGGTCAGGTTCGATAGAAACTTCGAGCTCGAGGGTGACACCGCATCGGTGACATTGAAGTTTGCGTCGAGTACCGGATCAAGCTGAGGCACGGCCGGACCTCCACCCAGCGTCGAGGTCACGATGCCGCCGGCTCCAGCTCCCGCTCCGCCGGCGCCCACGCTGGTGCCGCCTGCGCCGGCACCACTCGCTCCGGCTACGCCGGTCGTGGCACCGCCGCCGCCGGGCGTGCCGCTCACCACGCCCGTGGACACCCCGCGCGGCGCCGATCCTGCCTTGGCGCGCAAAATGTCGGTATCGGCAATGGGAAGATTGTAGCGCTGAATGGCGATATCCAGGTTGTTTTCCAGCGCCAGTGCAATCGCGTCGTCAAGCGACAAATAGAGCTTGCCGCCGCGGATCAGCGACATCACGCGCGGACTATTGTTCAACTGCAGCGGTGCGACTGGGATCGGTTTTTGCCCGAACAGGGTTTGGGTCCAGGGCCGCCCGACCGCGAAGTTTATGCCGTCTGGATTGACATCAATTTTATGAGTTTGTGCGGTGGCGGGAATCACGCCTGCCAACAGCAAACCAAAAACAGGAAGCAACAGCCTGCGGATCATCATGTTTGGTGTCTCGTAACCGATACGAAATGCTTTGCCCGTGCGTTTCATGCAGGGGAAATTAGAATATAGCAGCAATGTTTGCAGAGACTGATCTGAGTGCGGATGTACGGACCATCCGGCTCCTGCTGGCTTATGACGGCAGCGGCTTCCACGGCTGGCAGGTGCAGCCTGCCCAGCCTACCGTGCAGCAGGCGCTCAGCGATGCGCTGCGGACGATTACCGGAGAGACAATCGTGGTGCATGGGTCGGGGCGTACCGACGCCGGTGTGCATGCCCTGGGTCAGGTCGCGCACCTGAAACTGCACAGCCACTTGCCTTTGTCCAATCTGCGCCGTGCGCTGAACGCGCGCCTGCCGGCCAGCATCCGCGTGTTGGAGGTGGCCGAAGCCGCAGCCCTCTTTCATGCGCGTCATGACGCGCACAGCAAGCTCTATCGCTATCGCATCTACCGCGAAGAGGTCTGCCCGCCATTTCTTGCCCACTACGTTTACCATCACCCGTATCCCCTGAACGAAGCCGTGATGATCCTGGCGGCGCCTGCCTGGCAGGGACGCCACGATTTCCGCTCCTTTGCCGCCACCCCGGAAAAGGGCTCTTCTGTCCCCGCCACCACCGTGCGTACCGTCTTCCGCTCGGAGCTGGCGCGCCTTGGTGCGGAATTGATCTACGAGATTGAGGGACAGGGCTTTCTGCATCACATGGTGCGCAACATTGTAGGTTTCCTACTCGAGATCGGCCGCGGCGCGCGCACGGGGAGGGAAGTCGAGGCCGTGTTGGCCGCGCGGGCGCGCTCCGCAGCCGGACCCACGGCGCCGGCGCGCGGGCTTTATCTCGTGCGGGTGGGTTATGGAGAGAACCGATGAACCGTCCACATCTCCATAACGAAGCCTCCGAGCCGCTTGTGACATCGCGTGCCGGCGTGCCCGACGCTGCTGTCGTTGCACGCTTGCAGGGGGATCGCGGCTTCGCCGCTGCAGTAAAACGGTTACAAGGTTGGGAGCAGTGGCTGCAGAAGAGGCAGATGGAGGTAACCTCCATTGCGGCCCCCACTGGCTTCGAGGCCGCGCGCGCCGAATGGATGCGCGCGCAATTCGAAGCCCTGGGCGCGGCCCCGACCATTGATGCCGCCGGCAACGTCATCGCCGAGGCATCCTCGATAGCCGGCGGCAAGGCACCAGCCATTCTGGTGAGTGCTCATTTGGATACGGCCTTTCCTCCGGGAACGCTGATTCGGGTCGAACAGCGTGAGGGCCGCCTCTGGGGCCCGGGCATCTGCGACAACGGCGCTGGACTGGCGGCTCTGCTCGCACTGGCACGCATCTGGAACGAATCGGATGTGTGCAGCCGTGCCGCCGTCATTTTTGCTGCGACCGTCGGCGAAGAGGGCGAAGGCGATCTGCGCGGCATGCGTCACCTGTTCCGTCCCCGCAGCCGCTGGGCACGCCGCATTGGTTGGACGCTGGTGCTCGATGGTCATGGCGCTACTCACATCACCAGTGCCGCCTTGCCCAGTCTCCGGCTGCGGGTGTTGATCGAGGGTGCGGGTGGTCATAGCTGGTCTGACGCCGGGCAGGCCAGCGCCCTGCATGCCGCCGTGCGCATCGGGGCCGCGCTGCTGGCGCAGGTGCAGTCCGAGCCGGGCGAGTTGGCGTGTAACCTGGGCTTTCTCCGCGGCGGCAGCGCCGTCAACGCCATCGCCGCCCAGGCGGAAATGAAGCTCGATTTGCGGGCGCGCGATCCGCTGCGCCTGCGCCAGCTCGAACAGGCGGTGCGACGGGCGCTGGCCGCCGGCGTCGAACAGGAAAATGCTGCAGCTCGCAGCGGCCGCGTGCAGGCGCGGCTCGAATCCATTGGAGCCCGCCCCGGCGGAGAATTACCGCCCCACGCTCCCTTGCTGGCCGCGGTCCGCGAGGTTGATGCCGCCCTCGGCATCGTTTCTCATCTGCAGTGTGCCTCGACCGATGCCAATATCCCCATCGCCCAGGGCCGCCAGGCCGTGCGCCTCGGCGCCGGCGGTGCGGCCGGCGGCATTCACACTCTCGGGGAATGGTATAACCCCACCGGCCGCGCCCTGGCGCTGCACCGCATCTTCCTGCTCGTGGCCGCCCTCGCCGATGCGAGCTTCGCCTCACCGTTGCGGCGTCCCACGCTGCGCGCCAGTTGAGCCGACGCGCCATGCCCAGCACGGTGTTCATGTCCAGCAGCGCCAAACCGCGGCAAGCCCTTGCCGATGGCGCGCTGCTTGCCATAACCTGCATTTGGGGTATTACTTTCCCGCTGGTGAAATCGGCCCTGCGCGATACCAATGCGCTCAGTTTTGTGGCCGTGCGCATGAGCCTGGCTGCTGTTCTGTTGATCGTGGGCTACCGGCTCGACTGGCGGCGTATCCCGCTGGCGGCCTGGAGTGCAGGCGCAGTCGCGGGTGCTTTTCTAGCCGCCGGTTACGCCTTGCAGACCGCCGGTCTCGCTCTCACCTCACCTTCTGCCGCGGCCTTTATTACGGGCACCATGGTGGTCCTGGTGCCGCTCCTGTTGGCGGCGTTCTGGCGCCGGCGCTTGCGCTCAACGGCGTGGTGGGGCGCATTGCTGGCGTTGGCCGGGCTCTATTTGCTGGTCGCCTATCCCGCCGCGGCTCAGGCTGCCGGCTCCGTCCGCACCTGGCGCGGCGATGCCATGGTCGGCGGCTGTGCGGTTGCCTTCGCGCTGCAGATCATCTGGGTGGGCGAGTGGGCGCCGCGCGTGAAGGTCGGCGATCTGGCCGTCCTGCAGATCCTGTTCGCGGCGCTGTTCACCTGGATGATGTTGCCGGCCGTCACTACGCTGCAATGGCACAACACCACCTACCTTTGGGTCGCCATTGCCATTACAGCTGTCCTCGCCACCGCGGTAGCCTTTGCGGTGCAGACCTGGGCCCAGCAATTTACGCCCGCAACCCACGCCGTCGTGATTTTTGCTGCGGAGCCTATTTTTGCCACGCTGGCCAGCGCCATCGGATGGCACGAGCACTTGCGTGCGATCCAGATTCTCGGCGCAGCCCTGATCGTGGCTGCGATGGTGGTCGTGGAGTGGCGTCCGCGCGCCAGCTCATCCTAATCCTGGTCATCGAGCTCTGCGTGCATCAAGTCTTCCCAGAGAGTGCCGTAGCCAACCCATCGGAACAGCGGTGTGCGGTTTGCTGACAAGTGGACATCGGGGACGGTCAACCGGCCGTGGCCGAACGTGCAGATGTATTTCGTGTGGGGCACGCCGTCGCGCATCACGCGGCTGTAATTGCCTTCCATCTGCGGCATGCGTAGTTTGCGGGCGCACACGCGGCAGCGGTAGACCTGGTCCACGGCGCACCACCACCCCAGAAAAAAACTCAGCAGCATTGCCAGGAACACGGCCACGGTAAAACCAAAGTCGCTGCCCAGGCGTGGCCACTCCGCTAACAGGCCCCCGCGCGTCAGCGGCATGGTCCAACTCGCCACCGTCCAGAAGCCGATTACCAAAAGCACCGAAACCGCGAGTTTGATCGCGAGCAAGCCCCAATAATTAAAGTGCCGCATCTGGATCCTTAGACGCCGCAAAAACTACTTTGGCTCGTTCGTGGCCTTGCGGGCGCACGGCGGCCGTGGCGGAAGCGCATCGGAGTCGAACCGATCCAGCGCCCATTGGACGCCGCATTGGTTTTGAAGACCAAGGCAGCCACCCGGCCACATGCGCTTCCGCCTCCATCGTAGCAAGTGGACGGGGGAGTGTCGGTCCCGCCGCTATGATGGAATGCATGGCAACGGGACTGGGCGTGCGTGTGGACCTGAGCGCCGATCCGGCGGCAGCCGCGGCTGGCCTGGAGCGATTCTGGGCGGCGGCGCCCGCCGCCGTCCGCGCTCTGCTCGCGCGCGACCGCGGCTTGGCCCAGGCGCTGGTCACGCTACTAGCGGGCAGCGAATTCCTCTCGGAAGCCTTGCAACGTTATCCCGACTGGCTTGTTTGGCTGGCCGCCGAACGCGAACGGCCCGCGCGCGCCGCCGATGAGTGGGCGGCAGCGCTCGCGGCCTTCACCGCCGGGGCGCCCAAAAGCGACCGCTCGTGTGCGTTGGCACGCTTTAAAAAGCGCGAATACCTGCGCATTGCCGTGCGCGACCTGGACGGCCGCGCCGGCTTGGCCGAAACTACCCGCGAGCTCAGCGATCTGGCCGATGCTGTACTGCAGCAGGCCTACGTGTGGTGCTGGAACGAACTGGTGAGCTCGTGGGGTACACCGCAAACGGCCGCGGGCGCCGGCGCCGAACTGGCAGTCATCGCGCTGGGCAAGCTGGGCGGTGGCGAGTTGAATTACAGCTCTGATATCGATCTCATGTTCGCCTACAGCGGCGAGGGCCGCACCGAGGGTGGGGTTGCCAGCCTGAGCAACGCCGAGTTTTTTTCCCGCCTTGCCCAAGGCCTGGTGCGCTACGTTTCGCAGGCGAGCGAGGAGGGTGCTGCCTACCGCGTCGATTTGCGGCTGCGCCCGGGAGGACGCGAAGGCGAGCTGGTGCAGTCGCTGGCGCAATTGCAACGTTATTACCGCACTGAGGCGCGCGAGTGGGAGTTGCAGATGCTGGTGCGGGCTCGGGGCGCCACTGGTGCGCGTGAGCTGGCCACTGCGCTGCTGCGCGACGCCGCCGCGCGCATCTATCCGCCGCTGCCGGACGAGGGCGCGATTGCCGATGGCGTGCGCGCCTCGCGGCAGGCCATCAGCGCCCAATTGCGCCGCCATCGCGCCACCCGCCGCCGCAGCGGCGCCATCGACGTCAAGCTGGATCCTGGCGGTATCCGCGATATCGAATTCCTCACGCAATATTGGCAGCGCCTCCACGGCGGCAGCGAACCTTGGGTGCGCAGCGGCCATACCCTGCAGGCGTTGCAGCGCTTGCATGATATGCGCCGCATCCGCGGCGCGGAGTTGCAGACGCTGGCCTCTGCCTACGGACTTTTGCGCCACACCGAGCACCGGCTCCAGTTGCGGCTGGGGCAACAGACGCACACACTGCCATCGCGCCCGGAGCGTCTCCAGGCTCTTGCGCGCCAACTGAGCGTACCCGATGCTGCCGCCGCCATTACCGCACAAATGTTCGCCGTGCGCGCTCTCTACGCCCACTATCTCGAGGGAGCCTCGGCGCGGCCTGCCGGGCCTGAGCCCGCTCGCGTGCGCGACTGGCCTGCGTCCGTGCGCTTCAGCGCACATGGGATGCGTCAGGCGCAGCGGCTCGATCGCAGCCTGGCCACGTGGCCGGACGGTGCTGCCGCCTGGATGCAATTGCCCGCTCCCGTGCAGCAGCGCGTGGCCACACTGCTCGAAGCGAGTGACTGGGCCGCGGAGACTTTGATCCGGCGTCCGGCGCTGGCTCAGGCGCTTGCCCGCGGCGCTGCTCCTGCCCCCGCTCCCGGGACGGATCTGAATCGCAGCATGGTTGCCCTGCGGGTTTGGCAGCAGCAGCAAGCCTTATGTCTGCTCAGCCTTGAGTGGGACGAGCGCCGCGGCATTGCCGCTACGCTTGCGGCGCACACGCAATTGGCAGAAACAACCTTGCGCGCCGGACTCGACCTGGCCTCGACGGTTGCACCTCCGGCACCGTCGCTGACGATTCTGGGCCTGGGCCGATTGGGCCTGGGCGAAATCGATCTGCTCTCCGATGTGGATGTGGTTTTTGTGGCTGCTGAAGCCGATCGTGAGGCCGCGGCCACGCTGGCCGCGCGCTGGATTGAGGTCATGACCGCCTACACCCAGGCAGGAACGCTCTACGCCGTCGATACGCGGCTGCGGCCGGGAGGCCGCGAGGGTGAGCTGGTGCAGACGCCGGCAAGTATGGTGCGCTACTTCGAGCAGAAAGCCGGCTTGTGGGAGGCGCTCAGTTATCTCAAAGCCCGCGTGACCGCCGGCGATGCCACTTTGGGCAATGCGGTGCTGCAACAGGTCCACGCTGTCCTGCGCCAGCGCTTTACCGACTCCAGCATGTCGGCCGATTTGCGCAGTTTGCGTGATCGGATCGAACGCGAGGGCAATCCCGGAACCTGGGGCTTAAAAACCGTTCCTGGCGGATACTACGATGTGGACTTTTTAGTCTCGCATGAACTCCTGTGCGCCGGCCACTCCGGAACGGGTCCCGCCGGTCTGGCCGGTTGGGCGCAGGCCGCTGCCCACCCGGAGCTGGCCGGGCTGGTGGAGTATTTGCGCGCCGCCGATCATGCCCTGCGCGTGGGGACGGGTAAGGCCGGCGCCGCCGTCCCTGCCACCGGTGCTGCGGTGGAGCGTGCCTGGACGTGGCTCGATCGCACCCATCCGGAACCGCCTCGCGTTGCTGCTGGATCTGGCGCTCCGCTGCAGCGGATTGCTGCTGTGCGCGCACGTATCCGTGAGTTGTATCAAGAGTTGCTATAGACCGATTGTGGCTGGAGCGCTAGGAGTGAAACTACTTTTTCCGCTACTATATTGGGTTGGGCTCATTGTGGCGCTGATTGGGGTTGGATTGCGCTTCTGGATGGGCTCGCTGCAGTGGGGCCTGGGTCTGGCCGTATTGGGTGTGTTATTGCTGCTCGGCGCACGCGTGGCGCAGACGCTGTACCACCATTTGCGGCGCCCGATTCGCGATCCTGGCAGCCGCGGCCGACGCTAGGTAAAGGAGATGGATTTCATTCATGCGCAGCTATAACGGTAGTGAGGTGCCGCGCGGCGAAGCCACGCAGGCCGACAAAGGTCATTTCATCGTGCCCGACCACCCCATCATCCCTTACATTGAGGGCGACGGCACCGGTCCCGATATTTGGCGCGCGACGCAGCCGGTACTTGATGCCGCCGTCGAGTTGAGCTATGGCGGCAAACGCAAGATCGCCTGGTTCGAGGTCTTCGCCGGTGATACGGCGTTCCAGCGCTTTGGCGAATGGCTGCCCGAGGATACGGTGCAGGCAGCGCGTGATTTCCGCATTGCTATCAAGGGGCCGTTGACCACTCCCGTGGGGGGCGGCATCCGCAGCCTCAACGTCAGCCTGCGCCAGAAGATGGATCTGTACGCCTGCGTTCGTCCGGTCAAGTACTATCCCGGCGTGCCTTCTCCGGTGAAGGATCCGGAAGCTGTCGACGTGATCATCTTCCGCGAAAACACCGAAGACGTCTATGCCGGCATCGAGTTCAAGGAAGGCACCCCGGATGCAGCTGCCCTGATCCAATTTCTGCACGATCAGTTCGGTAAGGACGTGCGCTCCGACTCCGGCGTCGGCATCAAGCCGATTTCCATCACTGGGTCCAAGCGATTGGTGCGCCAGGCCCTGCGTCACGCCATCGAGCAAAAGCGCACCGTGGTAACGCTGGTCCATAAGGGAAATATCCAGAAGTTTACCGAAGGTGCGTTCCGCGACTGGGGCTACGAGGTTGCAACCCAGGAGTTCCGCGACCAGTGCGTCACCGAAGCCGAACTCTGGGCCGCTCCCCATAATGGCAAACTGCCGGCCGGCAAGATACTTGTCAACGACCGCATTGCCGATTCCATGTTCCAGCAGATCCTTTTGCGGCCGCGCGACTATCAGGTCATCTGCACTACGAACCTGAACGGCGACTACCTGTCCGATGCCTGCGCGGCGCAGGTCGGCGGACTGGGGCTGGCGCCCGGCGCAAACGTCAGCGAAGAATACGCATTTTTTGAGGCTACGCACGGCACCGCGCCCAAGTACGCCAATCAGGATGTGATCAACCCCAGCTCGCTGATTCTGAGCGGGGTCATGATGCTCGACACCATGGCCTGGCACGAAGCCGCACGCCTGGTGGAAAGCGGCTTGGCGGCTGCCATCCGGCAGAAACGCGTGACCTACGATCTGGCGCGCCAGATGGAGGGCGCGACGAAACTGAAGACCAGCGAGTTCGCGGCCGCCATCGTGGCCAATATGAGGAAGGCTTAATCAGCAGAAGGGAAGAGAAGGGAATCATCCATGCGTAAGAAAATTACTGTCGTCGGGGCCGGGAACGTCGGCGCCACCACCGCTCACTGGCTGGCCATCCGCGAGATTGCGGACGTGGTTCTGGTGGATATCGCCGAAGGCATGCCTCAGGGCAAGGCACTCGACCTGCGCGAGGCCATGCCCATCATTGGCAAGGACGTCGCCATCACCGGCGCCAACGACTACGCCGCCACCGCCAACTCCGATATCGTCATCATCACCGCCGGCTTGGCGCGCAAGCCCGGCATGAGCCGCGACGACCTGCTGAAAAAAAACCACGAGGTCATCTCCAGTTGCGTCGAGAATGCCGTCAAGCATTCGCCCAACAGCATCCTGATTCTGGTGACCAACCCGCTCGATGCCATGGCGCAGACTGCCTTCAAGCTCAGCAAGTTCAGCCGCAATCGTGTCATCGGCATGGCGGGCGTGCTCGACTCCGCCCGCTTCGCCACCTTCATCGCCATGGAACTGGACGTCTCGGTGGAAAACGTCAACGCCTTCGTGCTCGGCGGCCACGGCGACACCATGGTCCCGCTGCCGCGCTACACCACTGTTGCCGGCATCCCCATCACCGAGTTGATGGATGCGGCGACCATCGAGAAGCTGGTGCAGCGTACGCGCAAGGGCGGCGGCGAAATTGTGGCCCTGCTCAAGACCGGCAGCGCCTTCTACGCCCCTTCGGCCGCCGCAGTGCAGATGGCCGAAGCCATCCTGAAAGATAAAAAGCAGATTTTGCCCTGCGCCGCCTATCTCGAAGGCGAGTACGGCATCAAAGGATTATTCGTCGGTGTGCCGTGCAAGCTCGGTGCCCGCGGCATCGAAAAGGTCATCGAAGTCAAGCTCAGCGCTGACGAGCAAGCCGCGCTGCAGAAGTCTGCGGATTCTGTCCGCGAATTGGTAACCGTCATCGGCGTCTAAAAGTAAAGGAGCCTGTAATGAACCCCATCGAACGTCCCAAAGCTACGACCATGAAAGGCAACCCGCTCACCCTGATAGGCCCCGTGCTCAAGGCCGGCGACAAGCTACCCGAATTCACCCTCGTCGATAATGGCATCAAGCCGGTTACCGCTGCCGATACCGCGGGTAAGGTCCGCATCTTCAGCGTTGTACCTTCGCTCGATACGCCGGTGTGCGACCTGCAGACCCGCCGCTTCAACGAAGAAGCCGCCAAATTAGGCGATAAAGTGAAGGTCTACACCGTAAGCGCCGATCTGCCGTTTGCGCAGAAGCGCTGGTGCGGCGCCGCCAACGCCACCAACCTCCAGACTCTGTCCGACTACCAAACGGGCTCGTTCGGCAAGGCCACCGGCACCTTCATCAAGGAGCTGTACCTCAACTCGCGCGCCGTCTTTGTCGTCGATGGCAACGGCACCATCCGCTACGCCGAATACGTGCCCGAAATCGGCGAGCACCCCAAGTACGAGGCGGCACTCGCCGCCGCCCAATCCTTGCTGTAACTGGCGCCCACGCCAGCGCAGCCGCTTGATCGTGAGCGGCTGCGCCGCGTGTGCCCTAATCCCTAACCCCTAACCCCTTTTATTTCCTCACTTCGATGGTCACGTTGTGCAGGATGGGCGGGTATCGAGGCTCGTCTTGATGGCCAGGTTTGCGTGGTCCCATCGAGATCGCTTTGGCGATATCCAGGCCGCGCACGATCTGGCCGATGACGAGGAATCCTTCCTTATCGAGCTGCGGCACCGGCTCCAGCGTGAAAAAGATCTCAGCGCCGCGCGAGGACGTATCGCCGGGAATCTGCGCCAGCGCCATCCGCCCCGCCTGGTCGAACCTCAGGCTGTTTTTCTCAAGCGGCAGTTGATACCCGAGCGAACCGGTGCCGTCATTCAGCAAATCGCCGGTCTGGATCATATAGCCGGGAATGGTGCGGAAAAAAAGCAGGTTTTTATAAAACGGCGCCATCGACAGGGCATTGGTCAGCGGGTTCTTGTAGGGTTGCTTGCCCTCGGCCAGTGCCACGAAGTTGGCGACCGCCTTGGGTGCCTGGCGGGGGTAGAGTTGCGCGGTGAATGAACCTTTGCTGGTCACAAACACTGCATAGGTGCCGGGCCCCAGCTTTGCTGGCGGGGCTGCCTTTTTGTGGGCCGCGTGCTTCTGGGCGCTGAGGGTGAGGGCGCAGGCGAGCGCCGCAAAAACCACAACTGCCGCGCGCGGAAGGGAAGGACTCGAAGAGCGCATCGGGGTCTCCTTGACTTACGCCCCGATTATAGATTTTGTCAATCGCCCGGTAAAGTGTCGAGACTGTAACCGCCTGGTGACACGCGGATCAGCAGGCGGCTGAGAGGGTAGCCAGCCGCGACTTCCTTGCGCACCACCGGCTGCAGGATCTGCATGAACTCATCATCATCGGCGCTGAACGTGACCAGGAAATTCCGGTTGGGGATGGCCACCAGAAACTCGTCCGTATGCAACAGTTCCGCCGCGCGGTCCTGAAACTGGGGCGCCAGCACAAACGCGGCCTTGTGACCGTGGGCCATCTCCACGTGAAAGGCCCGGATGCTGTCCTGAATCGTCCAGGCCACGACGGTCGCCTCGTTCCACAGCCGCTCCAGATTCTCCAGCGCCGCAGCCAGAACACATTCCTCGGCGATTTGCCAGGTTTCCAGGTGCTCGGCCGTGAGCCATATATCGAAGTCGCTGCACGTCAGGACGTAACCCACCTCTCCGGCCAGGGGATAAAACAACGGACGCGGAGCGCGCTTCACCAGGCCCGAGGTGATCAGTTTGGGGAACAGTAGTGGCCGCGCGGTTTCCCAGTCGCTGGGCAGGCGATGTTCGATCGTCCCCACCACGCGCGTCAGGTAGGTGTCCATATCGAAGCGGTCGCCGTTCTGGCAAAACGCCGCCCAGGCACGGCTCAGCCGCAAACGGTGCGCCGTGGGGCGTCCGGAGGGGGAACGCAGAATCGCAATCTCCAATTGTCCTGCCTTGAGGAATCGTGCCTGGGGATACAGGTGCTGCAATCGAACCAGCGCGCTCGCCTCGAACTCTTCTCGCGTCATTGCCCTGATGATAACAATTTTCCGCGCCGCTTAATTTTCACGGCTGGCTGCCGGAGTAGCTGTGAGCCGGATGGGCCGTTGCAGCCGTACGGTGAGATGGCTGCCTGGGTTGAGCACCAGATGCCGCCGGCGCACCAGCCAGATGCCGACGGCAACCGCCGCACCCACGCCCGCGCCCATCATCGCTCCTTCGCCTCCGGCCAGCACCGCGCCGCCTATGAAGCCGCCTACGCCGCCGATTTCCGTGTGGTGGACGTCGGAGGCGAGCATGCCGCGCGGTTCTCGCAGCATGCCCTCGGTATCCACACGCGCCTTCGAGTGCGGATCGTTCTGAATCACCTCGGCGCTGATCGTGTAGCGCTGTCCATTGGGCAGCGTCAGCAGGTCGGGCTTGAGCAGCAGTTCCGATTCGCTTTGCGCCGGACGCGCATCCTGCACGTGCATTACGTGTCCTTCCAGAATCGAGCCGGAAGGAATCACCTCGTGTCCCCGGTAGTACACCGGCGTCATAACACGCGCGGCAAACCCGTCGCCATCGCTGTTGTATTGCGTGTTCAGGCGGGTTTCGAGCTGCAGCGCAATCGGAGTCCCCTGGGGCACGCTCAGCGCCGCCGCGGTCGCTTCCGCGGCGGTCGGCGCCGCTGCCGAAGTGGCCGGCGCCACCGCAGCCCCATCATCCGAATCGGCCGCCGTCTCCGGCGGCGGAGGTAACACGGCGTCGATCGCATGGTCTGAAGGTGCGCCTGCCGCGGCTGTGTTTGCCGCCGCCGTCGGCATGGGCGCCATCGCTGCCGGCGGCGTCATCGCGCCCGCCGCCGCGGTGCCCGGCGCCGGAATATTGCTGACCTTGGGAATGGGCGCTGTGGTTTGTGCCGCTGCCGTCAGCGCCAGCACGGTGGCTGCGGCCGTAGCCGCCAAAAGCACGCGGATTGCCTTCATGCCTTCAGCATAGCCGCGACGCCGCACCGTCTTGCCAAAATCCTCAGCACGTCTCGCAAGAGTAAACTGTACGGCGCCGGCTCCCGCAGGGTTGTATTGCGCCATGCCCAAAGCGTATCCTGAGGGTTCGCCGTTTGCAGCAAGTTGGGCTTTTCGGCGCGAGCCGCAAGGAGAACATTCGAGTGTCCACAATTGACGTGCCGTTGGAGCGGGTGAGCCAACGCGGTTTTGGGGAAACGCAGCGCAACGACTTCTGGTGGGTTACCCCACTGGTGGTATTTCTGGGGCTGGGCGCCTTCGTTTGCTACTCCACCTGGGCGGCGTTTCAAGGTGACTTCTTCCGCTTTGGCCCTTACCTGTCGCCCATGTACTCGCCCCAGTTGCTGAACGTGCGTCCGGACTGGTGGCCGTTCTGGATCCCCTTTTCCGCCTCCCTCATCATCCTCTGGGCTCCCGGCGGCTTCCGCCTGACCTGCTATTACTACCGCGGCGCCTACTACAAGGCGTTCTGGGCCGATCCTTCCACTTGCGCCGTCGGCGAACCCCGCAAGAAGTATTGGGGCGAGCGCAAGTTCCCCTTGCTGCTGCAAAATGCCCATCGCTACTTCTTCTATATCGCTCTGATCTTCCTCGTCATTTTATTTGCCGACGCCTGGAATGCACTCTGGTGGACCGTGAACGGACACACCGAGTTCCAGTTGCGCATCGGCACCCTGATCATGATCGCCGATCCCATCCTGCTGGCCGGCTACACCTTTGGCTGCCACTCCTTGCGCCACTTGATCGGTGGCTGCAAAGATGAGATCGGCTCCGGACGCCGCAAGGCCTACAACTGCGTGAGTTGCCTCAACGGGGTCCATATGCGCTGGGCCTGGGCGAGCCTGATCGTCGTAGCCTTCACCGATATTTACATTCGCCTCTGTGCCATGGGTATTTGGCACGACCTCGTGATCTGGAGACCAGGACACTAATGCCAGGCTATACAACCCATGAATACGACGTGCTGGTGGTCGGCGCTGGTGGCGCTGGGCTGCGCGCCGCCATTGAAGCTTCCGCCGCCGGCGCCAAGGTCGGTGTCGTCACCAAGTCGCTGCTCGGCAAGGCGCATACCGTCATGGCCGAGGGCGGCATGGCTGCTTCGCTTGGCAACGTCGATGATCGCGACAACTGGCGCGTCCATTTTGCCGATACCGAGCGCGGCGGCTATTACCTCAATAACTGGCGCATGGCCGAGCATCACGCCAAAGAGGCTCCGGAACGGGTCAAGGAGTTGGAGCAATGGGGCGCGATCTTTGACCGCACCAAAGCCGGTCTCATTATGCAGCGCAATTTCGGCGGCCATCGCTACCCGCGCCTGGCGCACGTCGGCGATCGCACCGGACTCGAGATGATCCGCACTTTGCAGGATCACGGCATCCATCAGGGCATCGAATTCCACATGGAAGCTACGCTGCTTACCCTGCTCACCGATGGTGGCCGTTGCGTCGGTGGCTTTGGCTACGAACGCGAGCGCGGCCGCTACATGCTGTTCCGCGCCAAAGCCGTCATCCTTGCCACCGGCGGCATCGGCCGCTGCTACCTGATTACCACCAATAGCTGGGAATACACCGGCGATGGGCAGGCCCTGGCCTGGAATGCCGGCGCCGCCATGCGCGACGTCGAATTCGTGCAGTTCCATCCCACTGGCATGGTCTGGCCTCCGAGCGTCCGCGGCATTCTCGTCACCGAAGGCGTCCGCGGCGAAGGCGGCGTACTGCGCAACAGCGAAGGTAAGCGCTTTTTGTTTGCTGATATCCCCGACAACTACCGCAGCTCGACCGCTGACAACGAAGAAGAGGGCTGGCGCTACGTCATCGGAGACAAGAGCGCGCGCCGTCCGCCCGAGCTGCTCACCCGCGACCACGTCGCCCGCTGCATCCGCCGCGAAGTCATGGCCGGGCGCGGCAGCCCGCATGGCGGCGTCTTCCTCGATATCGGCTGGATCCGTGAAAAGCTGCCCAACTCGGTCGAGCACATCAAGCGCAAGCTCCCCAGCATGTACCACCAGTTCAAGCAACTCGCCGATCTCGACATCACGCAGCAACCCATGGAAGTCGGCCCGACCACGCACTATTTCATGGGCGGCATTCAGGTGGATGGCGACACCGCCATGACCGGCGTCGATGGACTCTTCGCCGCCGGCGAATGCGCCGCCGGCCTGCACGGCGCCAATCGCCTGGGCGGCAACTCGCTCTCCGATCTGCTGGTGTTTGGCAAGCGTGCCGGCGAATACGCCGCCGCCTTTGCCAGGCAGCACGCCGGTTCCGGTGAAGCCGCGGTGACGGACCAGATTGACGCGGCCATCGCCCGCGCCGAAGCCCCTTTCGAGATCGGCGCCAGCGGCGAAAACCCCTACGCTTTGCAGCACGAGCTCAAGGAGACGATGCAGAACTGGGTCGGCATCGTGCGCACCGCGTCCGAGATGGAGCAGGCCATCGAGAAGATTGCCGCCTTGCGCAAACGCGCCGAGCGCGTCGGCGTTGCCGGCAACAAGGAGTACAACAACGGCTGGCACACGGCCCTGGACCTCCGCAATCAGCTCATCGTTTCTGATCTGGTCGCGCGCGCCGGCCTGGAACGCACCGAAAGCCGCGGCGGCCACTTCCGCGAGGATTTTCCGGCCAAAGAAAAAGCCTGGGACGGCATTAATCTTGAGTTCCACCGCGGGCCTGGCGGTGAGCCGCTCCTGCGCAAAGTGGCCGTTCCGCCCATGCCGGATGACTTGCAGAAGGCAATCGAGGAGAATAAATAGAGATGGCCTCGGCAACCCAAACTGTTCCCGCACAAACCAAGGGCAATGCCAACGCTGATGGAGCCACGCAGCCCAAATCCGCCATCTTCCGCATCTGGCGTGGCAGCGATAACCACGGCGAATTTGTCGATTTCACCACCACGGTCGAGGAAGGCATGGTCGTCCTCGATGTTGTGCATCAGATCCAGGCCACCCAGGCCAACGATCTGGCCGTCCGCTGGAACTGCAAAGCGGGCAAGTGCGGCTCCTGTTCGGCTGAAATCAACGGCAACCCCAAACTGATGTGCATGACCCGGCTCAATTCGCTCGACCTGTCCGAGCCCGTCACCGTCGAGCCCATGCGCACGTTTCCCCACGTCAAGGACCTCGTCACCGATGTCTCCTGGAACTACCGCACCAAGGAGCGTATTACCCCGTTTCAGCTCAAGCCGGCCCAGGCCGACGGCACCTGGCGCGAAAAACAAGCCGATGTCGACCGCCCCCAGGAGTTCCGCAAGTGCATCGAATGCTTCCTGTGTCAGGATGTCTGCCACGTCCTGCGTGAGCACAAAATGCATGATCAATTCGTCGGCCCACGCTTTTTGATCCACATTGCGCAGCTCGAAATGAACCCGCTCGACGATGGTGACCGCCTGCTCGAGTTAAAGGATGACTTTAATATCGGCTATTGCAACATCACTAAATGTTGCACCAAGGTCTGCCCGGAAGGCATTCACATTACCGATAATGGCATCATCCCGCTCAAGGAACGCGTCGTAGGCCGTTTCTACGATCCGCTGTCAAAGTTCAAGCAAGTCTTTAAGAAAAAGTAGGCTGCACCGGTGCAGATAGCCTTTAATGGCCGCCACATTGAGACCCAGGCCGCCACCCTGGCCGCCTTGCTGCTTGAGTTAGGCATTGGCCCTGTCCGCGTTGCCGTCGAGCGCAACCGCGAGCTTGTTCCGAAGCGATTGTGGGCTGAAACCCAACTCGATCCTGGCGACGTTATCGAGGTCGTGCAGATGGTCGGCGGTGGATCTGGCGAATGCGGACGATGTCGTGAAACATCCGCACGCTATCGCCCATGAGCCGAATCTTGGCCCCGGCCGCGTGCGCCCAGACTACCGGCACTTCATCCACGCGGTAGCCTTTCTGCCGGGCCAGATACAGGATCTCCGGATCAAATCCCCAGCCTTCGATCTTCTGTTCAGGAAAAATCGCCTCCGCGCTGGCGCGCGTGAACAGTTTGAACCCGCACTGGGTATCGACGTAGGGAAGACCGAGGCCAAGCCGCACCATTTTGTTGAACACACGTCCGGCGTTTTCGCGAACCATGGATTGGTGCGTGCGGATTAAGTCACGTTGCCGCCGGCTGCCCATGGCAATGTCGGCGCCGCCATCGAGCGCCGCCTCCAACTTGCTCAATTCAGCAATCGGCGCCGATAGGTCGGCATCGGTGAACAGCCGCCTCTCGCCTGCAGCCGCCATCATCCCGCGCCGCACGCTGTAGCCCTTCCCGCGATTGCCTTCGTTGCGCAGCCGCCGCCAGTGCAGTGCGCGCGCTTCCGGAAAGGGCAGATTCGGCGTGGCATCCTGGGAACCATCGTCAACCACGATCACTTCCACGGCCCGGTTCTGGGGCGCAAAGTGTTCGGCCAGCGCCGCCAGTGTGGCGGGCAGCCGCTCGGCTTCATTGAAAGCTGGGATGATGATGCTCAGATCGACAGGCATGCACGCGGCAGTCGGACTGCTCTAGCGTACACCACGTCTTCTACTGCGCTTCGAACTGCTCCAGGAACTTGTGCAGTATTTTTTCGTCCCACCACTGATGCCGCGCCTCTTCGAGCATGGTCGCTTTGGCTTTTTCATGGGTCCACGCCGCCTTGTAGGGGCGCAGCGTGGTGAGCGCATCGTAGGCGTCCACGATCTGCAGAATGCGTGCCAACAGCGGAATCTGTTCGCCCGCAAGTCCGTCCGGATAGCCGCCCCCGTTCCAGTGCTCATGGTGGTAGCGGATGATCGGCAAGACGCGGCCGAGCGAGTGCAACGGCCGGCAGATTTGCCATCCCGTCTCCGGATGCCGTCGCATGATGCTCATTTCCTGCTCGTCCAGCGGGCCTGGTTTTCGTAAAATCGCATCCGGCACGGTGATTTTCCCGATGTCATGCAGCACGCCGCCGCGGCGCAGAGCAATCAGATCCTCCGCCCCCAGCCCCAGCGCCCGGCCGAGGCTGGCGGCGTAATTCGACAGGCGGCTGCAATGCCCCTCGGTGTAGGGATCGCGTGCTTCCACTCCCAACGCCAGCGAGGTCAGCACCGTCTCGGCGTTCTCCAGCTCATCGGTGAACTGCTTGAGCTTGAGCAGGCTCTTCACCCGAGCGAACAATTCCTGCGGGTCGACTGGCTTGTTCAGAAAATCATCCGCGCCCGCCTCGATGCCCTCCAGCTTCGCGTCGCGGTCGGCGAGACCGGTGACCAAAATGACCGGAATCAGGCGCGTGGCCGCATTGTTTTTGAGCTCACGGCACAGCTCAATCCCACTCACGCCCGGCATGATGACGTCCAGCAGAATGATGTCGGGAAGTTGCTCGGCAATTCGTTGCCGCGCTTCGCCTACATTGGCGGCACTGGACACCACATAGTGTCGGTCTGCCAGCATTTCCTGCGTGAGCATGCGGTTGCTGGCGTCGTCATCGACGACGAGTACATGAAACTCACGCAATTGCGAATTGGGGACTGCACTGGCCATCATTTCTTAGATGACCGGAACGCATTTAGGCTGCAACGCCGGACAGACGAAAGGTGCAGCGAACCTGTCCGCTGGCGGCTGCTTGTGCCGAAGCCGGAGTGGACTCGCCTGTCGCCGTAGTGAAAACAACCTCTCCCGATCGCAACAAACCAAGCAGCGCCGTCCGAATCTGTTCTTCGCTGTGCCGTTCCTCGTAGTGCCCGCCGGCAACCGTGTTCAGCAGCATCACGATGGCCACGTAATCGACCGGCTCGCCGCTATGCGCCGTCAACAATTGCTGAATCTCCAGCGCCGTCTCCATGCCGATGACCCGTTTACTCTCCGATCAGAATTGCCGCCGACAACACCGTCGTCCACAGCCCGCGTTTATCGCCCACGGCCGACTGGCTGACGTTGATGGTGCGCACGATTTTGTTCGAGATGCGGTAAATCTCTTTTTTTTCGTCCCAGGAACGATCCGGGTCGAACTCGACGTTCAGCGTTGTGGCGAGCATCTCGGCCGCCAGCTCTTCGGCGTATTCGCCCGCTTGCTGTTCGGTCTCGCCGAAGGAATGGTGTTCGGAGAGATAGCCGTAGGCGTTGCGGTCGGCCGGCAGCGCCAGTCCGATCGAGGCGGCGATCAGCCGGTGCGGCTCCCGCGTCGAGTTCTCGCTGAGCACCGCGAACACCACTTCGCCTGCGCTCAGTTCCTTTAACCCCGTCGTGCGCGGCGTCAGCTTGCACCGCGGCGGAAAAATGCTGGAAACGCGCACGAGATTGAAGGCCGCAATACCGGCGTCGCGCAGTGCCAGCTCGAAGCTGGTCAACCGCTCGCGGTGCTTGCCCACGCCCTTGGTGAGAAAGATCTTTTTAGCGATCATGGAAGCGAATGTAATTCTGGCGATAAAACGATTGGGAAGTTCAAGGCTAACAGATTCCAGCCGCGCCGGCGCAACAAATCAATCTACAATGCTGGGCATGGGAACCGTGGACCTGCCGCTCGGCGGTGCCTTCGCTCTGAGCACGATCGGCCAGATCAGCGTCAACGCCCGTGACCTGGCGCGGGCGGTTGCTTTTTACCGCGATATTCTCCGCCTGCCCTTCTTGTCCGAGGCCGCCAATCTGGCCTTTTTTGATGCCGGAGGAGTGCGGTTGATGCTCGCTATGGCGGAGCAGCCACAGCTTGACCGCTCCAGCTCAGTCCTGTACTTCTGCGTGCCGGAAATCCGCGCCGGCTACCAGGCACTGGTGGAGCGCGGTGTGCGCTTCGTCGAAGGCCCAAGGCTGATTGCACGCCTCGAACACGGCGAGGTCTGGATGGCTTTTTTCCGCGACACTGAGGGCAATCTGCTGGCGCTTATGAGTGAGCCGCCGCGGCCGCCAGCATCAACTCCGCCAGCTCCAGATCCGCCGGCGTCGTGATTTTCCAGTTCCGCGCCGAGCCCGGCACCACATAAACGGTTTCGCCCAGATGCTCCACCAGCGCCGCCTCGTCGGTGGCGTAAAAACCGTCGGCGTGGGCTTTGGCGTATCCCCGCCGTAGCAGCCCGAGACGGAAGATCTGCGGCGTCTGAGCCAGCACAATGCGCTCGCGCGGCAGCGTGGCAGCAACCTGAATATCTTCCGCACCCACGCGCTCGACCTGCTTGATTGTATCCACCGCCGCCACGCCCACGATCACCGCCGCATGCACCTGTGCCGCCGCCAGTGCCGTTTCCAGGATTTTGGCTTCGAGAAACGGCCGCACCGCGTCGTGGATCGCCACCAGTGCATCATCTCCCGCCGCCCCCAGCTCCTGTCCCAGCAGTTCCACCGCGTTGGCGACCGAATCCTGCCGCGCCCGTCCGCCTTCGAGCACCTGTACCGGTGTCTTGAACTTTTCCGCTTTGACCCGGCCCTCAATGAATTCTCGGTCTTCGGGCCGCACCGGAACCAGCAGCCGCCGGAACTGGCCGCTGCCGTCGAAGCGCCGCAGCGTGTGAATCAGAATCGGCGCTCCGGCAATCTCCACCATCTGCTTGCGCGGCTGCCCGGAAGTCGTTGAGCCCATGCGCGTGCTCAGTCCGGCGGCGGGTAGGATGGCGTAGGCGCAGGCCATAACTGGCTTTAGGATACCCGCCCCACTTCCGCCGCCACCTCCGCGGTCAGCAGGCGACCGAAGATCATCTTGCCGGCCGTGGTTTGCAGCACAGAAGTCACGCTGATTTCTACATTATGCGAGATCAGGCGCCGCGCGTGGTCGACCACCACCATGGTGCCGTCGTCGAGGTAGCCAACTCCCTGATCCGGCTCCTTGCCTTCTTTGACGATAAACACGCGCATGGCTTCGCCCGCCAGCACCACCGGCTTGAGCGTGTTCGCCAGCTCGTGGATGTTGAGCACCTGGACGCGCTGGAGTTGCGCCAGCTTGCCCAGGTTGCCATCATTGGTCACCAGCTTGCATTCAAAGCGCCGCGCCAGTTCGATCAGCTTGAGATCGACTTCGCGCACGTGTGGCACGTCATCTTCGATGATTCGCACCTCCACCGTGGTCAGCTTTTGTATCCGCTGCAACACTTCGAGGCCCCGCCGGCCACGCTGGCGCTTGCCCGCGTCGGCCGAATCGGCAACCAACTGCAACTCATGCAACACGAACTGGGGCACCAGCAGGGTTCCATCCAGAAACCCTGTGCCCGCTATATCCGCAATCCTGCCATCGATGATCACGCTCGTGTCCAGCAGCTTTGCGCTGCGCCGCGTGCGCTCGCCGCCAAAGATTCCACCCAGGGCGGCAAGATTAAGCAGCTCACCTTTTTCGGCACCCACGATCAGCCCGATATAGCCCATCACCAGCAGAATGACCACATTGGCGTAGGAGGCGGTATGGCGCTCGAACCCGGCCGCCGACACCACCCAGGAAACCAGAAAGGCTCCCAAAATCCCCAGCAGCGATCCAATCGCCGCTCCCAGCAGCCGCTTGAAGCTGGACTTGTTCAGCCGGATTTCAAACAGTATGATGACCGCCGCAATGCAGGCGCCCACCAACGCCGCCCACCCCGGCTGCAAATCAAACGGCTTCAGATAGGCAGCGGCGCCAGCCAGCGTCAGCACTAAAGCTATGCGTATGAAAAGCAGGTCGTACACGGCTACTCAGGCCACAGTATAAGCGATCAGCAGGCCCGCCGTTGCCCCCTCTACCGCTCGCTTTCGCCTGCGCTCTCCCCACTCGCCTCACTCTCCCCACTCGCCTCCACGGCCGAGCCCACCGGACGCGGCTGCAGCGGGCTGTCATCGGCCCGGAATGCAGTTGCCAGATGGTGGAGCAGGAAGCGAACCGCGGCGCGCGCATCCGCGGCCGGGTCGTTCCTCCAATGGAATATGGCATTCGCCAGTACCTGCTGCCCGCGCAGGTATTCGTCGCTCTGAATCCGGCGCTTGTCGAATCCGGACGGCTTGCGTTTTCTGAAGTTGACTACATCTCCCATGCAAGCCTTTGGATGTGGTTGGCAGCCCTGCCGTTGGATGAACCAACCCGGCACTGTCGTGCCAAGGCATAATCGGTAGGGTTCAACATGGAACGTCGTATCGGCCGCATCGCTGCACTCGATTTGGGTCAACGCCGCATCGGCATCGCCCTGAGCGATCCGTTAGGTATTAGCGCCCAGGGCCTTCCCACCCTCCAGCGTCAGGATATGGGCACCGATTTGGCCGCTCTCGCCGCCGTGGCTCACGCGCATCAAGTGGCGTTATGGCTGGTCGGTCTGCCGCTTCACATGAGCGGTGAAGAAGGGCGCCAGGCTCAGGCCGCGCGCCGTTTCGGCGCCGCCTTGGCGCGCCATAGCCGCCTGCCGGTGGAATTTTGGGACGAACGCCTGACCACGGTCGAGGCCAGTCGCGTGCTCGACGCTGCGGGCAGCAGCCTCGATCAGCGCCGCCGCGCCATCGATCGCCTCTCCGCCGTCATCCTCCTCCAGTCGTTTTTGGAGGCCCGGCGCGAACCGCTATAGTGGAAGAATGGACCGTCTTGCGCTTCTTTCCGTCAGCGATAAAACCGGACTTTCTGAATTCGCCCGCCGTCTGGCGCAGTGCGGCTTTGGCCTGATTTCCACCGGAGGAACTGCCCGCAGCCTACGCGAGGCCGGTCTCGATGTGCGTGACGTAGCCGACCTGACCGAATTTCCGGAAATGCTCGACGGCCGCGTCAAAACCTTGCATCCGCGGGTCCACGGAGGCTTGCTGGGCCGCTGGGATGTACCCGAGCATCGCGCTCAGATGCAGACTCATGGCATTTCCCCCATTGCCGTCCTCGTGGTCAACCTCTACCCCTTCGAGCGCGTCGCCGCGCGCGCCCGCACCACCGGCGTCGCGCGCGCCGAACTGATCGAAAACATCGATATCGGCGGGCCGGCGATGCTCCGCTCCGCCGCCAAAAATTTTGCCTCCGTCGCCGTCGTTACCGATCCCACCGATTACGCCACCGTAGCCGCAGAAATCGAGGAACAAGGCAGCGTCACCTCGGCTACGCGATGGCGCCTGGCGCAAAAAGCATTTCAGCGCACCGCCGCCTATGATGCCGCCATTGCCGCCACCCTCGCAGCCCTCCCGGAGGGCGAGCTGGGACAGCAGGTACACTTGAACGCCGAGGCGCTGCCCGCGCGCCTGCTCATTTCCGCCCCTCGCCTTCAGGTCCTGCGCTACGGCGAGAATCCGCACCAGCAAGCTGCCGTCTATGGCGATGAGTCCCAGCCCGCGGGCCTCGCGCACGCCCAGCTCCTGCACGGCAAGGAACTCTCCTACAACAATCTCGTCGATCTGGCCGCCGCCTGGGATCTCGCCCAGGAATTCACCCAACCCTCCGTGGCCATCATCAAGCACACCAATCCCGCCGGCTGCGCCATGGCCGCCACCCAGCGCGAAGCTTATGAGCAGGCCCTTGCCTGCGACCCCATCTCCTCCTACGGCGGCGTGGTGGGCTTGAACCGGCCCCTGGACGGGCCTACAGCGGAAGCCATGGCAGCTTTGTTCCTGGAATGCATTGCCGCTCCCGGCTTTACTCCCGAAGCCCTGGCGCGGCTCGAGAAAAAGAAAGGCCTGCGGCTGGTTCTGATCGATCCCGCCGCCATGCCGGTCTCCGTCCGCAGTATCCCGGGCGGCTGGCTGGCCCAGACCACCGACACCGTGCAACTCCCTGCAGACGGTGGCTGGCGCGTGGTCACGCAAAAAGCTCCCAGCCCCGAGCAGGAGCGTGCCCTGCGTTTCGGCTGGGCGGTCGCGAAGCACGTCAAAAGCAACGCCATCGTCTTCGCCCGCGCCACCGCCGCCGGTGGACAGACCCTGGCCGTCGGCGCCGGGCAAATGAGCCGTGTCGATTCCGCCAAACTGGCCGCCATGAAAGCGCAACTCCCTCTCGCCGGCGCTGCCGTCGCCAGCGATGCCTTTTTTCCTTTCCCCGATGGCATTGAAGTTGCCGTCGAGCACGGCGCCACCAGCTTCATCCAGCCCGGCGGATCCATTCACGATAGCGATTGCATTGCCGCTTGCGATCGCCTCGGCGCCGCCATGGTCTTCACCTCCATGCGCCACTTCCGCCATTAGCCGAGCAAGGACTGATTCCGGCCGCCCTTCCGTCAAACATTGGCCGCGCGCTGCGTTGCCGCCGGGTGTGTTTTGCGCTCGACGAAATCGGCAAGCTGCCGCAGCGTGCTGAAGTTGCCCGGCACCAGCTCGCGGTCTTCGATCTCAATGCCGTAGCGCTGCTCCAGCTCGCTGGTGAGCGTCAGCACGCTGGTGGAATCCAGCAGGGCTTCAAATAATGGCGTATCCGGCTGCAACGGCCGCGCCGGCGTGAACGCTAACTCCGCCAGAATAATGCTCCGCAGTTGCTCCTGCAAGGCAGTGAAGGGAACAGTTGCTTTTGCCATAGCCGGTCTCGCTCAGGTTCGCTGAGTAGGAAACCGCGGTTGTCAGGTCTGGATGCCCAGCCGCTCTGGCGAGTGACAATGCCGCCCTTCAGCCCCCGTTCTCCGGATTCCTCATTTGGTCTTCCAACAGTGTCGCCGTTGCTGGTTTCCAAACGGGGGTGGAATTCTCATGGACTGATGACCAGCGCCAGGGCTATGAACAGGCGCGTGCTTTTGCCGAACGTGAATTGCGCGTCCCGCGCCAGCCGATTTCTGGCAGCGAGGCTTGGCGAGCGCGCTGGCGCCTCTGTGCCACCTTTGGTGTGCAATCGCTCAACATTCCGGCCGCCTATGGTGGGCTGGGCCTCGATGCTCGCTCGGCCGTGCACGTCATGGAGGGCCTCGGGCGCGGCTCCGACGACAATGGCCTGCTCATGGCCCTTGGCGCGCAAATCTGGAGCGTTCACGTGCCCTTGCTGGCGTTTGCCAGCGAGGCCCAAAAGTCCAAGTGGCTGCCGTCTCTGGCGCAGGGCTCCGCCATCGCCGCTTTTGCGCTGACCGAAGCCGAAAGTGGTTCTGATGCTTTCCATGTGCATACCCGCGCCACTTCCGAAGGCGGCGGCTTTCGCCTCCAGGGCAGCAAAGTCTATATCACCAATGCCCCGGTCGCCGACCTGTTTTTGCTGTTCGCCACCACCGATCCCGCGGCTGGCTATTTTGGCCTCACCGTGTTCCTCGTCGAGCGCACGCGCTCGGGCCTGGCAGTGGGCCCTCCTCTGCACAAGATGGGTCTGGAAACCAGTCCCATGGCCGAGGTGTGCTGCGATGGCGTCTGGGTACCTTTCGATGCCATTGTTGGCGACCTTGGCGGCGGTGGCGCCATCCTTGCCCACACCCTGGAATGGGAGCGTGGCTGTCTGCTGGCGCCAGCCCTCGGCACCATCGATCGGCTCCTGGAGACCACCACCGCCTTTACCCGTGCCCGCAAACAATTCGGCCGACCTGTGATCGAGTTTGAAGCCGTCGGGCAATTGCTCGCCGAAATGCGCTTGCGCCTGGACCTGGCGCGCCTGCTTGCCTATCGCTTCGCCTGGCTCAAGGACCAGCACGTGCCCGCCGCCACCGAGGCCAGCATGGTGAAACTCTACCTCAGCGAGAGCCTGCGCCGTGCCAGCGAGTTGGCCGTGCACCTGCATGGCGCCGCAGGCTACATGCGCGAGCTTGAATTCGAGCGCACCTGGCGTGACGCCATGGCCAGCAGTCTCTATTCCGGAACCACCGAAATGCAATACAACCTCATCGCCGATAGCCTCTTGCGCCCGCCACCGGCCCGCTCCCGCGCGGCAAGAAATGCGGAGGCGAAGCCATGAACCCTTATCTCCTCCCGCAGGTCATCGAGCGAGCCTGTGTCCGCTGGCCCGAGCAGTGTGCCGTCATTGATGGCGAAGGCGCCGAACTCAGCTATGCCGATCTCGAACGCCGCAGCCGCGCCCTCGCCGCGCAACTGCAAGCCGCCGGTTGCGCGCGCGGCGCGCGCGTGGGCGTCTGGCTGCCTAAATCCACCCCCGCCGTCGTCGCTTTGCTCGCAATTCTGCGCGCCGGATGCATGTATGTGCCGCTCGATCCCTGGGCGCCGCCGGCGCGCATCGAGGCTTTGGCCGCCGATTGTGGCCTCGGTGCCCTGCTTACCGGCGCCGCCGGCGCTGCCCTCGCGCGGCAGTGGTCCTCACCTCCTGCGCTGTGTTGGGATTGGGAGCACGGCGCTCTGCCCGCCACGGCAGCAACCGCATGGCAGCCGCCGGCCAATACCAGCGATGAACTCGCCTACATTCTCTACACCTCGGGCTCGACCGGAGTCCCCAAGGGCGTCATGCTCACCCACGCGCACGCGCTCAATTTCATCCACTGGGCGGCCGATGAGGTCGGTTTGCATCCCGGTGATCGTGTTGCCAGCCACGCTCCGTTTCATTTCGATCTGTCCATTTTCGATCTCTGGGCCACGCTCAGCCGCGGGGCTACCGTGTGCCTGCTCGATGCGGTAACGGCGCGCTTTCCGCGTGCCGTGGCCGCATGGATTGACCAGCGCCACATCACCGTTTGGTACTCGGTGCCTTCCGCGCTGGTGCAAATGCTGCCCCATGCCGCCGCGGCCGGCGGCCGTTTGCGCGCCGTCGTCTTTGCCGGGGAAGTGTTTCCTGCGGCCGCCTTGCGCGCCTGGCGCGCCGCCCTTCCTCACGCCGCCTTTCACAACTGGTTCGGACCGACCGAAACCAACGTCTGCACCCATTTCGCCCTGCCTGCGCTGGCCGGAGGCGCCGACGGCGTTCCCGACCCCTTGCCCATCGGTTACGCCTGCCCCAATTTCGAGCTGGCTGTGCGTGACGAGGCTGGCGACCCTGTGCCTGCGGACACCCCCGGCTTTCTTTGGGCGCGCGGGCCCGGCATCCTCGCCGGCTATTGGGGCGATGCCGGCCGCACCTGCGCCGTGACCCAGGAGCGTAGCGCTGCCGGCGGCGTTCCCCAGCGTTGGTATAACACCGGCGATCTGGTCCGCCAGGATGCCTCCGGCCAGTTCTTCTTTCTCGGCCGCCGCGACCATCTCATCAAGTGCCGAGGCTACCGCATTTCGTTGCCAGAAATTGAACGTGCCCTCGAGGCCATGCCCCAAGTCGCGCGCGCCGCCGTCGTGGCTATCCCCGATTCCGCTCACGCCACTGGGCTGCGCGCCTTCGTGGTTGCCGCCGCCGCTCCGGCGCCCGCGACCCTTGCCGCCGCCCTGCTCGCCGCACTGGGCAACCACCTGCCCGCCTACATGCTTCCCGATGTCATCGAGCTATGTGAGCAGCTCCCCCAGACCTCCAGCGGCAAAGTCGACCGGCAGCAGTTGCAGCGTGCTGCCACGCCCTCCGCCTGAACTTGATCAACGTGACGTGCTTCGCCCAAACCGCTTATGCTGGCCTGTGCCGCCTCCTGCATCGCCTCCCCGGTGCTTGCGATATTCGACTGCATTGCATCGTAGCCATCGAGCCGCAGCGGCTGCGCATTCCGGCACGGCTTCCCCGCGAAATGCTGGTCCGCTGGCTCGATCCCGTCGACGAGCCTGCTCTGTTGGCTCTGCGCCCCGCGCTGGGTGTTCCCTATGCTGCGCGCTTTGCGGAGGGGCATCGCTGCGCCGGAGCCTTTTTGCCCGGCGGCGGCGGCCTGCGCCTGGTGGCTTTCGTCTGGGTGCTGCACGGTCCGGCCCGCATGCCTACATCCTTCGGGTGCGCCTGGGATGTGTCCTCGACGATGGCTTGGCTCTATGACCTCCACTCCAGTCCCGGCGTGCTGGGTGCGCTGCCGCATTTATATCTTTTCATGCGCCGCAACTCTCCCCGCTCTGGCTGCCTGCACTGGCTGGGCCAAAACGATTTCGAAAACCTGCGCTCGCGCATGGCCCATCTCAGCCTCGGCTTTAATGTCTGCGCCCTGCTGTGGAGCCTACGCTGCGGCTCCTGGTATCATCTATCCCGTTCCCGAACCGCACCCCACTGGCGCCGCCACGGCGAGGGAAGCGCGATCCCGCTGCCGCTGTTCCTCGCCCCCGCCTCCGTCCCGCGCGATGCCCTGCCCTTTGGCCGATCAGACCTCCGCCTGCAATGCACCTGTGGCGCCGCCGCCGCGCTTCTGGATGGCGTGGCCGCCTGCAGCGCCTGCGGCCGCGTGCTCGGCCGTGAGCACGATGGTGTGCTCGACGAAGGAGCGCACATGTCCTATTGGGGCGAGGTGCCGCAGGCGGCCATGCAGGCGTTGCTGCAGCGCGCCCGCGCCGAGGGCTGGCGCAGCGCCGTCGCCGCTTCGCTTCCGCCGTCTTTGCATCGTTACGTCACCGCTCCCGATCGCGCCGCCTTTCATGAGATCCTTCCCGTCGCTGCCGGTGCGCGCCTGCTGGACGTGGGCGCCGGCTGGGGTAGCATTGCCGTGCCTCTCGCCCGCCAGTACCAGGTCGTAGCCCTCGAAGGTGTCGCTGAGCGCGCTCAATTTATTGCACTGCGCCAGCAACAGGATCACCTGGAGCGCCTTACCGTGGTGCGGGGTGAGATCCACGGCACCAATCTGGCGCCCCACCAGTTCGACGCCATAATCGCCAACGGCGTGCTCGAGTGGTCGGCCTTGCAGGAATGGCGCGATCCGCCGCGCGCGGTGCAACTGCGCTTTCTGGTTCGCCTGCGCGAGTTGCTCGGTCCCGGCGGTTGCCTCTATGTCGGCATCGAGAATCGTTTCGGTTGGGCCATGTTGCGTGGCGGCACCGATCATAGCGGCTTGCGCTACACCAGCCTTCTGCCGCGCTGGGCGGCGCACCGCGTTTGTCTGAGCAGCCATCAATACCGTGCCCAGGCCAACCACGGTTATCGCACCTATACCTATTCCCATCGCGGCTACTGCAAGTTGTTTGCCGAGGCCGGTCTGCGCGTCGAATCCTCATGGGTAAGCCCCGGCGGCTACAACGCACCTTCCCGCCTGATTCCGCTCCACCCCCGGGCGGTTCATTTCTCGGCCAGCCGCCGCGATCGCTCTCCGCTACGTGCTTGGCTGCACGCCGCCACCTGGCAGGAACCCGCGCTGCGCTGGCTGGGTTCCGATTTCGTTTTCCTCTTGCGTTCGACCGCTGCTTCCGCCATTCCGGCGCCGCCGGTTCCACCTGAACAGGACCGCGCCCATGCATGATCTGGTGCTGGCTCGTTTGCAAACCAAACCTACGCCGGTGCTCGCTCAGCTTCCCCTGGACGGGGGTTCGCTGCTTGCCGCCTTTGCACCCCAGCCTCGCGGAAGCATGCTCTGGCTCGCGAAAACGGCATACGGCGCGTCGGCTTGCCTTCGGCTGCAGGCCGAGGCCAACGCCCTCACCCTTCTCGCCCCCGTGGCCGCCACCTTGCAGTTGCCGCAACTGCTTGCCTTCTCAGCCGCCGGCGAGGGCCAATCCGCCTCTGCCTGCTTGCTCCAGACCGCCCTCCCCGGACGGCCGCTGCGCTGTCGCTGGTTGCAACTGTTCCAGGACTGCACCGCCAATCTGCCCCTGCCTCGACCCAGTCTGGCGGACTTAGGCGCCGCCGTCGCTCGCGATACCCGCCTGGCGTTACAGAGGCAACCGCAGTTGCAACCGCTATTGGCTTGGGTGCTCGACTGTTTCGCTGCACCCGGTCCGGCCTGTCCCGCCGTAGCCATCCATGGCGATTTTTGGTTTGGCAATGTGATGTGGAACTCTCGTCCCCCCTCGCTGGGCGTGATCGACTGGAGCAGTTTCGGCGTCGGCTCTGCCCTTGACGATTTGCTGACCTGGATGACGCACCTGCCCGCGGGCCGCTCCGGTCGTTACCGCGCCCACGTCGAGGTCTGGCCGGCCGTGTTGCTGGCATCGGGCTCGCCGCGCCAAATGCTGTGCGACTGGGCGCGCCGCGCTAGCTACGATGCCGCCACCGCGCGCTATGCTTTCTATCTCTTTCTGGCCCGCCGCCTGCTCTGGGAACTGGGCTTCGGCCTGCAGCAGCGCGACGCTGACGAGTGCGCCCGCGCACAACGGGACTGGTCGGCGGTTCTGGCCTGGCTCACCGCCCACGGCTTCCCCGATCCTGTCAGCTCTCAGCCGCAGGCGCTGCGAGCGGCTTGACAGAGTGGCTCAGTCGTGCCATGTTGAAACGGTTCGATTGCGGCCGCTCCGCGGCAGCGGTGTGGGCGGTATGCGAGGGCAAGATTGCAGCGCAAAAACGACGCGGCAAAGGAATCGGCCAAGGGAGATAAGCCGGACGTGGTGACTGTGGGCCAACACCAGGCAATTACGCTTGAAAGCCGGATCGAAAGCGTCGATCAGGCCGAAGCCGCCGCTGAACGCGTCGCCGCCAATGCCGGCTTCGACGAGAGCGACCGCCATCGTATTGCCATGGCGGTACGTGAAATTACCGTCAACGCCGTGATGCACGGCAACGGCTACGACCGCGCCAAGAAGGTCACCATCGACTTCGATCTGTCGCCGGGCGAACTCGTCGTCAGCGTCCACGATCAGGGCAGCGGTTTCGACCTCGGGCGCATTTCCGATCCGCTTGCGCCGGACAACCTCCTGCGCCAATCCGGTCGCGGCATTTTCCTGGCGCGCGCCTTTATGGATCAGGTGGACGTCGAGCCCAGCAGCAAGGGCACCGCGGTGCGGCTCGTCAAACACCGCCACGCACCCCCCCAGCACGCCCCTCATCCAGGTCGTTCATAATCGTAAAGGAGGGTACGCGGCTCTCAGCAGCCTGCGAAGATTGCGCATGATTAAAGTGACCTGTCGCCGCATTGACTCTGTAACTGTGGTCGACCTCGGCGGCCGCATCACGCTCGGCGAAGGGGCTACCGTGCTGCGCGAGACCATCCGCGACCTGCTCGCCAAGGGCGAAAATCAGATCCTGCTGAATCTCGGCGATGTCAGCTACATCGACAGCTCAGGTCTTGGCGAGCTCGTTGGTGGTTTCAGCCTGGTGCGCAAGAGCGGCGGCGATCTAAAGCTGTTGAAGCTGACTCGCAAAGTCCACGATCTTTTGCAGATTACCAAGCTCTACACTGTCTTTGACGTGCAGGATGACGAAGCCCGCGCCATCGCCACCTTTGCCGCTCCCGATGCCCCCGCCGAGGCCTCGCGTGCGCATTAGCCCTCTGCCGACCGAAGCCACTGCTCCGGAAGTACGCCCACTGCTGGAAGATATCTACACCCAGCGCGGCAATGTCCCCAACATGTTTCGTACCGTGGCGCACCGTCCCGAACTGTTGCGTACGATGCTGGCGCATTTTCGCGTGGTGATGGGCGAAGGCACGGTGCCGGTCAAGCTCAAGGAACTGCTCGCCGTGCGTGTTTCTCAGATCAATGCCTGCCACTATTGACTGGCCTCGCACTCCGCCTTGGCAAGGCGGCATGGTTGGAACCAGGAAACGCTCGATCGCCTCGATCAATTCGAGCAGTTGCCATTGCTTGACGAGCCCGCCAAAACCGCCTTGCGCTTCGCCGAGCGCATGACGCGCGACTCCAATGCGGTCGACGACGGCCTCTATGCCTTGCTCCGCCAGCACTTTGATGAAGCTGCCATTGTCGAGATCGCCGCCGTCGTCGGCCTTTTCAACTACTTCAATCGCTTCAACAACGTCCTTCAAATGGAACCGACCAGACCCGGCGAGAGGTAAACTTTTGGTATGGAGAAAGCTCACTTTGCCTTGGGCTGCTTTTGGGGTTCCGAAACTGCCTTCCGCCACCTGCCGGGCGTGACCGCAACCACGGTCGGCTATGCGGGAGGGTCCACGGACAACCCGACCTATAAGCAGGTCTGCGGCGACCGCACCGGCCATGCCGAAACCGTCGAGGTCGAGTTCGACCCGCACATCGTCAGCTACGAACAGCTCCTGAACGTGTTCTGGGAAAGCCACGACCCCACCACCCTCAATCGCCAGGGCCCCGATTACGGCAGCCAGTACCGCTCGGCGGTTTTCTATCTGACGCCCGAACAGGAAGCCGCCGCCCGTGCCTCCAAACAGACGCTGGAGGCCAGCGGTAAACTTAACCGTCCCGTCGTCACCGAAATCACTGCCGCCGGCCCGTTTTACCGCGCCGAAGAATACCACCAGCAGTACCTCGAGAAAAACGGCATGGCCGCCTGTCATGTGCCATCCAAATGAGCCGCCGCTTCGCGCTGGTGACCGGCGCCAGCCGCGGCATTGGCGCCGCTCTCGCGGCCGCTCTTGCGCGTGAAGGCTACGACTTGATTCTGACCGCGCGCTCGGCGCCGGATCTGGAAACCCAGCGCAGCTACGTGCATAGTCTGGGCCGCGAAGCCCACCTCATCGTTGCCGATCTGGCTCAGGGCGGCGCCGCGAAGATCCTTGATGCGGTTGCCTCCGCGCAATGGCCGATCACCCTGCTGGTCAATAACGCCGGGGTTGGCAGCTTTGGCGAGTTTGCCTCCCTGCCGGGCGGGCACGAATGCGCCCAGGTGCGCCTGAACCTGGAAGCCACAGTTGCCCTTACGCATGGCCTGCTTCCCGTCCTCAAGCAGCACGGCGGCGCCATTATCAATGTCGCCTCCACCGCGGCGCTGCAGCCGGTGCCCTACATGGCGACTTATTCCGCCACCAAGGTTTTTTTGCTGCACTTCAGCCTCGCTCTGCGCGAAGAGCTGCGTTCCTCCGGCGTTCACGTCATGGCGCTCTGCCCGGGGCCCACCGCCACCAATTTCTTCACCGCTTCGGATACGCCTGTGCCTCCCGGCCTGCAATCTGCCGGCGAGGTTGCCGCCTTGGCCCTGCGCGGCTTGCGCCGGCAAAAATCCGTGGTCATTTGCTCGCCCCGCGGTGCCGCCCTCGACGCCGTCGAGCGCATGCTGCCGCGCACGCTGGTCACGCGCATTGCTGGTACAGTGGTGCGGAAGTGGACTCATACGACATAGCGATCGTGGGCGCCGGGATTGTGGGGTTGGCGCTGGCTCGCGCGCTGCTCCTCCGCCAGCCCGGCACTCGCGTCGTGGTGCTTGAGAAAGAAGCCACCGTCGCCGCCCATCAAACCGGCCATAACAGCGGCGTCATTCACTCCGGCGTCTATTACCGCCCGGGCTCCCTCAAAGCCCGCTTGTGTGTCACCGGATCGCGCGCCCTGGCCGCCTATTGCCGCGAACACGGACTGGCCATGCAAACCCCCGGCAAGGTGATCGTCGCCGTCAATGACGCCGACCTGCCGCGTCTGCGCGAAGTCGAGCGCCGTGGCCGTGAAAACGGCGTCGAGGGCCTGCGCTGGCTCTCCGCGTCCGCATTGGCCGCCCTCGAGCCTCACATCCGCGGCGTAGCGGCCTTGCATGTTCCCGTCACCGCAATCGTCGACTACGCTGAGGTGGCCCGTAGTTACCAGACCGATATTGCCGCGCAGGGCGGGGAAGTGCGCCTCGGCTGCGCCGTCACCGGCTTTGCCCGCGATGGTGCTGCCATCATCGTCGAAGGCGACAGCCGGGCCGCGCTGCGCGCCCGTCAGGTCATCAATTGCGCCGGCCTGTTTGCCGATCGCATTGCCATGCTGGCCGGCAGCGAAGCGGCGCGCCACGAGTTCCGCATCCTCCCCTTCCGGGGCGAATACTACTCGCTGCGCCCGCCCGCTGCCGCCCTTCTGCGCGGCCTCGTTTATCCTGTTCCCGATCCCCGCTTTCCGTTCCTGGGCGTCCACTTCACGCCGCGCGTTCATGGCGGGGTTGAGGCCGGTCCCAGCGCTGTCCTTGCCTGGAAGCGCGAAGGCTACCGCCGCCGCGATGTGAGCCTCACCGACGTGGCAGCCATGGCCGCCTATCGCGGTTCCTGGGCCATGGCCGCACGCTATTGGCGCAAAGGCCTGGGCGAACAGGTTCGCTCCCTGAACCGCCGCGCCTACATTCGTGCTTTGCGCGGCTTGCTGCCCGCGCTGCGCGATGCCGACGTCGCCCCCGGTGGTGCTGGCGTGCGCGCGCAGGTGGTCCTGCGTAGCGGCAAACTTTTGGATGATTTTCACGTACTGCGCGAAGGCCGCTTCACCCACGTCATCAATGTCCCCTCCCCGGCGGCGACTGCATCGCTGGCCATCGCCGACCATCTCGCCAATCTGTGCACAGATGGTGGATAATTTGGACATGGTGAATTCCCGGCTGGCTCTGGTTACGGCGTTGGCTCTGGCGCTGGCGTTTGCAGTGAGCGGCGCCGTGGCGCAAACGAATGCTCCCCACCATGCGGATGCAGGCGTCTTGCGCGGCAGGCTCTCCAACGGCCTGCGCGTCATCATCGTGCGCAACACGCTGGCTCCGGTGGTGACCACCATGCTCAACTACCAGGCCGGCTCCAATGAAACCCCGGCCGGGTTCCCCGGTCTTGCCCACGCGCAGGAACACATGATGTTTCGCGGCAGTCCCGGCATCTCCGCCAATCAGTTGAATGAGATTGCCGCGGCCATGGGCGGCGGCTTCAATGCCGATACCCAGCAGACGGTCACGCAGTATTTCTTCTCCGTACCCGCTGAGGATCTCAATCTCGCGCTGCACATCGCCTCCATCCGCATGCGCGGCGTCAATGACTCCGCCGCGGATTGGAAGCAGGAGCGCGGTGCCATCGAGCAGGAAGTCGCCTCCGATCACTCCAACCCCAGCTATAAGTTCTACCTGGAGCTGCTGCAGGCCATGTACAAGGGCACGCCACTCGCTTACTCCGGCCTCGGCACCCGCCCCAGCTTTGACAAGGCCACGGCGGACATGATTCACCGCTATTACCAGACCTGGTACGCGCCCAACAATGCCGTGCTGGTCGTCGTTGGCGATCTGAACCCGCACTCGGCGATGGCTGAGGTGAAATCGCTGTTTGCCGATATCCCGGCCAAAAAGCTGCCGCCGCGCGCGGTCATCAAGTTACAGCCAGTCGCGCCCGCCACCCTGCATCTGACCAGCGATTATCCCTACGGCGCAGCCTACGTCGCCTTCCGCATGCCCGGCACCTCCAGCCCCGATTACGCTGCCGCCCAGGTGCTGGCGGATGTCCTCGCCAGCCAGCGCGGCGCCTTGTACGGACTCGTTCCCCAAGGCAAAGCCCTGTTCGCCACCTTCCAGTTCATGCCTCAGGCTCAGGCCAGCATCGGCATGGCGTTTGCCGCTTTTCCTGGCGCCCACGGCGGTGAGGCGCTGATCAGCGAAATCCGGTCGATTCTCGCCGCCGATGTCAGCCATGGCGTCTCCGCCAGCCTGGTCGAAGCCGCCAAACGCGATGAACTGCTGGCGGCGGAGCTCAGCAAGAACTCCATCTCCGGGCTCGCCAGCGCCTGGTCGCAGGCGATTGCCGTCGAGGGCCGCCACTCACCGCAGGATGACATTGACGCCATTCAGAAAGTAACCGTCGCCCAGGTCAACGCCGTCGCCAAAAAATACCTGCTTCCGCATCACTCCATCGCGGCGCTGCTCCTCCCGCAGCCCTCGGGCAAGCCCGCCTCCCATTCCACCTTTGGCGGCGCGGAATCGTTTACCCCCAAGACCGTCAAAACCGTCAAACTCCCCGCCTGGGCCTCGGCCTCATTGTTCAAGCTCAGCGTGCCCGAACTCACCACCCATCCTGTCGAAACCAGGTTGCCCAACGGCCTGAAGCTAATCGTCCAGCGCGAAACCATCAATCACACCATCAGCATTTATGGCGAGATTCGCAACGACGCCGACTTGGAATCGCCGCCGCATCAGGAGGGAGTCGGCGACGTCGTCGACAACCTGTTCAGTTACGGCAGCACCACCCTCAACCGCCTCGACTTCCAGAAAGCCCTCGATGCCATCGGCGCCAACGAAAGTGGCGGCACATCATTCTCGCTGCAGGTTCTGGCGCCCAATTTCGATCGCGGCATGCAATTGCTTGCCGATAATGAACTCCATCCTGCCATGCCCGCGCGTGCCTTCATGGTGACCCAGCATCAGATGGCTGGCCTGGCCGCCGGACAACTGCACAGCCCCGGCTATCTCGCCGGCCGTGCCCTGCAAAAGGCTTTGGCGCCGCCCACTGATCCCACCCTGCGCCAACCCTTGCCTGCCAACATCATGAAGCTCAGCCTGGCCCAGGCTCAGGCTTATTACCAGCGTGTTTACCGGCCCGATCTCACTACCATCGTGGTGATCGGCGATGTAACTCCTGCTCAGGCGCAAGTCGAGGTCAAAAAATACTTCGGTCCGTGGGCCAATCACGGCCCCACACCCAACGTGGTTCTGCCCAAGGTCCCGCCCAACCATCCCGCTACCAGCATCGTCCCCGATCCCAGCCGCGTGCAAGACAGCGTGACCCTTGCCGAGACCGTCGCCATGAACCGATTCAGTAAGGATTACTACGCCGTCCAGTTAGGCAACTACGTGCTGGGCGGAGGTGCTTTCGCCAGCCGCCTCTATCGCGACCTGCGCGAAAACTCCGGCATTGTCTACTTCGTCGGCTCCTCGTTCAGTGCCGGCCATACTCGCGCCAACTACAGCGTGGACTTCGGCTGCGATCCCGATAAGGTGGCCCAGGCGCGCACCATCGTGGTGCGCGATCTCGAGCAGATGCAGAAGGAACCGGTTCCGGCGTTCCATCTCACCGAAGCCAAAGCCGTACTTCTGCGTCAAATCCCTCTGAGCGAGGCCAGCATTGACGGCATTGCCCTGGGATGGCTGTCTCGCTCCAATCTCGGCTTACCCCTCGACGAGCCCACCCGCGCCGCCCGGGCCTATCTTAACCTGACTGCCCCGCAAGTTCGCGCCGCCTTCCAGCAGTGGATCAACCCCGCCCGCCTGGTCCAGATCGTCCAGGGCCCTGCGCCTACGCAGCACTGAAGCGGAACCGCGCCCGCCGTAACCCGCGCGCGCCAGTCGCGTCGTTTGCACCGTGGGCAAAGTCGGCGCGAGAGGACCGGTCGGGCTGTGGTCCGGCTTTGAGCGCCTGAGGCGGACATCCGCGCTTCCGCTTTCTCAGTCAGTAACCCCGTTGCCCCGCAGGTATAGGGGAGGTAACCGCCGGACGCGCCCAGGCCTCCAGCGGGTAGGCGTGCACGCATTCCGGGCACTGCGCATTTTTCACCCGCACGTGGCAGTTGGGGCAAATTCCGCCGTGGGCGAAAATGTCGTAGCCGTTCCCACATCCGCTGCAACGCCAGAGCGGCGCCGCAACCGGTGCTGCCTTGCACCACGGGCAAGCCCAGCCTTCGTGGTGTGGAAGCTGCGACAGCTTCCACAGTACCTGCCCGCTGCGCAGCCCCTTCCAGCAGTAGATCAGGATGAACACCGTGATCGCCGCCAGCCACAAATCGCCCAGCTGCCACGACAGATACAGCAGCCCCACCACTCCGATCAACCCCAGCGCCGTCGTCGCCAGCAGGCTCTTTGCGCGCCCAAGCGGAAACCAGAGCAGCGAGCGCAATATCTGGCCGCCATCCAGCGGGTAAATCGGCAGGATATTGAAAATCAGCAGCGCCAGGTTCATCCAGAAAAGGTAGTTGACGAATACCGCCGCATCAAGGCTGGGCATGGGAACGTGCAGCAGCTCGTAAAAGAACGGCGCCAGCGCCACGTTCACCAGCGGACCGGCGCAAATCGCCCACAGCGTCGCTCCCGGCCGAACCGGAGGATCCACATACGCGATGCCGCCAAACGGCCACAGCAGGATGCGGTCCGCATGCCCGCCTACCTGCCGCGTCGCCAGCGCGTGCCCAAACTCGTGCAGGGTGATGATGGCGAACAGCGCCACAATCTCCAGCAGGTTCCACACCGGATTAGAATACGCGTGCGCCCTGTCCTGAAACTCCAGCAGCACCACCAGAAACCAGCTCCAGTGCAGGTACAGATCAATGCGCAGAATGCGCGCGAGATGCCATGTTCCCTTCGGTCCCATTCTCTTTATTGTCGCCTATCGCGCAAAACAAAACCCCCGCCCGGTCTCCCGGGCGGGGGTGCTCGCTGATAACAGCCAGGCGATCCAGCTACACGCTTACC
>JBOGKK010000015.1:0-8230 GCA_050745425.1 Terriglobales bacterium
TATCATAGGTGTGCAGCGGGGCGCCGCGCAACACCGCCGACACCCCGCCCACCAGCACAAAGGCGACCCCGCCCCACGCCGGCCGGGCTGGGGCTCCCCAGGGGCCCCCGGCCCGGCCGAGCGTCAAGTGGGTGTTGTGGCGCACGTGCCCAGGCGCTTCTACAGCCGGGGCCGGCAGCCACGCCAGGCCCCGCGCCAGTCAATGGTGCAACGCCTCGAGCAATTCCTGAAACCTACTGGCCATTCAATGCCCGGACCTGTTCAATGCCCGCCATCTGCTGTTCCAGAAACGCAAGCCGCTGCGCCGGCGTGAGCGACAGCATCCACCGGATCAAGCTGCGATCCACGCCCTCCGGGCTGATGTCTGCCGGTGGCCGTTCGTTTGCACCAGACGCGCGCATTTCAGTGCCCAGCCATTTCGATCGTCCCCGTCAGCCGCCGGCGGTCGTGCGCATCCACCGCTTCGGCAAACGACAGAAAGCTGCCGTAATCAGCCGGCGCAATGCGGTTCGCTTTCAGAAACAGCGTGCGATGGAATTCAATCGTGCCGCCGTTTTGCGTAAAGTTCGATTGAAAGCGCCCAAAGCCATTGGAAATATTCGCCGGCGCCGGAAGCGCCGCCTGTCCGAATCGTGCCGGCAGCGTGAGCTTGACGTTGGTCTGCTCGAAGCTGTCGCCGCCGATCACCAGCGGCTCCTTGCGGAAGGGCAGCGGCGCATAGCGCCGCTGCACGCCCACTGCGCTCGTAAGATGCTGTATGTCCCAGCTCGCGCCGGGCGCGTTTCCATCTACATGGACGAAGTTCGGCACCGTGGCGTCAATGGAAAAAATCAGCGGCTTGTCCTTGTCCGTGCGGTTCTCGATTTTGCCGCCGGTCGAGCTGGCATTGGGATAACTCGATAGCAGCAGTTGCTGGTATATCTGCGGCAGGCTTGAATCCGGCAAGCTCGCCAACTCATGCCGCACCTGTTCGCCGCTCGGCCCCCGGAAAGCCATCTGCAAATGAATGGTGGCATCGCCGGAATCCGCGGCCGTGCCGGTCACCGTAATCACCAGCCCATCGAGCGGCGACTCGAACGCCGGAATGTGAATAAACTGCGACTCGTCGCTGGCGCTCGCCACCAGAGCCAGACCGCCGCGGATGCCCGGCGCAATGTAGTCCAGGTGGGCAAACCGCGAGTTCAAGTCGTACCATCCTGCCGCCGGATGCGCCGGGTCCGTGTCCGCCGCCACGTGTACCAGCGGATATTGAAACTGGAAAATGCTCGGAATCTTGATCGAGCTGTCGTCGGTGGCCGCCCGCGCCAGCACCAGTTGATAGGGCACCTTGGCCGCCGAAAGCAGCCCCATGAATACCGCATCGCGATTCCCCGAGCGGTCGGTGAAGGTTTGCCGCGCCGGCTCGAGAATACTGCCCGGCCCCGGCTGTATATTCGCCCCCACCCATTGAAATATCGCATTCGCCTTGGCCACAGCGCTGCTCTTGCCCGCTGTCAGCGCCGCAGCTTTCTGCCTGATCTCCAGCGTCGTCCGCCGTACCGAAAAGGCGTGGTCGGCGTAGTAGCGGCTGATCTCGCTCCACTGCCGCGGCGTGCTGATCCAGACTTTGGGCACCAGATTCTGCTCCGGCGGCATCAACGGCTCGGTCACCAGAATGCGCGTCTTCTGCACCAGCCAGGTGCGCGCCGTGTAACCGTTGGGCATGGTCTTGACCGTCGGCGTCGTCGGAAAACGCTCCTGATCCACCAGCAGGGGATAGTGCGGCGGCGACAGCACCACGTATTCGGAAAAATTGTACGGCTGCGTCGAGGAATTGAACACGAAAAACTGGCTGTCGTCGAGCGTGTCCGCTATCACGTGCGAATCTTGTGTGTGCTGCACGAACTCGATCTCGATGTAATCGCCCGGTTCCAGATCGGGCATCGTGACATCGGTGATGTTCGAGATGCTCTCCGGCAGAATGCGGCGGCCGTCCTGCTTGATTGTCCGCAGCCGGATCAGATCGGCGCCTTGCGGTATCGTTTTCACCTCGCCGATCTGCTCTACTCCGGTCGCGTTCAGCACTTTGTAGATTTGGTGGATGTACTGATCCTGGGTTGAATCCGGATTAATCCGGTTCACCATCTGGTCGAACACGAGAATCGAATTCGCACTGGGATATTCCGACGCATCCGGCGCATGCGCGAGGATGCTGCGCGCCGAGTGATACCACGGCGCCCAGAAACGATCGCCGGTCAGAAAGTCCGCCCGCTGCCGCAGCAGGTTGCGGTGTGCGTCGGTATCCCGCAGTGCCGCGACCCCGGGTTGCGTTCCTTGCCGCAGCGCCACGTCATCGGCGGCCTCAGCCAGCCGCCAATCGTGGGGAAACGCCGCGGTCGCCGCCGCCGCCGCCTTTTCCGCCGCCGTCAGATCGCCATCGGCCAGCAGCGCCTCGATGCGCTCGCGGTGAAGATTGGCCGAAGATGGGTCCTGCGTGATCGCTATTGCCAGCGATTGGGCCGCCTGGGCCGCATCGCCATGCCGTAACTGATAAGCGCCCAGCGCCGCTGCCGCCCGGGGATCGGCTTGCAGTACCCGCGTCCACTGCGCCAGTTTTGCCGCATCGCCCAGGCTTGCGTAAAATTCCAGCCCGCTGACAATGCCGCTCCAATCCGAACCCGACTCCGTCAGCGCATGTTCCAGCGCCGTTTCTGCCTCCGGCCTCCAGCCTTTGTGCGCCGCCAGATGGAACTCCGACCAATCGCAGTCGGAATACCCTTTGTCGGTGCAGCGGGCGAACTGCTCGGCCGCTTGGGTGGTTTTTCCCTGGGACTCGTACACATGCCCCAGGCGGTCATACGCGCGCCACGCTTCCGGCGCCACCGCCAGCGCCTTGCGTGCCGTGCGCTCGATTTCTGCCGCCGCCCAGCTTTGGCTCGCATCGCTCAGATTGCCGTAGCTTTGCGCCAAATCCAGCCACACCGGCGCCGCCTCCGGTGCCAGTTTCGCCGCCGCCAGCAACGCCACGCGTGCGCCTTCGGCATCCTCGTCCTGCAACCGCCGCAAGCCTTCCACCCACAGCGCCACGGCGTCGTGGGGATGGCTGTCGAGCCGCTCCCGGCTCCACAGTGCCAGTGTCGGCGGCGCCGCCAGCACTTTGGCTGCCTCGCCCAGCTGCGCTCCTTGCGGCAGCGTAGCGGCATCTTTCAGGTTCGTGCCCGCCGCCGGCCGCACCATCAAATCAAAGTCGCGCGAGCTTTCACCCCCGAGCTTCACCACCACCCGGTTCCAGCCCGCCGCCAGCTCGACGGCAGCCGTCGTGGTGGCGGGTACGTAGCGGGAGCGCCGGTCGTTGCGCACCACTCGCGTGCCGTTGATCGTAATTTCCACCGAGGCTTCCGCATACATCCGCAGCACCACGCGGATAGGCCGCGGCGCCTTCACGTAGGTGACCCCAAACTCAACTCCGTCCCTACCCCAGTCCAGCGGAAAATGAATGCCGTTGCCGCTTGCCGTGAAGCTCTGCGGCCTCCGCATTGTGCTGCCGTCCGGCTGCAAATCTGCCGGGTAGCTGGCGGCGATCTGCGTCGCGATCGGAAAACTCCGGTCAAACCCGAGGTTCGCGTATTTTCCAAACGGTCCCCAAAGCTGCCAGTGCGGCAGCCGCCCGGCGAGCTGCTCCGCTTCGGCTGGCGTCAGCGCCAGCCCCGGCGCATGTACCGCAGCCACCACCGAACGGCCCAGCATGTAGATGGTCGCCGGGTCGGCCAGCGGCTCCCGCAGCGCGTGTTCCAGACTCGGCAGTGCATCGAGCAGCGATCGTCCCTGGTTTTCCAGTTGGCCGCTCAGCGCCCGCACCGCCAATTCCGTAGCCACATCGTTGGGTGCCGCGCGCGTCAACCGCAGCGCCGCCTCCAGCATGGCGCGGTCGGACCCACGGCTGTAGGCCGCCACAAACCGCGTGAACTCCATTTCCGGCGATGTGTCCTGCGTGCGTGCCAGCGTTGCATAGGCTGCTGCTTTCGCCTTGGCGTTGCCGTAGAACAACTCAATCCACACCACGTCCGCTCGTCCGCGTACCCCGCGCGCCTGCGCCGCGGCCAGCGCCCGCGCATAGTCTCCCGGCGCCAAGCGTGGCAGCGCATCCAGCAAACTCACCTGCCGCGCCGGTGCCGGCGCCGGCCTGCTCGCCCAAGCCACCCGCGGCGCCATCAGCACCACCATCCCCAGCGCCGCCGCCAGCCCCGTCAGCCGCCCGGCACGCCGGTAACCGGTAACCGGTAACCTGTAACCTTTCTTCACCGCGTTCCTCCCGGCCTCAGGCTGATCGACCGGCCCAGCGCAGCATCCACCTGCGACCAGAATTTCCGGTACGCCGGATACTCCTGCGGCGTAATCAGCGACCGTTTGATCTCGATCCGGCTCCGCATCGTCACCGTGGTCCCGTTGACCGCGGCCGCCGCCTCAAACTCGGCGAAGGGCTGCACCTCGTTGCTGCTCGCCGGCAGCGCCTGCGCCACAAACCCCGTCGGCAGCGCCAGGTGCATCTGTTCCACCAGAATTTCCGGCGGCTCCGACAGTAAATCCGACGTGCGCGTGCTCAGCGCTGCCAGTTGCGGCAGCCACGAGCGCGGCACGATCTGCCGCGGTACCAGCAGGGTATTGCCATTCACGGTGGCAAAGTTGGGAATCGTCCCTGAAAACCGGATATCGAGCGGCTTGTCCCACTCATTTTCGTTCTGCACTTGGGCTGAGGTTACGCTGATGCCGGGCAAGCGGCTGTGCAGCATGGCCTGCAGCGCGCCCGCCTGCCGGTCGGGAATCTCCATCGCCTGCCGGTACTGCGGCGCATCCCCGCCGCTCATTTCCAGATTGATTTCAAAATGCAGATTTCCCTGCGCGTCGAGTTGCCCGGTAAGCGATCGCTGCGTCACATCCGCCGTTGGCGCTTCTTCCGGCGTCACCACCGGATGCACCGGCGCCGCTGCCTGTCCTGCCGGATCGGCCGCCGCGCCGGCGCCCTCCCTCAAGTCCGCCTGAATCGGAATGCGCAGTACGAACGCGCGCTGATCTCCGCCCGGCAAATTGTCAGTGCCGTTGTATTCGGCCGTGCCGTCGAGATAGAGCTTCAGGCTCGGCACGTATACGATGGCATGATCAAAATCGGCAACCGACGGAATCGTCGGGTCGACCAGCCCCAGATCGCGAATGCGCACCAGCACGAACTCAGCCTGGATCCCGGCCTGATGCAGCATGGCGATCAGTAGCGACGCTTTATCTTTGCAGTCGCCAAACCGGCGGTGAAAAACCTGCGTGACCGGGTACGGCCGGTAGCCGTGAATGCCGAACTCCAGCGCCACATAATGCGTGTTCTCGATCACCCAGCGGTAAATGGCATCCACCTTGGCGGCTTCGCTTGTTTTTCCCTGTAGCAGCTGCCGCACCGTCTGTTCCATCTGGCTATCCATCACAAACGTGTTCCGTATCAGGTTGCGATACCAGGCTGCAAACTGATCCCACGTCTGAAACTCGGATACGGCAACGTAGGGCTGGCGCTCGATATCCGGTGTCGCCAGCGGTTCGTCCACTTGCGCCGCCAGATCGTGCGCGCGCCAGCGGTAGACCGTCTGCCCATCCTTGGTGGTGGCGGAGTGCTCGCCCTCAAACCGCACCGCGTGCGTGTACAGCGGCTTGTTCGATGGCGAAATCACCACGTACTGTTGCAGCAGCGTCGGCGAGCTGCTGCCAAACGTATCCACGGCGCCGTAGTAGTCTCCGTAGAGCGACTCCAGCGTCGTCGGCAGCACGCGATAGGCAATCTCGACAAAATCGCCCGCTCGCAGCGCCGGCATCACAACGTATTTGTTACGGACGTTATAAAAGGTCTCATAGCCAACCGATTGGCTGATCGGCTGGTCGCCCGCTTGCGGTGCATCGGCGCTGCTACCGTCAGGATGCACCACATGCGCGGACAGAAAATGCACCTCTTCGGTGTCGGGGTCGTACGTCACCGGGTACACCTGCAACGCATTGGCGCCACTGTCGTTGTTGACCCGGAAAATTTGCTGCACGTAGCGGCCCGTGTTGCCCGATGGAAATATGTTCGTCACGTTGGTGTCGGACAGCACCACCAGCGGCCCACCCTCCAGCGTTTGCCGCTGTGCCGCCGGCAATGCCTTGTAGGCGGCAATGGTTTTGCCCGGATCTTGCATGTACGGCCGCTCGAAGCTCGCTTCCACCGCAGCCTCGCCGCCGCGTGCCAACTGCAGCCGGTCGCGCAGGCTCGCGTCCTGCGGGTTCAGCGCCAGTGCGGCCTGCCAGTCGGCGATGGCGGCCTCGTGGTGGCCGAAATGCCGTTCAATCTCGCCCTGCGCCACGCGGAATGCGGGCTCATCGGGCGCGAGTTCGACCGCCTTGCGGACCGCAGCCAGTGCCGCCGGACCTCGCCCCAACCCCGCCAGCGCCCGCGCTTCGGCATCGAGCAGATGCGGCTGCTTGCCTACCAGTGCGCTCAATCTCTGCACGGCTTGCAGCGCCGCCTCATTTTCCCCAACGTGCTGCAGCAGGTCGGCCAGCTCCAGCCCGTTATGCAGGTTCGCTGCATCCGCCTCCTGGGCCGCTTGCAGCCATTTCTCCGCCACCGGCAGCGGTCCGGTGCGCCGCAACGTCGCCCCCACCGGCTCGGCAACCGCAGCGATCGCCATTTCTCCGGCAGCTTTCAGCGCCTGCGCCCACGCCAGCGCCTGCGGTCGCAGCCCCACGTCGGCATAGATTTGCAGCATGCCTGCCGCCGCCAGCGGTGCGTCGCGAATCGCTGCCGCCGCCGCTATGGCGCCCTTGTCGGTCACCATCAGACCGCTCGCTTCTGCCCCTGCACTTTGCGGGTTGAGTGCCGCCCAGAAGTCGCTGCGCGCAGGCCAGTACGCGCCCCGGCTCAGCTCGATATAGCCGGCATCAACATGGGCGCGCGCGCGGTAGCGGGCCGCGAGGTTGGCCTTGTCGAGTAGTTGTTCCAGATATTGATACCGGCGGCTTACATCACTGTCATGCTCTTCAAATTCAATCAGCGCCTGCGCGTTTCCCGGGGCTGCTGCGATGGCGTCCAGAAACGCACTGGTGTCGCGATGGTCGCCGGTGTTGAAGTTCTGCTTTTGCGCCAGCACCCAGGCGTAGTCGAGTTTGCCTTCCGCCGTCGTGGCTGCCGCCTTGGCCAATGCCGTCAGGTTGCGCACGGTGACCGCCGCGCCGGGTCCGCTCGCCGCCGCCCTCGCGTGCGGCAGGGCGCTTGCTTCCAGCGGCAGCGGCTTCCCCTCCGGCGTGGTGATCCGCAGCGCGAAACTCCATCCCCCGCTTTCGCCATCGCCCACTTTGGCCAGAATTTCATTCCAGCCCCGTTGCAGATGCGCCCCAATGGCGTGCTGATCGAACCCGAAGCTCGGGTGCGAACCCTGCTCGGTGAACAGCAGGTTTCCATTCACCCACACGCGCGTCGAGCCATCGTCGCGCAGCCGCAGCGCCACCGGCTGTGCCGCCTCGCTCCGCACCCAGCTCACCACGTACGCCGAGGCGCTCTGCGAGGGACTCAGGAATGCGCCCAGGTTGAGCGAGCCCAGCGTCTTGCTGTAAGGAATGACGCGCCAGCCCACCTTCCTCTGCTTCCCCTGATCCTGGGCCTTGAGGTCGATGCCGCGCTCCGGGCCTTCTGCCGTCGTGATCGCGCCTGCGCTCGAATTGTCAAACGGGCCGATCACGCGCCACTGTTCGACTTCACCCAGCCGCTTCCAATCCGCCGCGGCCGCCTCCGCCCTGCCCGACCGCAGCGCCACCGCCGCTTCCCGCGCCCCGATTTCCGCCCTCACCAGCGGATCGAGCCCGGGCGTGGCCGTGAGCTGGCTCCATACCCCGCTCTGGGCCGCCAGCGGCAGCAGCCGCATGAGCCGCCCGATGCGGTACACGCACACCAGCCGCGCCACCGGCCCCTTGGCCGCAGCAAACGCCTGCTCCTGCGCCGCCACACGCGCCGCCGGCGTCGACAGGCCGACTTGCCCGGCCGCAATTCCGCCCGCAATCAGGGCGGCGCAAGCGATCAGGAAAGGGCGGCGGGAGGCAGAAGGTAGGGCCAGCCGGGCATAAACCATGTTCCTCTTATTATACGTTTCCGGCTCTGCCGCACGCGGGAGCCGCGCTGTTGGCACGGTGGGTAAGTCGGCGCGGAAGGCCGCGAAATTCACGCAGTGGGCGAACGAGCCAG
>JBOGKK010000016.1:0-3591 GCA_050745425.1 Terriglobales bacterium
TTCGGGCCCGGCGTCGCGTTTGCCACCCCGGCTGGCTCCATCAATCTGGTGCAGGTACACGGCAGCGTGCAGGTCACCACCGAGTCCTACCTCAAAACCACGCTCGGCTTCCGGCTGGATCCGACCGGCGGCGACATGCAAACGTTCAGCCTTGACCTCACCGGGCAATACCAGGTGCTGCCGAATGAGGATTTCTTCGGCCTCGGCCCCAATAGCTCCGCCCAGCGCGCCATGTACGATCTGCAGGAACGCGGACTGCGGCTCACCTTCGACGTTCGTCCGGCGCAGGCGCTGCACTTCGGCGTGGGCGAAGACTACTCGGGCAATCGCGTGTTTGGCGGACGCGAAGACGGTTACGCGAATGCCCAGACCACGTTTTCTGCGGCCGCTGCTCCCGGCCTGGCGCGCGGCGCAAATCTGGTGAGTACGTTCGGGTTTCTGCAGTACGACACCCGCGATTTTCCGCTCAGCCCGCATCGCGGCGTCTATCTGCGCCTCGACGCGGCGGACAGTAACGGCACCGGGCACAGTGGCTTCGGCTTCTGGCATTACCAGGCCGACGCCCGCGGCTATTTGCCGCTCACCCATTTCCGCGATGTTCTGGCCTGGCGCGGCCTGAGCACGTGGAACGTCGCCAAGGCGGGCGAGCAGGTGCCGTTTTTCCAGATGGCGCGGCTCGGCGACAGTTCTATGCTGCGCGGCTATCGCCCCTATCGTTTTTATGGGCTGAATGCGGTCGCCTCCAGCCTCGAATACCGTCATTACTTTACCGACAGCTTCGGCGCGTTCCTGTTCGGCGACATTGGGCAGGTTTATAACGTTCGTTCGCAACTCACCCGATCCAACATGCGCACCACCTGGGGCGCCGGGCTGCTGTTCAACGACAACCGCAGAAAGACCTTCTTTAAGATCTACTTCGGCATTACCCGGGGCGAAGGCCATCGCTGGTTCCTGACCCAGGGACCAAGCTTCTGACACAGGCACAACCTGGTTTTGCTGGCGCGGGCCCCAGCGCGGCTTTGCGGCGCGCCCCGCGCGAAACGATTCGTAAAGTCGTTGACTGGCGCGGGCCCCCGCGTGTGGCGCATACTAATTGTGTACACCATGGCAGACGCAGCACATCGGGTGAACGTGCGAGAGGCGCGGCGGAACTTCCGGCAGCTTTTGGAGTGGGTGGAGGCGGGCGAGGAGGTTGTGCTGCTGCGGCGTGACGTGGAAGTGGGGCGGATCGTTGCGCCAGAGCGCCATCCGGTGGGGTTGCCGAGCCGAGCGGCGTTGCGGGCGCAAATCCGGGTGAGAGGGAAGCCGATGAGTGAGAAGGTGATTGACCGGCGGCGGAACGAGCGCGCTTGAGCTACATCGATACCAGTGTGCTGGTGTCGTACTACTGCCCGGAGCCGCGCAGCGAACGGGCCGAACGGGTGCTTGCGGGTACGGCGGTGCGCGGGGTGAGCTGACTGGTCGAGGCGGAATTCGCCGCAACGCTTGCGGCGAAAGTGCGGGCGAGGGAACTGGCGGGGCCGGATGCGCTGCGGTGCGGGGCACATTTCGACTGGACCTGCGCGAGGGGCTGTTTGTGCTCTGGCCGGTAGGGCACGACGATTTCGCCCGCGCGGGTGAATTTCTGGGCGATGCTGCTTTGGGATTGCGAACCCTTGACGGGTTGCATTTGGCGATTGCTGCAGGCCGCGGCGAGGAGCTGATTACGGCGGACCGGCGGCTGGTGGCTGCGGCGGGGATACTCAAGCTGCCCGTGCAGCGTGTGGATTAGCAGGCACTGGCTGTCTTTGCCGGGGGCTCGGCCGAGTTGCCCGCCGGGCCTCAGCGCCTCAGGCGGTTTGTCAGCACGACAGTATCCCAACGAACCGCGGGGTCCACAGTTCGTTATCGGCCGCGGGCAACCGGCAGACCCGGCTCGACCCAATCCCTGGCGAAACTGTGCGGCAGCACCAGAACCCGCAGGTGCGTGAAGCCCATCGCGTGCAACGCTTCAAACGCCGGGCGGATATTGGGACACACCGCCATCGGACAACAGCCGCAGTACACAACCAGATTGGCCGCGCGGGACACATGCGCCGCCCACTTCTTCAGCGCGGCCAGCCCCTGCGGCCGCGAAGCTGGGCCCGCATAGACGGCTCCGGGCACGTGCGCACCGCGGTAGAGTACGTTGAAACCGGCGCAGACGACCAGCGGGCGCGCCGCCCCGCTGCCCTTGGCCAGTTGCCGCGCGAGTACAGCCGGGGTCACGGTTTCTGCCGGCGTCCAGGGGTTGGTTTTCTGCGGCCCGCCGGCGGCGCCGAGCGCCAGCACCCCCGCCAGGATCATCACCGCCATTGTTGTCCGCTGCAGGTTGCGCATCCCAGGCCCTCCTGTCTCAAGCTAATTGTACGTTGCCTACGATGGTTGGAGGCAACCTATGAGCCCGCAGCCGCCATCGCTACCACATCGGTTATATACATTGCCTGGCGCGGGGCCTGGCGTGGCTGCGCCACGCCACCCGCTTGACGCTCGGCCGGGCCGGGGGCCCCTGGAGCCCCAGCCCGGCCGGGTCCGCGCCTCATTGTTTGCCGGGGGCGAGCCGCCACTCCGTGAATTTCGCGGCCTTTCGCACCGACTTGGCCCACGGTGCCAACGGCGCGCCCCCCGCGTTTTGGTGAACCTATGGAAAGCCGCATTCAACCGCACAACCAAGCTGCTGCGGGCGTTTGGAGTTCAGCCGGGGCCAGCTACGATCAGATCAGCCGCCAGATCGCCAGCGCTCTCGACCACTGCGTCGAGCGCGTAGCGCCCGAGCCCGGCGAGCACGTGCTCGATGTCGCCACCGGTACCGGCTGGACTTCGCGCTTGCTCGCGCGCCGCGGCGCCACCGTCGTCGGCACCGATTTTGCACCCGAGGCGCTGGCGACGGCCCGCGCGCTGGCGCACGCCGAAGGTCTGGACATCACCTACGAACTTGGCGATGCCGAACAACTTCCCTTTGCAACCGGACAATTTGACGCCATAGTATCGACCTGCGGTGTCATGTTTGCGAGCCACCCGGAAGCTGCCGCCGCCGAGCTGGCCCGCGTATGCCGGCCCGGCGGACGGCTGGCGTTGGTGACCTGGCCGACGGACAGCTCGGTCTTCGCCATGTTTCAAATCCTGCGCGAGTACATGCCGGCGCCACCTTCGCCTCCGCCGCCCTCGCCGTTCGCCTGGGGCAACCCGGACCGCGTACGCGAGCTGCTGGGCGAGGCCTTCGACCTGAAGTTCGAGGAAGGCACGACCGTCTATTACGGCCGCGATGGCAGCGCGGCGTGGGATGCCTTCGTCGCCGGTTATGGGCCGATGAAGAATCTCGCCGCCAGCCTCGATCCCGCCCGGCGCGCGGCGCTGCGGCAACAGTTTGCGGCCCTGCACGACGCCTGCGCTACGCCCCTCGGCTTCGCGCTTCCGCGCAAGTACCTGCTCGCAGTGGGCATGCGCCGCGGGCAGGCGGCATAGCCTGTTTTGCCGGGGGCTCCGCCCCCGACGCCTCCCGTTGGCCGGCTCCCGCTACAGCGAGGAGGGGCTGACAGTGGAATTTTTCTTGCGATTGATGAGATAGACGAC
>JBOGKK010000017.1:0-1709 GCA_050745425.1 Terriglobales bacterium
CTAGCTGGCCTTGGGCATTGTCCAAACCGCAGGCCGCGGCTGGGCGCCTGCGAGTCCACGGCGGATGGGAGCACTGACGCTGAGCACGGCGCCGTAGATCAAGTGGAGCACGAACCAGGGGCCGGGCATCAGCGCGACATAGGCCGCCATGACGTGATCATGAGCCGGCAGCAGCCATGCGGTCATAATGACCCAGACGCAGATGCCGTACAGAACGCCCCAGATGATCGCGGTGCGCCATTTGCGGACATTCCAGCCGATCGCAGTATAAATCAGTCCCAGCACGGCGGCGGCGGCGAGGTACATGAGCCAGCCCTGCCACACTGTCGCGCGGCTGGAGATGAGCCCCATCGGGCCGCTGAGGGCGGCGGCGGTGGTGCGCGGTATGATTTCAGATCCCAAGTGCACGGCTGCGGTCCAGCTCATGGCCACAATGAGCATCACGGCGCCGCCAATGGCGCCGGCGATAGCGCCGCCACCGACAACCGCTCCGGTGCTTTGCGCCGAACGGGGCGGAGGCCAGTTGTGAGACGTGGGCATGGTGCGGGACCTCAGGCGGGAGCTCCGGGTTTGAGCAGAATTTCGGCGAGCGTTACATGAATCTGAACAATGGCGACAATACGGCGCATGAGGGTTTGCAGCGGGCCCGCTCCGGGTTGTCGAGCGCCCTGATCCAGCAGCGGGATCATTTGCCGATTCTGCACGGCCATGGCGGTTAGGAACTCATGATCGAAATCGGTGGGGGCAACCGCTTTGAGTTGTTGCTCCAGTTGCTGGTCGGGCAGCGGGTTGGTTGCGGCGGCGAGGGACTTTAGATTGATCCCCAGGGAATCGGCCTTGTCCTGCAGCGAGGCCTGAACCTTTTCGTGGTCCAGCGCGACGCGCCGGGCGTAGCGGCGGACGGCCGCGGTCGCACCGCGTTTTTCGCCGATGTGGGCCAGCTGTGACATGGCGCGATTGGCGGCGCTAACGCGCAGCAGGCGTGAGGAAACGGTGGCCGGGCTGAGGGTAATCGGCGCTTGTTGCGCCCACGCGCTCAGGCTCAACACCGCCAGGGCCAGGATGAGCGGTATCCTCATCGTCGATAGGAAGGGCTCCGAGGCTCGCTGGGTTGTGCCGTGATTCTGCTATAGACTGAGGAAAGGAGAGAGGTGCGATGAGCGGTTCGATACTATCGGTCGAATGTCCGGAGTGCAAGCGGATTTACACCATCTATCCGGGGCCGGACGAGTACATGCGCTGCCTGATCACGCGCAAGTTCGAAATGGAGTGCGATTACTGCGAAAAAGAGTTGGTGTTTAAGGTGACGGGCGGTGCCAAAGCGCCTTTCCAGACAGGTGGAACTTAGAGCGAGATCAGCGCCGCTTTACAGCTCGAACGAAGCGGCACGTGCGGCTTTTCAACAGGAGGAAAAGCTGCGCGCAACCCGCAACAGCTCCTCACACCAACGCTGATTTCGCTAGGAAGGGGCGTGCATGCGGCTCATTGCTTTGGTCGCGTTGACTGCCGTTGTGGGGCTCGCGCCCGCAGCACACGCCAGTTACGCGGCCACGTCCGAGTTGCCTCTGCCGTGGCAAGGTCGAGGCCGAGGAATGGGGTCACTCCCAGCTCCCACTCCGTTGCCGGGGAAAAACTTCTGCCCGACGTCCCCCTCGGCCGAGCCCGGAGCGGCCGCGGGGGAGCCGACCAACGGGAGGCGTCGGGGGCGG
>JBOGKK010000018.1:0-15906 GCA_050745425.1 Terriglobales bacterium
GCGCTTGCGCTTGGCGGCCTGCATGCCTTCGCTGCCCAGAAACTCGATATAGGCGAGCGGGGCATTGTCGCCCTTGCGGAACCCGGTCTTGACGATGCGGGTATAGCCGCCGGGACGATCGCCAAAACGGGCGGCGAGTTGATCAAACAGCTTTTGCACCGCCTGGGCGTCGAGCAGGAAGCTGGCGGCCTGGCGGCGGGCATGGAGGGAGCCGCGCTTGCCGAGCGTGACCATGCGCTCGGCCAGGGGGCGGATGGCCTTGGCCTTGGGGATCGTGGTTTGGATCCGTTCCTCCAGCACCAGCGAGGTGACGAGATTGCGCAGCAGCGCACGGCGATGCGCGGTGTTGCGGCCCAGTTTTTTTCCGGCGTTCAAATGTCGCATGGTAGGTTACAGGTAACAGTTTACAGGTTACAGGTTCACTCGCCTTCGGCGTCGGGAACGGCGTTGCCCTGGTCGTCAATGCGCATGCCGAGCGACAGTCCCATCTGGGCGAGGATTTCCTTGATTTCGTTGAGCGATTTGCGGCCGAAATTTTTGGTCTTGAGCATTTCGGGCTCGCTCTTCTGGATGAGCTCGCCGATGGTCTGGATGTTGGCGTTCTTAAGGCAGTTATAGCTGCGGACGCTGAGCTCGAGTTCCTCGACCGAACGGTTGAGGTTCTCGTTGCGCAGCTGGAGTTGACGGCCTTCCAGGAACTCACCACCCTCGGGAACTTCCTCGAAGTTGACAAAGATGCTCATGTGATCTTTGAGCAGCTTGGCAGCCAGCCCAACCGCGTCGGTGGGGCTGACGGCGGCGTTGGTCCAAACCTCGAGCACGAGGCGGTCGTAGTCGGTGGTCTGGCCCAGGCGGGCGGCATCGACGCTGTAGTTGACCTTGCGCACCGGCGAGTGGACGCTGTCGACGGGGATAAAGCCAACCGCCAGATCGTCGTCGAAATTGCGGTCGGCGGAGACGTAGCCGCGGCCGACTTTGAGGCGCAGATCCATATCGAGGCTGCCGCCTTCGCTGATGGTGGCGATGTGGATATTCTTATCGAGCACTTCGACATCACCGTCGGTTTCCAGCATGCCGCTGGTGATGGCGCCCGGCTTGTCGGCCTTGAGGTAGATGTGCTTGGGGCCATCCACGCTGAGGCGGAACGGGATCTGCTTGAGATTCAGGATGATATCGGTTGCATCCTCGACCACGCCCGGAATGGATTGGAACTCGTGCAGCACTCCTTCGATGCGGACGGCGGTGATGGCGCCGCCCTCGACGGATGACAGCAGGACGCGGCGCAGAGCATTGCCGATGGTATTGCCGAAGCCGCGTTCAAACGGCTGGGCGGTGAACTTGCCATAGCGTTCGGTCAGTGAATCCGGGTCCACGGCAAGGCGCTTCGGTTTCTGAAAACCTTTCCAGAGCATGCTGTGTTTCTCCTCTGCGGTCCAGGCAACGGGCATGGGGGTTCCTTTACTTGCTGTAAAGCTCGACGATCATCTGTTCCTGCACGGGCAGGCTGAGATCGGCGCGCTGGGGCAGGCTGACAAGCCGGCCGGAGAGTTGTTCGCGATTGAGTTCGAGCCAGGGAGCGAGTGTTCCGTGGCCCTGAAACTCGAGGGCACTTAAAATCGTAGTGGACTGGCGGCTTTTTTCGCGCACGGCGACGGTATCGCCGGGCTTGAGTTGAAAGCTGGGGATGGTGACCTTTTTCCCATTGACGAGCATATGGCCGTGGCGCACCAGCTGGCGGGACTGGGCGCGGGAGGTGCCAAAGCCGAGGCGGTAGGTGACGGCATCGAGGCGGAGTTCGAGTTGGCGCAGCAGCAGCTCGCCGGTAACGCCGCTCTGGCGGCTGGCGCGGGCGAAATAGCCGCGGAACTGGCGTTCGAGCACGCCATAGATGCGGCGCGCCTTCTGTTTTTCGCGCAATTGCAAACCGTAGCCGACGATTTTGGGGCGGCGGGCAGCGCCATGCTGGCCGGGAGGGGTATTGCGCTTTTCGACGGCGCACTTGCTGGAAAAGCAGCGTTCGCCCTTCAGGAACAGCTTCATTCCTTCACGGCGGCAGAGACGGCAGACGGGACCAGTATAACGAGCCATAAAATTTAGGTTACAGGTTGCGGGTTACGGGTTAAACGCGGCGGCGCTTGGCGGGGCGGCAGCCGTTGTGGGGAATGGGGGTAACGTCCTTGATGGAGCGGACTTCAAGTCCGGCGGTGGCGAGCGAGCGAATCGCGGTTTCGCGGCCGGAGCCGGGGCCGACGACGCGCACTTCGACCGTACGCATGCCATGCTCGCGGGCGCCGCTGGCGGCGCGAAGAGCGGCCTGACCGGCGGCAAACGGGGTGCCCTTGCGGGAACCGCGGAAGCCGAGCGAGCCGGCACTGGACCAGCTCAGCACCTTGCCATCGGGGCCGGCGATGGTGACCAGGGTGTTGTTGAACGTCGCCTGGATATGGGCCACGCCGGTGGGCACGTTCTTCTTTTCGCGCTTCTTGAACGATTTCTTCTTGGCGGCGGGTTTGGGCTTGCCCGCGGCTGCTTTCGTTGCTTTAGCCATGGTGTTCGATCCTAAGTCTTAGCGGCGGCCTTCTTTTTGCCGGCGACGGTGCCGCGGCGCGGGCCCTTGCGGGTGCGGGCGTTGGTGTGGGTGCGCTGACCGCGCGTAGGCAGACTGCGGCGATGGCGCAGGCCGCGGTAGGAGCCGATCTCGATGAGGCGCTTGACGTTCATCGAGATGGTCTTGCGCAGGTCGCCTTCCACGTTGCCCTCCGCCTCGATCACCTGGCGGATATGGTTGACTTCATCTTCGCTCAACGTATCCATCTGCTTGCCGGGGTCGATGCTGGTCTGAGCCAGAATTTTGGCGGCGCGGGCACGGCCGATGCCGTAGATATGGGTGAGGGCGATGTCAGCGCGCTTACGCGGCGGCAGATCCACTCCGGAAATACGTGCCATGGTTCCTTGTTCTCCTCAGCCTTGGCGCTGCTTGTGCTTGGGGTTGACGCACAGGACGCGCACAACGCCCTTGCGGTGCACGATGGTGCATTTGCTACAGATTTTTTTGACCGACGCGCGTACTTTCATTTTGGTTCCTCGTGTTACTTATAGCGATACACAATCCGCCCGCGTTTGAGATCGTAGGGGGAGAGTTCGATGGCGACCCGGTCGCCGGGCAGGATTTTGATGTAATTTTTGCGAATCTTTCCACTAATGTGGGCCAGCACCAGCATCTTGTTTTCCAGCTCAACCTTGAACATGCCGTTGGGGAGCGGTTCCAGAACCGTGCCAATGACCTCAATCGCGTCTTCTTTGCTCATTCTCCTCGCTAGCGGGGGCTAAGCCCCGGTTAAAACCCAAGGGCCGTTATCGGTGACGGCCACGGTATGTTCGAAATGTGCGGAAGCCTCGCCGTCGGTGGTGACCGCGGTCCAGCCATCGGCGAGCACGGACACGCCGGGGCCGCCGAGGTTGAACATGGGCTCGATGGCGAGCACCATGCCCGGCCGCAGTTTGGGACCGGAGCCGGCCGCGCCAAAATTGGGCACCTGCGGATCTTCATGCAGATGAGTGCCGATGCCATGGCCGACGAACTCACGCACGATACCAAAACCGGCGGCATCCGCGTGGCTCTGCACGGCATGGGAAATATCGCCCAGGTGGTTGCCGGCGCGGGCCTGTTCGATGCCGGCCTGCAGGGCCTGCTGCGTAACCTGGAGCAGCTTGCGGCTGGGCGCCGGGACCGCCTCGGCATCGCCCACCATCACGGTGACGGCGTGATCGGAGTAGTAGCCATCGACAACAACGCCACAATCGAGGGAGACAATCTCGCCGGCGCGGAGGGCGCGTTTGCGGCTGGGGATGCCGTGGATGACCTGCTCGTTTACCGAGACGCAGAGCACGCAAGGATAGCCGTGATAGCCGCGGAAGGCAGAGGTGGCGCCCAACTCGCGCATGGCGGTATCGGCAACTTCCTCAAGATCCCAAGTGCTGACGCCGGGGCGCACGGCGGCGTGCACGCGCTGCAGGACCGCGTGCAGGACCTGGCCCGAGCGATGCATCTTCTCCAATTCAGCCTGTGTGCGGCGAGCAATCAATCGATAGCTTCCAATCTCGAGGCGCCGCTGACGCCAATGCCCCGGTCCACAGCGGCAAAAATCCGTTCACTCACACGATCCACCGCTTCGGCACCGCTGATCTGCAACAGGCGGCCGCGGCGGCGGAAAAAATTCACCAAGGGCAGCGTCTGCTGCTCGTAGGCGCTGAGGCGCTCGCGAATGACGGCAGGATCGTCGTCCTTGCGCTGCACCAGCGGCGACTGATCGAGGTCGCACACGCCCGCCTGGCGGGGGCGCTGGGTAAAATCGTTGTAGATGCGCCCACACTTCGGGCAACTCCTCCGTCCCAGCAACCGGCGGTACAGATCATTATAGCCGACGGTCAAATAAATCACAATCAGGCGACTGGCGTGGCCGCGTTCATCGAGAAACCGGATGAACCACTCTGCCTGTGGAAGCGTGCGCGGAAAGCCATCGAGAATGTAGCCATTGCCACAGTCGGGGCGCTGGATGCGCTCGCCAACCACCGCGCACACCAGATCGTCGTCAACCAGTCCGCCCTGCTGCATGGTGTTCCGGGTCCGCTTACCGGGGTCGGAACCGGAAGCGACAATTTCGCGGAACATATCACCGGTCGACAGGTGGGGAATCTGATAGCGGGCGATCAGGCGTTTGGCTTGAGTCCCCTTGCCCGCGCCGGGCATACCCAAAAGCACGATGGGCGGCAGCTCGTCCTGAGTGGCGGTGGGCCGGGGCGCTGGTGGTGCCGGAGGCGTCATGCCCAGTAGGAACGTCGACCTCGGATGCGCGAGGAACGCGCGGTAAAGCCCTCGTAGTGGCGCATGATCAGTTGCGCCTCAACCTGCTGCACGGTATCCATAGCTACGCCGACGATGATGAGCAAGGAAACGCCGCCAAAGTAGAAGTTGACGTTCAGGCCATTGAGGAACCATGGCGGCGCATTGGCAAACCACGCCCCCAGAAACCCGGGCAGATGGTTGAACTTGGTTCCGGTGATCAGGAATTGAGGAACCAGCGACACCAGGACCAGATAGACGGCGCCGATGAAGGTGATGCGCGTCAGGATGGTGTTGATGAATTCGGAAGTGTGGCGGCCAGGGCGGATGCCCGGGATGAAGCCGCCGTACTTGCGCATGTTGTCGGCCACTTCGACGGGATTGAAGATGATGGAGACGTAGAAGTAGGCGAAGAAGATGATGGCGACGACGTAAATGAGCGTGTAGAGCGGCTCACCAAAGCCCAGGGCCGTGAGCATGGGGCCAAAGACCTTGCTGTTTTTGATCGACGGCAGCATGACGGCGGTGGAGGGGAAGGTCAGGATGGAAGCGGCGAAGATGACGGGCATGACGCCACCGCTATTGACGCGGATGGGGAGGTGGGTGGACTGGCCGCCCATGAGCTTGCGGCCGACAACGCGCTTGGCATACTGCACCGGGATACGGCGCTCACTGCGCTCGACCCAAACGATGAACGCCACGACGGCGAGCATGAAGCCCAGCAGAATGAGCATGCCGGGGACGGTGAAGGGGCCCCAGGTATTGGTCTGAACCTTGGTCCACAGGTCGCCGATGGCGGAAGGCAGGCCGACGATGATGCCGGCGAAAATCAGCAGCGACATGCCGTTACCAACGCCGCGATCGGTGATCTGCTCGCCCAGCCACATGACGAAGATCGAACCGGTGGTGAGGGTGAGCACGGTCATGGCCACGAAGCCAAGGCCGGGGCGGATGACGAAACCGGCGCCGTTGAAGGTATTTTTCTGCAGCGTGTAGGCGATGCCGAGGCTCTGGAAGATGGACAGCACGAGCGTCAGCCAGCGCGTGTATTGGGTGATTTTGCGGCGGCCGAGCTCGCCTTCCTTCTGGAGTTTTTCCAGGTAGGGCCACACCACGGTCATCAGCTCGAGAATGATGGCGGCGGTGATGTAGGGCATGATGCCCAGGGCAAACACAGTCATCTGGCTGAAGTTGCCGCCGCTGAACATGTTGATGTAGCCGAGCAGCGTGCCGGCGTTCTGCTTGAAGAACTGTTCGAGCAGGGCGGTATTGATGCCAGGGGTGGGGATGTGCGAGCCAATGCGGAAGACGAAGAGGATGAAGAACGTGAACAGCACACGTCGCCGCAGGTCAGCAATCTTGAAGATATTGGTTATGGAATCAAACTTCATCGGTATGGTCCAAGCCGGGACCGGTCTGCCTGGCCGCTATGGCTGCAACAGGGCTTTGCCGCCAGCGGCTTCGATTTTGGCTTTCGCCGAAGCGGTGAAAGCGTGAGCGGTAACGTGCACCGGCGAGGCGAGCTCGCCCCGACCTAAAATTTTAACCCCATCATAGACGTGGCGGATGACGCGGCGGTTCAGCAGCAGTTCAGGGGACACATCGGCCACGCCCAGTTGCACAATTTGATCGAGGTTGACGATGGCCCAATGCTTGCGGAACAGGTTATGGAAGCCGCGTTTGGGCAGGCGGCGATGGATGGGCATCTGGCCGCCTTCAAAGCCGCGCATGAGGCTGTGGCCGGAACGGGAACGCTGGCCCTTATGGCCGCGCGTCGAGGTTTTGCCGTGGCCGGAGCCCATGCCGCGACCGACGCGCTTGCGGGGGTGGGTAGCGCCTGCGGGCTTGTGAATTTGAGAGAGGTTCATCGGTTGGTACCTACTTTGCTGGAGGCGGGCACGATGCGGAGCAGGTGCGGCACCTTGGCGACCATACCACGGAAGCCGGGCGAATCGGGGCGCTCGACCACCTGCTGGAGCTTGGTCAGGCCGAGACCGTGCACGATCGCCTTCTGGCGCCAGGAGCGGCCGATGGCGCTTCTATAGTACTGGATACGGATGGTGGCAGAGGCGGGCATGACTAAATCTCCTCGACCGACTTGCCGCGCAAGAGGGCGACTTGCTGCTTGTCGCGCAGTTGCAGAAGGGCGGCAAAGGTAGCCTTGATAACGTTGTGGGGGTTGGTGGTACCAATGCTTTTGGTGAGCACGTTGCCGATGCCGGCCGCTTCCATGACGGCACGGACGGCGCCGCCGGCAATCACGCCGGTTCCGGCCGGAGCGGGCTTGAGCAGGACGCGGCCGCTGCCGTAGCGGCCGAGGACGGCGTGGGGGATGGTGACTTCGAGCTTGTGGATGTGCACCAGGTTTTTCTTAGCTGACTCAATGCCCTTGCGGATGGCGCTGGGCACTTCCTTGCTTTTGCCGCTGCCGTAGCCGACCACCCCGGCGCCGGGGTCACCGACCACGACGAGAGCGGCGAAGGAGAGATTCTTGCCGCCTTTGACGACCTTGGTGACACGGTTGATAGACACGACCTGGTCCTTGAGCTGGTACTGGTCGGGATTGAGGCGGGTTTTGATAGCGGGCATCGGCGAATTCCTTTAAAATTGCAATCCGGCGGCGCGGGCGGCCTCGGCGAGGGCCTGGACGCGGCCGTGATAGGGATACCCGCCGCGATCAAACACGACGGTGGAGATGCCGCTGGCGAGAGCGCGCTCGGCGACCGCGCGGCCGACGGCTTCGGCGGCGGCACGATCGCCGCCGGCCTTGAGGTCGAGGGCGCGGCTGGAGGCGGCGGCGAGGGTGGCGCCACGCTCATCGTCGATGATCTGGGCATAGATATGATGCAGGGAGCGGAACACGCTCAGGCGGGGGCGCTGGGCGCTACCGGCGAGACGGCGGCGGGTGCGGCGCTGGCGGACGAGGCGGCGCTCATTTTTAGAACTGGGCTGAATCATGGGGGCTCCTAGTTGGCTCCGGACTATTTCGCGCCGGTCTTGCCTTCCTTTTTCTTGAGGCGCTCGCCGGTGTAACGCACGCCCTTGTTCTTGTAAGGATCGGGCGGGCGCAGGGCGCGCAGTTCGGCGGCGACCTGGCCGACCTGCTGGCGATCGGCGCCGGAAATATTGAGATGGGTCTGCTTGGCATCCACGGTGATGAGCACGGTGGGAGGGATGTGGTACTCGATCTGATGGCTGAAGCCGAGGCTGAGCACCAGCGTTTCCTTGCCCTTCAATTCGGCACGATAGCCGACGCCAACGATATCGAGCTCTTTCTGAAAGCCCTGGCTGACGCCAAGCACGGCGTTGGCGACGAGGGAGCGCGCGAGGCCGTGGAGGGCAGCGTACTGGTCGCCGGCCCGCTCGGCAACGAGTTCGGATTTGTTCTGCACGAGGCGGATACCTTCCGGCAGGGTGACGGTCATGACGCCGCGCGGGCCTTTGGCCAGGATGCGCCCGGCTTCGAGCGCGACCTGCACATTGGCGGGCACAGGGATGGGTTTTCTACCGACGCGTGACATAGTTACCAAACCTCGCACAAGAGCTCGCCGCCGACGCGTTGCTTGCGTGCCTGGCGGCCGGTCATGACCCCGTGCGGGGTCGAAAGAATACTGATGCCCATGCCACCCAGAACGGGCCGGATCTGGTGCGTGCCGACGTAGACACGGCAGCCGGGCTGGGAGATGCGGCGCAGGTTGCTGATGACGGGCTGATCGTTGGGCCCGTACTTGAGCTCGACGTGGATACGGGGATGGCCTTGATCATCCTGCAGCTTGAACTCGCCGAGGTAACCCTCACTTTGCAGGATGCGCACAATCTCGAGCTTGAGCTTCGAGCTGGGCAGATCAAGCCGGGCGTGATGGGCACGCACAGCGTTGCGGATGCGGGTCAGCAGATCGGCGACGGGGTCAGTCAAACTCATGCAAAACTCCTCACAGTGTCCATTACCAACTGGCCTTGGTCACGCCGGCGATCTCGCCGCGCAGGGCGTGCGAGCGGAAGCAAAGCCGGCAGAGTCCGAACTTGCGCAGATAGGCGCGGGGGCGGCCGCACAACTGGCAGCGGTGGCGCAGGCGGATGGCGAATTTTGGTTTCTTGCGGTTCTTGGCGATACGGGCAGCGGTGGCCATCGGGACTCCTAATTGGCGCGGAAAGGCATGCCGAGATGCCGCAACAGCGAGCGCGCCTGCTCATCATTGCGGGCGGTGGTGACGACGGTGACGTTCATGCCTTTGGGCAGATCGACTTTGGCGTAGTCAATTTCCGGGAAGATGATCTGATCGAGCAGACCGAGGGTGTAGTTGCCGCGGCCGTCGAAGCTCTTGGGAGACACACCGCGGAAATCGCGGACGCGGGGCAGTACGACATTCATCAAGCGGTCGAGGAACTCGTACATGCGGACGCCACGGAGGGTAACGGCGCAGCCGACCGGCATGCCCTCGCGGAGCTTGAAGGCGGCGATGGATTTTTTGGCATGGGTGACCATCGGCTTCTGGCCACAGATGGCGCTCAGCTCGGCGACCGCGGTATCCATGAGCTTGGCGTTCTGGGTGGCCTGGCCGACGCCCATATTGACCACCACCTTGTGGAGTTTAGGGATGGCCATAGCATTGGTCAGGCCAAACTCACGCATGAGGGCGGGAGCGACTTCTTTTTGGTAGCGTTCTTGCAGCCGGGCAGGCATGACAGTTTCTCCTATTTATCGAAAACACGGCCGCACTTTTTGCAGGCTCGCTGGCGGCCAGAGCGGCCCTCGGCGGCGGCGGGGAGGCGTTTGATCTTGACCGGGCCGCATTCGGGGCAGACGAACATGATGCTGGAGACGGCAATGGGGGATTCGTGCTCGGCGATGCCGCCCTTGATCTGGTGGTCGGGGTTGGGGCGGGTGTGGCGCTTGATCATCATCACGCGCTCGACCAGCACCCGGTTTTCATCGGGGTAAACGCGCAGGACTTTGCCCTGCTTGCCCTTGTCGCGCCCGGCGATGACTTTGACGAGATCGTCTTTACGGATATTCATAGCTACAGCACCTCGGGGGCGAGGGAAACGATTTTCAAAAAGCGCCTTTCGCGGAGTTCACGGGCGACGGGGCCGAATACGCGGGTACCCACGGGCTCGCCGGTTTCGTTGATGAGCACGCCGGCGTTCTGATCGAAGCGGATGTAGGTGCCGTCACGGCGGCGGGTCTCCTTACGGGTGCGCACGATGACGACGCGCACGACGGTGCCCTTCTTGGCCTGGCCGACGGGAGCGGCCTCCTTGACGGCGGCGGTGACCACATCGCCGAGGCCGGCGCGCAGGCCGGTGGAACCGCCGCGGGGCAGGATCACCTGGAGTTTGCGCGCGCCGCTGTTGTCGGCGACCGCGAGGATGGTGCGCATTTGGACCATAGCGTTTTCCTATCAGCTCGTCAGCCAGTCAGCTTCTCAGCTGGTCAGCTATTGAGCGTGGCCTCCGTATCTGAACCAGGGGCGGCCTTGGGCTTGCGGCGTTTGGTGTCGCGTTCGACTTCACCGGCGCCGACGGCGCGGGTGATTTCCTCGGCGCTGGGAGCGGCGGAGGCGCGGCGCACGATTTCGATCAGGCGCCAGCGCTTCAGCTTGCTGAGGGGGCGGGTTTCCTGGATGCGGACGACATCGCCGAGCTGGCACTCGCCGTTGGCGTCATGGGCATAGAAGCGGTGATGACGTTTGATGGCGCGGCGGTAGAGCTTGTGGGCGCTCTGCAGCACGGTCTCGACCACCACGGTTTTGGCCATTTTGGTGGAGACGACGGCGCCGACTTTTTCGTTGCGCCGGCCGGTTCTGAGGTTTTCCGGTGCGGTCATTGCTTTTCTCCCTGGGTGGCGCCGGCAGGGGCGCGTTCGCTGATCAGGCCCTTGACGCGCGCGATGTCGCGGCGCATCTGGCGCAGCTTCCTGATACTCTCGGACTGGCCGGTGGACATCTGGAAGCGGAGGCGGAAGAGCTGATCGCGCAGATCGGCTTCCTTCGACTCGAGCTCCTGGGGGCCCATCTGGCGGTATCGTTCCATCGGGTTGTTCTTCATAGCTGTTCACCGCGGTGGACGAAGCGGGTGGCGACGGCAAGTTTGTGGGAGGCAAGGCGCATGGCTTCGCGGGCCTGATCGAGGGGGACGCCTTCCATCTCGAACAGGATGCGGCCAGGGCGGACGACGGCGACCCAGTGGTCGGGCGCGCCCTTGCCCTTGCCCATACGGGTTTCGGCAGGCTTCTTCGTCACCGGCTTATCGGGGAACACGCGAACCCAGACCTTGCCGCCGCGCTTAACGAAGCGCGTCATGGCGACGCGGCTGGCCTCGATCTGGCGGTCGGTGATCCAGCCCGGCTCCATCACCTTGAGGCCAAAATCGCCGAACGAGAGGGTGCCTCCGGTCCAGGCCTTGCCACACATGCGTCCGCGGTGCTGCTTGCGGAACTTAACTTTCTTGGGCATCAACATAAAAAACTCTCAGCGAACAGCAGTCAGCAATCAGCTAAAACGCGGCTCCTGCCGGCGAGCGGCGTTTCTGGGGGAGAATCTCGCCTTTATAGGTCCAGGCTTTGACGCCGATGACGCCATAGGTGGTATGCGCTTCGGCGGTGCCGTAGTCGATGTCGGCGCGCATGGTATGGAGGGGCAGGCGACCCTGCAAGTACCACTCGGTACGGGCAATTTCGGCGCCGTTGAGGCGGCCGGAGACACGCACCTTGATACCCTTGCAGCCGAAGCGCACGGCGCTATCGACGGCCTTGCGCATGGCGCGGCGGAAGGCGATGCGCTTTTCCAACTGCAGGGCGATGGATTCGGCCACGAGCTGGGCATCGAGCTCGGGTTTATGGACTTCCTGAATATCGATGAAGACCTCGCGGCTGGTTTCTTTCTGGATCTCAGCTTTGAGTTTTTCGATTTCGCTGCCCTTGCGGCCGATGATGATGCCGGGGCGCGAGGTATGGATGATGACGCGCAGCTTGTTGCCCGGGCGCATGATCTCGACGGAGCTGACGCCGGCGGCGCGGAGGCGCTTTTTGAGGCGGTCGCGCAGGCGCACATCCTCGAGCAGAAACTGGGAGTAGTCGCGGGTGGCAAACCACTGGCTTTTCCAGGGCTTGACAAAGCCGAGGCGGAATCCGTATGGATGTACTTTCTGTCCCATTTACTTACCGCCTTTCGGCTTGCTGGTAGAAGTGGATTTTTTAGCGGCCGTTTTTTTGGCGCCTGGCTTTTTAGCGGCCGGTTTTTGGGCTGCGGGTTTCCGGGCGGAGGGTTTGCGCCGGGGCGCGGGCTGGCTGGCTGCGGGCTGGCTGGTGGCGGACGCCGAGGCGGGGGCCGATGCGGGCGCGGCGCGGCGGGTCAGGCTCTGAGCGGAAGGGCGTTCGCCGACAGCGAGCTCGATATGGGCGCTGCGGCGCTGATAACGATAGGCGCGGCCCATGGGAGCGGGGCGGATGCGCTTCTGGCGCGGGCCTTCGTTCACAAAGGCGCGGGTGACGTAGAGAGCATCGACATCCATTTCGCCTTTTTCGGTGGCGTTGGCAATGGCGGACTGCAGCAACTTGGCCACATTCATGGCGATGCGCTTACGCGTGAAACGGAGGCGGTGCAGGGCCTCTTCGGCACGCAGACCGCGAATGAGATCGACGACGAGGCGGGCTTTCTGGGGCGAGATGCGCACGTAGCGGGCGATGGCTTTCGCTTCTAGCGCGGGAGCTGATTTGACTTTAGCTTCTGGCATAACGACTTACCGGCCGCCGGGGGCGGAAGATTTCTCGGCCGCGACTTTCACCGAGTGGCCTTTAAAGGTGCGGGTGGGGGAAAATTCTCCGAGTTTGTGGCCCACCATGTTTTCGGTCATGTAGACGGGGATGAATTTTTTGCCGTTATGGACGGCAACCGTGTGGCCAACAAACTCGGGGAGCACGGTGGAGCGGCGCGACCAAGTTTTGTAGACCTTTTTCTCGTTGCGACGGTTGAGTTCGAGGAGGCGCTTTTCGAGATGCGCGTCGACGAAGGGACCTTTTTTGACCGAGCGGGCCATAGGCTACTTCCTCTTCTGCCGCCGGTTAACAATCCAGCGGTCCGTGCGTTTGTTGTTGCGGGTCTTGAAGCCGCGCGTGGGCTGGCCCCAGGGAGTGACGGGATGGCGGCCGCCACTGGTTTTGCCCTCGCCGCCACCGTGGGGGTGATCGACCGGGTTCATGGTGACACCGCGATTGACGGGACGGCGGCCGAGCCAGCGGGAGCGGCCCGCCTTACCGAGGGTGCGGCCTTCATGCTCGACGTTGCCGAGCGAGCCGATGGTGGCCATGCAATCGGCAAGGACGCGGCGGGTTTCACCGCTGGGCAGCTTGAGCAGGGCGTAGGCACCTTCTTTGGAGATCAACTGGGCACTGCCTCCGGCGGCGCGCACCATCTGACCGCCCTTGCCGGGGCGCAGCTCGACGTTGTGGACCGAGGTGCCGGGCGGGATATTGCGCAGGGGCAGAGCGTTGCCGAGAAGGATATCGACTTCGGGGCCGCTGGACACCTGCATGCCGACGGCGAGGCCGGCGGGCTGCAGGATGTAGCGGCGCTCGCCGTCGCGGTACTTGAGCAGAGCGATGTGGGCGCTGCGGTTGGGATCGTACTCGATGGACTCGACTTCGGCGGGCACACCGGCCTTATCGCGCTTGAAGTCGATGACGCGGTACATGCGCTTATGGCCGCCCCCGCGATGCCAGATGGTGATGTCGCCGGAGCTGCGGCGGCCGCCGCTGCGGCGGAGCGGTTCGAGCAGCGGCTTGTGCGGGGCCTCACGCGAAAGATCCGGATTCACCACCACGGACTGGTAGCGGCGGGTCGGGGTGGTGGGCCGGTAGGTTTTAATAGGCATGGCGGAAATCCTGCGATGGCAATGATCGATCAGACGTTTTCAACGTACTCGGGCATTTTTTCGCCAGCGAGCAGCGTGACATAAGCTTTTGTCCAGTCGGGACGGCGACCCACGATACGGCCGCGGCGGCGTTCCTTGCCGTGCAACTGCGCGGTACGGACCGAAGCGACCTTGACCTTGAAGATGGCCTGCACGGCTTCGCGGATCTCGACTTTGCTGGCACCGGGGTTGACCTCGAAGACGAGGGTACGGAACTTATCCTTCACCGCGAGGCCTTTTTCGGTGATGATGGGGCGTTTAATGACTTCGAATCGGGTACGCATAGGAGCTTCTCAGCGAGTCAGCTTGTCAGCTTGCGAGTGCCTTCTTCCGTGGCCTCGCGGCGGATTGGAGTTTTTCGATGGCGGATGTGGTGAGCACGACCCGCTGGTAGCGGAGGAGGTGCCAGGGATGGATGTCGCGGGCCGCCTGCAACTCGACTTCGGCGAGGTTGCGGGAGCTGCGCTCCAGAGCTGCGGCCGGGTTGACATCGACCAGCAGGGTGGAACGGTCGGCTTGCAGGCGATCGAGGGCGATGCGGAGGAGTTTGGTTTTGGCTTCCGGGAGTTCGAAGCTGTCGACCACGATGAGCTCGGCATCGCGGAGCTTGGCAGCGAGGGCGGAGCGCAGCGCAGCGGTCAATTTTTTACGCGGCATGGTCCAGGCGTAACTGCGGGGCTGGGGGCCATGGACGGTACCACCGTGGCGCCAGAGCGGGGTGCGGATGGAGCCGACGCGGGCGCGGCCAGTGCCCTTCTGTTTCCAGAGCTTTTTGCCGCTGCCGCTGACTTCGGCGCGTCCTTTAGTTTTGTGGGTGCCGCGGCGCTGGGCGGCGCCATAGTGGCGGACGGCCTCCCAGAGCAGCTCCTCATTGATGGGAGCTGCGAAGACGTCGTCGGCAAGCTGGAGCGAGCCGACGGTCTCATTGTTGAGGTTCTTGACATCAATCGACGGCATGGCTTACTTCCTCTTGGACGCCTTCAGGGGATTGGTATTGGCGATGCCGGCAAAGCCGCGGCGCTGGGGCGGCGGCTGCACGGCGCGGCGCAGGATCAGATAGCCGCCGTTGGGGCCGGGGATGGCGCCGCGTACGGCAAGCACGTTATCGTCGGTATCGACGGCGACGATCTGCAAATTGCGCACGGTAATGCGGGTATGGCCCATGTGGCCGGCGGCGCGCATGCCCTTGAGCACGCGCGAGGGGAAGGCACTGGCGCCGATGGAGCCGGGGGCGCGATGAAACATGGAGCCGTGGCTGGCGGCGCCGCCAGCGAAGTGATGGCGCTTGATGGTGCCGGCGAAGCCGTGGCCCTTGCTCACGCCGACGATATCGAGGTAATCGCTGGCCTTGAACATTTCCGCGAGCACCTGATCGCCGACCTTGGCAGCCTCATCGCCCTCCCCGCTGACGGGCACTTCGCGCAGGAAGCGGCAGGGCGGGAGATTATGGGCTTCGAAGCGCTGCAACTCAGGCTTGGTGAGGCGCGAGGGCTTGGTGAACTCGATCAGGCCCAACTGGGCCGCTTCATAGCCGTCGATGGCAACGGTTTTGCGCTGTACAACGACACAGGGGCCGGCCTGGATGAGCGTGACCGGGACGCGTTCGCCAGCGGGAGTATAGCTCTCGCTCATGCCGATTTTTTTACCAAGAATTCCGTTCACCATGAGCTATTTCGCTCCAAATGCCTTGATTTCCACATCCACACCGGCCGGCAGGTCGAGTTTCATGAGTGCATCCATGGTCTGCTGCGTGGGTTCGAGCAGGTCGAGTAAGCGCTTGTGGGTGCGCATTTCAAATTGCTCGCGGCTCTTCTTGTCAACGTGCGGCGAACGCAGCACGGTATAGCGGTTGATCACCGTCGGCAGGGGAATGGGGCCGGCGATCTGGGCGCCAGTGCGGCGGGCCGTATCGACGATCTCGTGCGTGGAGGTATCGAGTATGCGGTAATCGTAGGCTTTAAGACGGATGCGAATGCGTTCTTGGGACATAAAAGTTGCCAGTTATTGGAGGATCTCGGTAATGGTGCCGGCGCCGACGGTGCGGCCGCCTTCGCGGATGGCGAAGCGCAGGCCCTTCTCCATGGCGACGGGGTTGATCAGCTCGACCACCAGCGCCACGTTATCGCCCGGCATCACCATCTCGGCGCCTTCCG
>JBOGKK010000019.1:0-18446 GCA_050745425.1 Terriglobales bacterium
CGGCGGTAGCCAAACCGGCGATCAACCTGGGCGCGCTGGGGATCGGCTTTGGCAATCAGTCGCAGTTTCTGCAATTGGCGCGAGCCTTTGAGGACACCGGCGTCAGCGCGTATGGAGGCGCTGCCCCGTTCCTGACGAACAAGAAATATTTGTCGGTGGCCGCACGCATTTTGTCGATGGAAAACCAGCACACCGCGAACATCCGGTATCAATTGCTGCAGTACGAGATCGACAATGGCGTGGTGGGAGCGTTAGACAATGTGGATATCCCCACCGGCGACTATCGGTTCTTTTCCTCGACCTATCAAGGGCTGAGCGTGATCCGCAGCCCGCGGCAGGTGCTGAATATCGTGTTCCATTCCCAGGGCGCCACCAAGGGCGGCTTCTACCCCGACGGTGTCAATAGCGGCAATTTGGCGGGATTGGCGGCCGTTCCCAACCCCAACGAGTACTTCCCCTATAACAAGGTCTATTAGCAACTGCGGCCTGAAAGGCGGGCCGGTCGCTTTCGCCGGCCCTGCCGCTATTCGGAGCGTTATGTTTGATGGAATTTTCCGGCCTGAGCACCTGATTATCATCCTGGTCATCTGCCTGCTCATTTTCGGGCCAAAGAAGCTGCCTGAATTGGGCAAAGGCATTGGCGACAGCATCCGCGAGTTCAAGAAATCGATGGCCGACTCGCGCTCGCCCGCCAAGACGGCACCGGAGGCCGAACCCGCCGCGGCCGCCGAGACGAAGAAATAGGCAGCGCGGCGCGCCGGTATACTGAGAGGCATGGCGCTTTCCGAGAAGATCCAGCAGGACATGGTGGCGGCGATGAAGCAGCATGAGGAGCTGCGGCTTTCGACGCTGCGCATGATGAAGTCGGCGATCCAGTACCGCAAGGTCGACGCTGGCCACGCTGGCCAGGAGTTGGACGATGCCGAAGTGCAGAAGGTGCTGGGCACGATGATCAAGCAGCGCGAGGACTCGGCCGAGCAGTTCGCCGCGGGCGGACGACCGGAGCTGGCGGCCAAGGAAAAAGCCGAGATCGGCATCATCGAGAGCTATTTGCCGCGAGCACTGTCGCCGGAAGAAATTGAGGTCACGGTACGCGAGGCCATTGCCGCCAGCGGCGCCAGCAGCCCGAAGGACATGGGCAAAGCCATGAAGGCGGCGATGGCGCGCTTTCAGGCGCAGCAGCTACGGGCGGACGGCAAGCTGGTGAGTGCAGCGATCACGCGCATTCTGAGCGGGCAGAACGGGTAACGGATGAAGCCGCGCTGGAGTATGCGCCTGCTGAAAGAGCTGGCGTTTGTGGTTATCATTGGCACGCCAGTGCTGCTGTTTTTTCTGGTGGTGGCGCCGCGCTCGCATGCCTCGCACCTGCTGCGGCAGTTGCGCGCGGTTGAGGTCGAACATACGCAGTTCAACTCCGTCGAAGCGCTGGCGCGCGCATACGGCAGCTCTGCGGCGTGCGTGGGCGACAACTGCCTGTTTCAGTTTCAAAACGTCTGGCTGCACCGGCTGCGGCTGGCGCCACGGACGGAATTCAGCGTGATGCTGCGGCGCCAAGGAAGCGAGAGTGATGCGGGTGGCGGAGTGGTGGGCGCGATGGACATGGCCATGCTGGTCAGCCCCGATGCACCCTCCGATGCCGGCGGGGCGATTGCCAGCGCCATGGTGTTTGATCACATCGATGCCGATGGCCTGCCGCCCTACGACGCCTCGATCACGTTTGGCAGCAACGGCAAGCCCGGACGTACCGTGGTGCGCATGTCTCCGCACGCGAGCGCGCACGAGCGGAGAGCGGCACGCGAGTTTAATTTGGGCTGCCTGACACGCATTGGCGGCTGCCGCACCAGCCGGCAGTTGCTGCCAACCGTCTGGCGTGGAGCGCGGCGGATTCAGACTGTGAGCAAGCATTCCACGGCATCGCCGACGCTCGCTGCCGTGAACTGAGCGCCCAACCCGCAAAACTGCCGCTCGAGTTCGCTGGCCGGCGGCGCGATGCCGGCAAACCGGATGGAGGCAGCGCGGGCGCAGCGCGCATCGTCGACGGTATCGCCGAAATAAATGTGGGCGCACAGCCGGAGCAAGCCCTCCGGGTCCGGTTTGGCGGCGGCATCTTCCAGCGCGACGATTTCGGCAAACGCGGCGGCCACGCCGAAATGGCGCAGCGTGAACTCGGCATCCGCGCGCGGGCGGCCGGTGAAAATCGCCAGCCGGAACTTCTGCCGCAGCTCTGCCAGGACTGCTGGCGCCAGAAGCCAGCGCTCGCGCTGGATCAGACCTCCGGGCCCGTAAACACCAATGCCCGCCGCGCCGCGATAGATGCGGCTGAAGACCTCGACCACGCGCTCGCGTGCAACCGCAATTCCCTGTTGCCGCAGCAATTCCCGCGTTACATCCCAATCGTTATTGAACCCTCCGGCCAGCTTCAGCGCCTGGATTTCGGGCTCGTTTGCCGGTGCGCCGCCAAGAGCGGCCATGCTGGCGCCGATGCAGGCGCGAAATGATTGCGAAACGTCCACCAGCACGCCGTCAAGGTCGAAGACCAGGGTATCTAGAACAGTTCCAGCGTTGGTGTATCCGGCTTCGGGAGCAGGGCGTGCGGCTTTTCTTGGGGAAATGCCGCATTCGATCTGGTCCGACGGGCTACAGCGAAGCTGGAACTGCTCTAATGCTCGATTTGCCATTCAAGACGGGTAACGAAATTGTAAACTGCATCCCGAACGCGCGCTGCCTATACGTCTTCAATCTAGCCGATGTCCTCGCCCTGCGGCCGACTGATCTGCACCGCCGGATCTGCGAGCCCTGACCCGCCGCGCAGGCTTATACTGTAGTGCATAGTGGGCGGTCGTTACCGGATTCTCGGCAAATTGGGCGGCGGCGGCATGGGAGTGGTGTTCAAAGCCGAAGACACCACGCTGGGCCGTTTCGTGGCGCTGAAGTTTTTGCCCGAGTCGCTGGCGCACGATGCGCTGGCGCTGGAGCGGCTGCGGCGCGAAGCGCGCGCGGCCAGCGCGCTCGACCACCCAAACATCTGCACCATTTACGAAATCGCCACGCACGAAGGGCAACTTTGCATCGCGATGCAGTATCTGGAGGGCACAACCCTCAAGGATCAGATGGCGTCTGGCAAGCCGCTGGCTGTCGGCACGATCGTGGATCTCGCCATTCAGCTTGCCGATGCATTGAGCGCCGCCCACGCCAAGAGCATTATTCACCGCGACATCAAACCGGCGAATATTCTCGTAACCGCGCGCGGGCAGGCCAAAGTGCTCGACTTCGGGCTCGCCAAGGTGGCGACGGTTGCCGATCCGGAGGCACCCACGATGGTGGAATGCGATTTAACCTCGCCAGGCACCACGCTGGGCACGATTGCCTACATGAGTCCAGAACAGGCGCTGGGCTTGCCTCTTGATGCGCGCACCGATTTGTTCAGCTTCGGCGCCGTGCTCTATGAAATGGCCACCGGACGGCTGGCCTTTACCGGCCAGACGGGGATGGCGGTTTCCGATGCCATCCTGCACAAACAACCCACGCCACCGGCAGAACTGAACCGCGAACTTCCGCTGGGACTGGCACGCATCCTCGAGCGGGCGCTCGAAAAAGACAAGGGGCTGCGTTATCAGAGCGCGGCGGATTTGGAGGCGGACCTGAAGCGCCTGCAGCGCGACAGCGGCCCGGGGCGGTCCAGGCGACCGCTCCGCGGTCCCGGCCGCGCTGGTGGATTCCCACGGCCGTTGCCGTGGTTGCCCTGCTGGCGGTGCTGGCCGTCTGGCGCTCCGGCTTTCGCTCCGCGCCCAAGCTGACCGCGCAGGATACGATTGTGCTGGCCGATTTTGCCAACTCCACGGACGAACCCGTATTCAACGGCGCCCTGCGCCAGGGGCTGACGGCGCAGCTTGCGCAATCGCCATTTCTCAGACAGGTGTCCGACGAGCGCATTGCGCAGACACTCTCGCTCATGGGGCAATCCCGGCAATCGCCGCTCACCGCGGATCTGGCCCGCCAGGTTTGCCTCCGCATCGGGAGCGCGGCAACCGTCGATGGATCCATTTCTCAACTAGGCTCGCAGTACGTGCTGGGGCTCAAAGCCGTCGACTGCGGCAATGGCGATCTGCTGGCGGATGTGCAGGTTACGGCCAATGGCAAGGACCAGATTCTGGCGGCGCTTTCCCGTGCAACTGCCGTTCTGCGCGCAAGGCTAGGCGAATCGCTGGCGTCGGTGCAAAAATACAGCGCGCCGCCGCAGGACGTGACTACCTCATCGCTGGCAGCACTGAAGGCGTACAGCCTCGGTAAGCACGAGTACAACGTAGAAAATGATTTCGCCGCCGCGCTGCCCTTTTACCAGAGGGCCGTCGCTCTCGATCCCCACTTTGCCATGGCTTACGCGGGCATGGGCGGAAGCTACATGCCGCTCGGTGAAATGGGCCCGGCGGCTCGGGCCATGGCGCGCGCCTATGCCTTGCGCGATCACACCAGTCAGGCGGAACGCCTCAACATCACCACCGATTACGAGCTTGATGGGGTGTGGAACCTGCCTCAGGGCCGGACCGACGCCAAGGTTTGGGCCCGGCTCTACCCGCGCAACGATTCGCCCGCCGGCGATGTCTGGCAGGCGGATATGCTGCTGGGCGATTATCCGGCTTCGCTGACCGCCGCGCGGGAAGCGGAGCGGCGCAATGCGGGCAGCAGCAACGACGTCGTAAACCTTGCCTACAGCCAGCTCATGCTGGGCCAATTCGCCGCCGCGCGCGCGACCGTCGCAGGTGGGGAGCGGCGGCACGTGGCGTCACCTTGGTACCCGCTCGTCCTATATTTACTGGACTTCGTGGACCATAATCCGGCTGCCATGGCGCGAGATTCCGCTGGCGCGTCTGCGGCCGGCGTCATGAACGACGCCATGCTCTACCTCGAGGCCGAAACCGCGGCCGCGGGCGGCCAATTCACCCACAGCGCCGCGCTCGCCCGCAGCGCCGCCAACGCCGCCCTGGCGGCGGGAGAGGATGAAACCGCGGCTCAGTACCTGGCGCACAACGCCATCGAACAGGCGCTGGTGGGCAACGATGCCGTCGCAGGCCAGGAAGCGAAGGCGGCATTGGCTCATCCCGGTTTTATCCCTAACGCATTCGCCGCCATTGCCTTCGCGCTCGATGGCGACAACGCCGGCGCACAGCAATTGGAGTCCGCGTTACGCCGGAACTGGCCGCAAAACTCGCTGGTGCAGTTTCAGTACCTGCCACTGATCCAAGCCGCCCTCGCCCTGCACGGGCACCGGCCCGCGAGCGCGGTTAAGGCTCTCGAAGCATCGGCGCCCTACGAACTGGCGGAAGGCGATCAGGCCTTCACGTTCGCGCTTTATCCACTCTATCTGCGCGGCATTGCCAATCTGGCGCAGCGGCACGGCGAGGATGCCGCGAGCCAGTTTCAGGAGATTGCGGACCACCCCGGCATTCTGCAGAACCAACCCATTGGTTCTTTGGCGCTCTTGGGCCTGGCCCGCGCCTATGCTCTCGAACACCAGACGGCGCCGGCGCGCGCAGCGTACCGGGAGTTCTTTGCGCTGTGGCAGCACGCTGATGCGAACGAAAGCCTGCTGCGGCAAGCCAGGGCCGAGTACGCGCGGCTACACTGATGGAGTGCCAACGCTGGCGGTGGAACACGTGAGACCGATGCGGGGCGGAGCGCAGTCGCATTTGATGCGGTGCGCGGACGGGCATTTTTATGTCGTCAAGTTCGTGAATAACCCGCAGCACCGGAGGGTGCTGGCAAATGAGTGGCTGGCGGCGCGGCTGGCGCGCGGGCTGGGGCTGCCGGTGCCACCGGCAGCGATGATCGAGGTGTCGCAGGAATTGATTGACGGTTCTCCGGGACTGCGGATGCGGATTGCCGGACAGATCGTGCCCTGCGCCAGCGGGATACAGTTTGGCTCGCGGCTGCCGGGCAGCGACCCGTTCGCACCCATTTACGATTACCTGCCCGAGCCGGCATTGAACGTGATTGCCAACCTGGGCGATTTTGCGGGGATGCTGGCGTTCGACAAATGGACGTGCAACTGCAACGGACGGCAGGTGATTTACTGCCGCACCGGGCCGCGAAAGCCGCTGCGGGCCTGGATGGTCGATCAGGGGTTTTGCTTCAATGCCGGAGATTGGAATTTTCCCGACAGTCCGCTGCGCGGAGTATATGCGCGTAACGTGGTCTACACGGGAATTACGGAATGGAAATCGTTCGAGCCCTGGCTGACAAAGCTGGAGAAGTATGAAGAGGCCGCCATTTTTGCGGTGGGCGAAGAGATACCGCCGGAGTGGTATGGTGACTGGGAGGAGATGCAGGCGCTGCTGGAACGGCTGGTGCGGCGGCGGCCGCAGGTGCGGGAGTTGATCTGGAGCGTGAAGGTGTCGCCGCGGGCACCGTTTGATAACTGGCGGGATATGGCCTTTGAAGCTGCGGGGGGACGATAGGCAGAGTGATGCTACGAGCCTGCCAATACGTGCTGATCCGGCTGGCGCCGAACCCGATCCGGGATGAGGCGGTGACGGTCGGCGTGGCGCTGTTCGATGCGCACGCGGGAGGATTCACCGGTGTACGGGTATTGCCGGATTTAGCGCGGGTGCGGCAGCTTGCTCCGCAGTTTGATCCGGCCGTGCTGGAGGGCCTGCAGGAGGATTTGGCGCTGCGGCTGCGCACGACCGAGCCGGCGTGGCTGGCGCGGCAGTATTTTCTGGAACTGGCGCGCGAAACCTTCAGCCATACCCTGCGGCTGAGCGATGTGCAAACGGTGCTGACCGAGGATCCGGCGGGCGAGCTGGATCGGCTGTACCAGCAATATGCGGTGCCGTTGAGCGCAATTCCCGATGCCGAAGCCATGGTGGCGCGGGGAGCGCGACGGCGGGTGTTGCTGCACCTGCGCCGCGTGTTTACCGAAGAACGCGTGCTGCGGCACCTGCAGCGCAACCTGCGGGCGGGCGAGTGGATGGCCACGCCGGACCGCTTCCGGTTTGATTTCCATTACCAGGACGCAGAGAGCGGGCGCGGCCACCACGTGATTCAGGCACTGCCATGGGCCAGCGGCGAAGGCGCGGTGAAGGAGCTGTGCTTTACCGTGGCGCGCGTGCAGCGGCACCTGGGTGCGCTCGATGTGGCCGCCTTTCATGACGACGCGCCGGCCGAAGATGCGGCCTACAGCGCGGCGCTGCTGAGCGAGGCGGGTATCCGGATGCTGCCGCTGGCGCAAGCGGCGGCCGAAGCGGCGCGCATCCGCGCCGCCCTGCGGCTTCGCTAGCTCTAATTGCTGCGCCAGTAACCGCGGCGGGTGAGCGCGCGCAGGTGCTTGCGATGGGGATCGCGCACCTCGACGCGGATGGAATGGTAGCCGGGTGCAGCCTGGCTGGAGCGATAGATAAAGCTGTACTGCAGCCGGATTTCGTGAGCGACCTTGCGGGTGACGTCGTTCACCTGGCTCAAATTCCTGGGGAAATAGGCAAGACCGCCGGTGAGAGCGGCGATTTCGCGCAGCACCTTGGCGTTTTCGCGGCGCACCCAGCCGCTGTCATCGGAATCGGTGAGACCGATGCAATCAATCATGGGAGCGTTCTGCGCGCGCAGAATCTGCTCGGTTTGCTGCAGACTGTGCGCGCTGGCGTCATCGGCGCCATCGCTGATCAGCAGAATGACTTTCTTGCTGCGTTTGCCGTAGCGGTTCATGTACTCGACGCCGCGAATGATCGCGTCGTACATGGCGGTGGCGTAGTTCGGGTTGACTTCGCCGAGGCCTTTTTCGAGCGCCGCAATGCTGCTGGTGAAGGGAGCCACCAGATGGTATTCGTCGTTGAATTTGACAATAAAGGCCTCATCGTCCGGATTGCCGGCGCGGACGAAGTTCAGGGCGGCGCGGTCCACCTGCACCCGCTTGGGGCGCATGCTGCCGCTGTTGTCGACGAGAATACCGAGGGAAACCGGGGCATCCCCGCTGGAGAAGGAATCCGGCTTCTGCTCGACGCCATTGTCGTATATGGTGAAATCGCTTTCGGGCAGGCCGGTAACGGCGGCGCCACCCTTGTCGAGAACGCTGACCTGCACCAGAACCTCGCCCACATTGGCGCGGAAGATGGGGACCGCCGCCGTCTGGGCGCAGGCGAGCGGGATGAACAGCAAAAGGCAGATGGCCCAAAGGAGGGAACGGCGGAGCATGGAAGCTGCAACAATTATTGCATTGCGCGGCGGGGCAGGCGGGCGGAAAGGTTTTTAAAGGCGGGATAAGCGGCCACAAAGGCCAGTGTCAGTACAAAGGCGGAGTAGGTTCGGATGTAATAGCCGCGGAAAATCCAGGCTTGCAGGACCAGCACGCCCGAGGAAAGCAAGGCACAGAAGGCGAGCACTCGCCATGGATGCTGACGCTTGGCCCACGCCTGCAACCAGAGACCGGCTCGCAGCAGCAGCGCGGTCACGGCCAGCGAGGCACAAAGCAGGCCCACGCCGTGCGGCAGCCCGATTTCGAGGGCACGGATCACCAGACTCTGCAAGATATAGAAAACCAGCGAGTTCGCACCCCAATAGCGGAGCTCTTTCCAGGGCGCTGGCCGGCGAGCCGCACGCCGGCGGCGGCGAGCGAGCCAGACGCGGAACAGATCGAGCAGCAGCGCCACATAGGCCACGCCCAGCAGCCAGTAATCGGCGCTCATCCAGAATTTGTCGAAGACAAATCCGCGCGTGGCAACCACGGTGCCCAGGCCGAGCAGTGCGGCAATGCCTGTGCCGATGCGCATGCGCGGGCTGGGATAGCGTTTAAGATGGGCGCCCAGCAGGTAAAAGCTGAGCCACGGCAGCAGCGGAAACAAGCCCGGCGACATGAAAAACGACGAGGCGCCGCCGGCAGAAATTTTCCAGTAGTACACATGGGCATTGAGGTAGTGGATCAGATATGGGAGCGGAAACAGCCACGTCCACCAGCGTGGCAACAGCCAGCGCAGCGCGAGCATGGCGATCATCGCCATGCCGGCGCTTTGAAAAACGTCAGCCTGCCCCATGGTGCCGTTGACGTAATTGTTGGCGAAGCCGGCAAAGATCAGAAACAGGCCGTTGGCAGCGATTCGGGCTTCATCGCCGCGATCGCGCGCGGCAATGTGCCACAAGTTCATGCCCGTCGATGCGAAAAAAAGCACCGCGGCTTCGGTGCCGATCTGCAGCCAGGGTGCGTGCGGCAAGGGCACGTGGGCCACGATCATGAGCAGGCAGGCGAGGCCTTTGATCATGTCGACCGCGAAGTCACGTTCGGTGGCTGCGGACAACGTGCGGGGTACGGGAACGGTAACAGCCAGGGCCATGGGAAGCGAATACTATAAAATCAACTCTCATGCCTACGATGGTTCAGGCCGAGAAGGTTACAAAAATATACCCGGTGGGACAGGTTCAGGTGGCGGCCCTGCGCGGCGTGTCGGTGGCGGTGGAAGCGGGGGAATTTGTCTCCATCGTGGGCGCGTCCGGGAGCGGCAAAAGCACGCTATTGCATGTTCTGGGCGGCCTGACCCAGCCCACGAACGGCCGCGTATGCATTGAAGGGAAGGAATATGGGGCTCTTTCCGATGCCGAGCGCACCGCACTGCGGCGCCGCTCGATTGGAATCGTGTTCCAGAAATTCAACCTGCTACCCACCTTGGATGCAGCCGGCAACATTGCGATTGCACGAGAAATTGCCGGTTTCCCGGAGATTCCCTCTGGCTACGAGGAGCGGCTGACGCAGCTGCTGGGCATTAGCGATCGCCTGCATCACCGTCCGACACAGCTTTCCGGCGGCGAGCAGCAACGGGTGGCCATTGCTCGGGCGCTGATCAATCAGCCCCGCATATTGCTGGCGGATGAACCCACCGGCAATCTCGACTCGGCCAGCGCGGAGGCCGTATTGGGGGTGCTGCTCGAGTTGAACCGGACGCTGGGCCAGACGATTCTGATGATCACGCATAATGCGGCCGCGGCATCAATCGGCAATCGCGTGCTGCAGATGCGGGATGGACAGATGGTACAGGGCTGACGCGTTTCTAGGCTCCCGTTTTCAGTTATGGAGTTTTTGCTTCACGGACATGAGTTCAACCTGAAGGGCGGCAATCGCGGCTTTTTCACCTCGCGTCTGCGCAAAAACATCGAGGTTTTGCTCGCCGGTTGCGATTGTACGGTGGGCATGCGGGGCCTGGGATTGGTGGTGAGTTGCCGTAGTGAGCTGGCAGACCGCGTGCGGGAGCACTTGCAGCGGGCGCTGGGCGTGCAGACGATTACCGCAGGCGAGCGCACGGAGCCGGACGCGGAGGCGATCGCGCCGGTGGCGCTGGCCACGATTGCGGCACAGGCGGGGCCGACCTTTGCGCTCGACGTGCAGCGGCCGGACAAAGCCCTGGCGCTCCGATCCTATGATGTCGCAGTCGCCGTGGGGCGCTACATTGAAGAGCGGCTCGGGCTGCCTGTCGATCTGAAGCGGCCGGCGCGGAAGTGTACGATCCTGCTCAGCCGCAAGGGTGCACTGATCAGCCGCGGCGCCGAAGCGGGGCCGGGGGGCATGCCGGCAGGTACGGCCGGGCGCATGCTGGCGCTGCTGTCGAGTGGTTTTGATTCGCCGGTGGCAGCCTATCGCATGATCCGCCGCGGCGCGCGCGTCGGCCTCTTGCATTTCTATGCGACTCCGCCGGCCGGACAAGGCTCCAGTATTCCCGCGGTCGAGGCGCTCGCGCGCCAGCTCACGCGCTACCAACTGCACACGCGCCTCTATCTGTGCCCGTTCGTGCCGGTGCAGCAGGCGATTGTCGCCGCAGCGCCCAGCCGTCTGCGCGTCCTGCTGTACCGGCGCCTGATGCTGCGCATTGCGGCGGCCGTGGCGGCGACCATCAAGGCGCACGGCTTGATTACCGGCGACTCGCTGGGACAGGTCGCCAGCCAGACGTTGCTCAATTTGGAAGCGGTGAGCGCCGCCGTAGGCCTGCCGATCTATCGCCCCTTGATCGGCGACGACAAGCACGCGATTCAAAATGAGGCGCGCGCGATCGACACGTTCACGATCTCGAGCGAACAAACCGAGGACTGCTGTAGTGCTTTTATGCCGCGGAGTCCGGCACTGTCCAGCTCGCCCGGCGAATTAGCCGCCGCCGAACATGAGCTGCCGGTCGAAGACCTGATCCGCGCCGCGGCCGCCGGCATTCGAACCGTGCGCTTGCGGCTGGTGAACGGCAGTGCCGAGGAGGTCGATAGTGAATAGTCCACCGGAGATCGCGGTTGTGCTTTCCAACTAGGAACCCGTCCTCCACCGCGACTGGCGATGCAGAAAAGCGAGGATTTCAGCGACGGCAGTGTACAGACGGCCGGGAATGGGCGAGCCGATCTCGACGTAGCCGTACAGAGCGCGCGCCAACGGACGATCCTCAACGATGGGCACTCCATGCCGCACGGCGAGAGCGCGGATGCGTGCGGCCACCAGATTACGGCCTTTGGCGACCACCACCGGCGCCGCCATCACCAGCGGATCGTAGCGTAGCGCAACCGCAAATTCGGTAGGATTGACGATGACGACGGTAGCCTTCGGCACATCGCGCATCATGCGGCGGCGGCTCGCCTGGCGCTGGATGCGGCGGATGCGGCCGCGGGTTTCCGGATTGCCCTGCGTCTCCTTATTGTCTTCCTTGACTTCCTGCTTCGTCATCTTCATCGACTGCTCGTGTTGGCGGCGTTGCAGCATGTAGTCCACCCCCGACCAGAGCAGCAACACCAGACCGCCGCGCCATGCCATGGCAATACAGAGTTGGAACATCCACGACAGAGCCTGCGGCACGCTCATGCTGCCGGCGTTCACAAGCTGATTCCAGCTTCCGGCAAGCACCCCCCAGGTAAGCCACGCCATGATGCCGGCGGGAATGATCGACTTGGCGGTTTTGCTCAGCGTCGAAGGCGAAAAGATGTTCTTGAGATTGCCGGCCGGCGACAGCCGGCTGATCTTTGCCAGCGCTTTGGGCGAGAATACGAACCCACCCTGGAAAGACACGGCGGTGCCGCAAACCCAGGCTGCGGCGGACATGGCGGCGGACCAATCGAGCGTCAGCAGGAACGTCGATTGGAACTGTTGCCAGCCGATGTTCATACCCGGGGTGGTCGCCTGTTGCAGCAGTTCGGTCAGCAACTGGCGCCACTGCGTCACGCCTCCACTGGAGAACCAGGCCATCACCGCGATCGCCGCCAGCAGACCAACCGCGCCGGGCAGGTCGCGGCCGCGCGCAATCTGCCCCTCTTTGCGCGCTTCATCGCGGCGATGTTGTGTACCTGGTTCGGTTTTTTCCGAATTCGGCATAACGGCTAAACCGAATGGGCGTGCTGCAGGAAGAAGCCTATGGCGTTCTGGAATTGCGGTCCGACCAGACTCGGCCAGAAGCGCATCGCGGCGATCAGCACGGCGTATCCGACAAGTTGCTTGATCGGAATGCCGACAAACATCACCGGCAACTGCGGCGCAATCTTGGCGAAAAAGGCGAGCGTAACGTCAATCAACAGCGTGGCGATAAGAATGGGCATGACCAGCTCCAGGCCCCACACCCAGATGTTGCCGGCAAAGTGCAGCAACTGCTGGCCGGTGAGCGCCGCCAGGCTCGTGCCCAGGGGAAGCTTGGCAAAGCTCGACAGCAGAGCCAGCAGAATCCAGCGATGCACCCCCATCTCGAGGAAGATGTAGAGCACAACCAGGCGGTGCAGCGTCTGCAGAACGGTGCTGCTGGCGTTGGTGGTGGGATCGATTGAGGTTTCCATACTCAGGCCCAGCTGAAAGCTGGCGACTTCTCCGGCGAGAATGGCGCCCTCGAACACGACCTGCGCAACCAGACCGAGGAAGACACCCACGACCAGCTCCGAGAGGCCATCGCCGAACAGATCCAGTACAGAACGATGGGGCAGCGCCGGAGAGGTAATCGGCAAGACCAGGGCGGTCAGCGCGATCACCAACGCAGCCTTGACGCGTGGCGGAACGGCGGTTTCACCAAAGAAGGGCGCCGCGATCAGCAGGCCGCTCATGCGGCAGGCAATCAGCAGCGCCGGCACCACGTATACGATCCAGTGGGTCGGGATGTTCATGGCGGAATCGCTACGGCAAACGCTAGTGCAGGTAGGGATGGAAATCAGACAGCAGGCGGAGGGTAAAGGCCACCATCTCGTGAAACATCCAGGGCGCGAGGATAAACGCAATGAAGGCGACGGCGGCAAGGCGCGGAACCGTGGAGACGGTCGTATCTTGAATCGAGGTCACCACCTGCAGAATGCTCACCACCAGGCCCACAACGGTGGCAAAGATAAGAATCGGCGCGCAGATCAGCAGCGTGATCTCCAGAGATTTACGGGCGAGCTCGACGGCTTGATCTGGTCCCATGGCCATCACCGTCAGTGGAAACTATGCAGCAGTGAGCCGACCAGTAAGTGCCAGCCGCCGGCGGCGACAAACACCAGGAGCTTGAGCGGCGTGGAGATGACCACCGGCGGCAACTGCAGCATGCCGACCGCGGTGGTAACCGAGGCCACGACCATGTCAATGGCCATGAATGGCAAGAAGAGCACGACACCGATTTGAAAACCAGTCTGGAGCTCGGAGACGATGTAGGCGGGAATGACCACGCGCATGGGCAGCGCGCTCGCCGTTTTGGGGCGCGGCATCTTGGCGGCTGCGGTGAAGAGCGCGAGATCGTTCTCGCGCGTGAAGTGCAGCATGAATGATTTCAGGGGGGTAACCGAGCGATCGAGCGCCTGGGTGATGTTGATGTGGCCGTCGTTATAGGGAACGACGGCCTTCTGGTAGATCTGGGCGCCGACCGGCTGCATGATGAAGTAGGTGAGGAAGAGCGAAAGGCCGATGAGAATCTGGTTGCTGGGTGCGGAAGTGGTACCCAGCGCCTGGCGCAGAAAGTGAAACACCACCAGCAGGCGCACGAACGGCGTCATGGAGACGAGAATCGCCGGAATCAGCGTGACCAGTGTGAGAATGACGACGATGGTCCAGGAAAGGTCGCCGCTTCCGCCCGGTAGTCGCAACCCCGGCACTTGCACCAGCATCGCAGCAGGTGCAATCACTGGAGGTCACCGCCGGGCGTGCTTGATGGCTCTGCATCCTGTACAAAATCCTCGAAGTCGCGTTCCCCCAACTCGGTAAGCAGCGAGAGCGAATGCGAGGTGGCGCCGACCAGCAACTCCCGGCCGTCGACCGCGAGCAGCCCGATAAAGCGGCGCTCGCCCAGCGCGAGGGTTTCGATCAGGCGTAAACGGCGCTGGCGGCGGCCCCGTGGCTTGGCCAGCCAGCGGCGGAGGTCAAACCCGTGAATGTTGTGCGTTGCCATGCAGTTGCTCAAGCGAGGCGGGTAATGCGGACCGCCAGTTTTTCATCTACGCCTTCGAATTCCGCCCACGCCAGCAATTGTCCGTTGGCGCGGACCGGCACGTCGGCGTTCTGTTGCCACTGCGTTTCGACCACCGCTTGTGGCGCCATGCGGAGCACATCGCCAACCGTGAAGTGCGGCACCGAGAGTCTGACTTCGAGATTGCAGGGCAACCACTGCAAATCCGTCCAGCGGTCGAGCGGGTTGGGCACAACGGCCGGCGCGGGGGCGGCCGCGATGGACTCGGCAGCGGTATCCGGCTCGACGGAGGGAGTTTCAGCAACGGCTGGTGCGGGCGTGGCCATGTTGATCGTCCTTAGTGCTGAATCAGGAACTCGTCAAAGTAGACGTCTTTCACTCCAGCGTCGGGCAAGCGCTTCTGTATTTCAGTCAAGGTGGCCTTCTTCAGCGCAGCTTTGCCTGCGGGAGTGAGCAGGACAGCCGACGTTTGCGCGGTGACGAGACTGACCAGGGTATCCCGGGCCACCGACGTCACCGTCGTATCATCTTTGCCTGCCGGCGTGCTCAGGCCCAGCGAGGCCCCCAGGCGCAAATACGCGGGCGTGGGGTCGGCAAGGTTGTAGACGCTGGTCGGTAAGGTAACGACGCGCACCGGTAGGGCAGCAGCTTCGACTTTTTTGCCGCCGTGGTGGAGCATGCTGCAGCCGGTGAGCAGCATGACGGCCATGGCAAGGGGCACTCCCCAGATTCTTAGCGGCCCAATTCCAAGCTTAGTCATGCTTGGATATAGGCAATCGGAGCACCACGGCGAAGTTAGAAGGCTCTTAGAAATAAAAAAGTGGGCCGACCGCGCGGCGCGCACGGTCAGCCCAGCCGCGAGCGAAGAAGAAACCAAACCTCGCTGGCTGATTATTGGCCCATGGTGATTGTGACCTGCGTGACCCGATCGAAGGTAGTGACAGCCTTGGCACTGGCTTCATAGCTCTGCTGCGCCTGAATCAGTTCGGCGAACTCGGAAGCGATATCCACGTTCGACTGCTCAATCGAACCGCCCTGGAGCGAGCCCCGGCTGCCGGTTCCGGGAATACCAACGGTCGCCAGGCCAGAGGCGTTGGTGCTATCGAAGTTGTTGCCGCCGATAGCTTTCAAGCCTTGGGGGTTGGCAAAGTTGGCGATCGCCACCTGACCCAGCGTCTGCGACTGGCCGTTGCTGAAAGTGCCGGTGATGAGGCCATTGGCCCCGATGCTGAAATTGATCAGGCTGCCGCTGGCGACACCATCCTGACTCGAGGACAGCGGAGCCGAGGGCGTGGCCACCTGCGTGATCAGCGGATTCCCTTTGGCATCGAACAAGTTCCAATTGAAGTTGAAGCCGGCCGCACCATCCGCCATGGCAGCAGAGGCGAGATTGATGGTAGTCTGCGGGGGCGTACCCGTACCGCCGAGAAGATTGCCGCTGGAATCGAAGCTCAGGGTTCCGGTGGCCATGGTGGTGGGCGTTCCGCTGCCCGTATCGGCGCCGGGCAGCGTAACTGAATAGCTCCAGGCGTTGGTTCCCGTCTTGGTGAACGAAGCGGTCACCGTGTGACTACCGCCGAGGGAGTCGTAGACCTGAATGGGTTGCGAGAAAGTGCCTCCGGCCGTTGTTTGGCTATTCAGATTCAGCCCTAGCGAGATGTTCTGTGTGGCTTTGGCGGGGCTGGATACACCGTCGCCCACCTGAAGATCGCCCAACGGACCATTCGGGTTGACCGCGCCGTTCGTGGCCGGATAGCCCTGTACCAAGCTGCCGTCGGGCGACACCAGAAAGCCATTATCGGCAACATCGAAGTCGCCGGCCCGTGTAAAAGCTTGCTGGCCGTTGCTGCTGACCACGAACATCCCGGAGCCCTGAATAGCGCAATTCGAGGGAATGCCGGTGGATTTCACGGCGCCATCGGTCATGTCCATGGTGACCGAACCGATGGCAGTGCCGGTGCCCACCTGCATCGGGTCGCCGTCGCCGGCACTCCCGAGCGATCGCGAAAACAGCGTGGCGAATTCCGATGTTGAAGCCTTGAAGCCGGGCGTGTTCAGGTTGGCAAGGTTATTGGAGATGAGCGTCATCTCCTGGGAGCTGGCGTTGAGGCCGGATAGCGGAGTCGAGAAAGAAGGCATGGGTTCTCCTGTTACGAACGCGTTGCTGTGCCCGGCACTGTTCCAGTGTTGGACCCGGATGGGGAGGCCGTCCCGGTGCCAGTGCCGGCGCTGGTACTGGAGGTGGGAGTGAGATCCTGGTTGATGGAGATCAGCTGCTCCAGACTGTTGACCTGGGTCAGTTGGGAGATGAACTGCGACGGATCCAGGGGACTGGTTGGATCCTGATTTTGCATTTCTGCGGTAAGCATGGTCATGAAATCCGACATGCTGATCGATTGGCTGCTGCTGCTGGTTGTGGATGGCGGCGCGCTGGAACCGTTGGGACTGGTGGCGGCCGCCGCAAGGGGAGAGAGGATGTTGGTCATGGTTATACGCGCACGTTTAAGCGCGAACCTCCGTTGAGCGTTTGGGGAAGCAAATCCGTTGCGGCACGATCCGCCTCGACAGCAGCAGCCTGCCGCGAGTTGAAAGCGCGGGGTGGCGCTTGCGGCTGCGCCTGTCCTTGAGAACTGCCGGCATTACCGCCCTGGCCGCCGGTGTGCGGCTGAACGAGCTGCAGGTTGCCGACCTGGACCTGACGGGCGGCCAGGGTTTGCTCGAGCACGGGCAATTGCGCCGTGAGATAGCGATGGGCGTCCTGACTTGCGGCAGCCAGCGTTGCGCCCAGCACGTTGTTCTGCATCGAGGCACGGAGTTGGACCGTGCCCAACTGATCGGTGCTGACGGCAAGGTTGATCTCGCGATTGGACTGCGCACCCAAAGCCGCGTGAGCCGACGCGGTTTGCCATCCCGCCTGCAGCGAAGGCGGGGGCGCCGGCGCTGCGGGACTCGCCACCGTTGCCGTGCTCGGCGCCGATGCCGCGTTGGGCGCAGGAGCCGGCGCTGCACCTACACTCGTAGCCACCGGCGGAACCATCGTGGACACAGTTGGCGACAAGCCGGGCGTTACGATGTTTGCAGTTGCGGCCGGCGTGGATGTCTGAAATTTCAGCGCCGCCTTCCCCGCGGCTGAAACCGGCGCTGCCGAACTCAGCGCCAGCGCAGGATTAGACCGCGGATTTCCAGATGAATTGCCGCCGCTGCCGGAACCGGAGGAGTTGCCAGAGGATGCGTCACCGCCCGGCGCGGGAGCCGCGGCAACGGCATCAGGGGCTGCCGTCCTGACGGTGGGCACCTGCGGCGCAGGAGCCAACTGCGGTGACGCAGGTACGGCGGTGGCGGACGGTGCCGGCGGCCCGGGAGCTGGTTGCGGTGTGATTGCAGGTGTACTGACGGAGTTCTGAGCAGGCGGCGCTGCGGCAGGCGGCACGGGCACAGCCGGTATCAGCGGCGGCGTGGTCGGAGCTACTTTGACGGGCGCACTGGGCACGGCCGGTTGCGCTGCCGGAGCAGCTGCCAGCGGCGTATCCGGCCATGGAGGCTGCGGATGGACTGAGCCAGCAGCCGCAACCGCCGGCGTGGCGGCCGCATTCTGAACCAGAGCGGCCGTCTGCGCGGGATCGGGAGTAACCGCCGGGCTGAGTGAAGCCATGGGTACCGTGGCGGAAGCCGGGATTGGCGCGGGCGCAGCGGCGGTATCGGCCGCGGCCGCAGGCGTGGGCGTGGGCGGCGAAGTCACTGCAATAGGAACCGTAATCAGCGCTGCGACCGGTATCGTAGTCGGCGCAGCGGGCTGAGCATGGACCGCGGCTGCGGAAGCGTGAGCAGCCGTTTTAGTCTTATCCGGTTTGCCGGATGAAGAACCGGGCGTTTTCGATGGGGATGCCAGTGCAGGCTCGGTGCTCGTTGTGGCCACGGCCTGCTGCAGTTGCTGGCCGAACGCGGTGGAGTCGCCCGAGCCCGGCGCGGTCGGCGTCGGTGGCGTGGCGTTGGCCGGCGCCGGTGTCGCAGTGGGCGCGGGGGCTGGAGCGACGGGCATCATGCCTTGAGCCAAGCACGCGGTGCGCCAAACCAAGCGCGGTCAGCAAC
>JBOGKK010000020.1:0-3694 GCA_050745425.1 Terriglobales bacterium
CCCCAGTGACTTAGCGAAGGCGCCGCATCGGCCGGCGCCGCCGCCCACGTCCGGTTCGGATTCGCTCCCAGCGTGACCTGCATCGTCGCGCCGCTGGTGATCTGATGAAACCAAATCCAGTCGCGGCCGAGCGCGTGCCCGTCCACGGCAACCCGCTGAATATAGTCATCCGCCGCTGGATTGGGCGATGCCGCAATCACGCACTGGTTGCCCGCGTACGGCGCCTGCAGTTGCATGGTGTCTCGCGAAAACGCCGGGCTCACCAGCTCATACGCACGGGGCCGACCGCCACGCCGATGCAGGAAGAAGTACTGACTAGGGAGGCGAAGATGATGTTTGAATCCCTCATCCCACGGGGAAGGATGGGCCAACCTGGGGTAGAGCTGTCCGTCGACGGCGGCCTCTCGGCCATCTGATACTGGCGCATCTCGGCGAGTGCAGTGTCCCCAGGGCACTCACCGGGATGCGACCGGCTACCCCGCTCCAACCCAGCGTCCTTAACGATCACCCCTCCTTCCGCCATCTCGCCGGACGCGAACCCGCCGCCCGCTGAAAGCTGACGAGCTGAGAAGCTGATCGCTTCTCAGCCCCCCAGCACAACCTGTGGATGAAACAGCGTTCCCGCAATCCGCCGCCCGATCCCCAGCAGCTCGCCCGCAATCGAAAATATGCGTACCCGCCCGGCCTTGGAAAACTCGGGCAGATTCGCCGCTTGCCCGTGCAGCAAGCGTGCGATCGCCTCCGGCGGAGCTACAACCGCGGGCATCTCCGGCAGCAGTGCCGTTGCCGGCAGCAGCGCTGTGTTGAGGGTCTGCGCGGCCGCGCGCTCGGCAAGCTCGTCCAGTGTCAAGCTCTGCTTCAGCCCGAACTCACCCACGCGCGTGCGTTCCAGGCTCGCCAGGTGTGCCCCCGCGCCCGTCGCCTGGCCCAGATCGTGTGCCAGCGAACGCACATACGTGCCCGTCGAGCAGATCACGCGGAATTCCATGACCTCGCCTTCCATTGCCACCAGATCGAAAGTCCCAATCTCTACCTTGACCGGCGCCAGAACAACTGTCTGTTCGCGTCGCGCCAGCTTGTAGGCGGGAACGCCGTGGATCTTTTTGGCCGAAAACGGCGGTGGCATCTGCTCGATTTGCCCCCGAAAGCGGGGCAGCAAAGCTTCAATGTCCTGGGCCGAAGGCAGTGTACCCGTGCGCGCCTCCCGGGCCGTTCCGGCCGCATCGTAGGTGTCGGTAGCAAAACCAAACCGGATGGTTCCGCGGTATTCCTTCTCCCTTCCTTGAAAGAATTGCGCGAGCCGCGTCAGCCGCCCCAGCAGCAGCGGCAAAACCCCGGTCGCTGCCGGATCCAGCGTGCCCAGGTGCCCGATCGATCGCTCCTGGCAAATGTGTCGCACCTTCGCCACTACATCATGCGAGGTCAGTCCAGCCGGTTTATTGATGATCAGCGCGCCGTTCATTCGAGCAAAACCAGACTCGGTGTAGCGGGCTTCTGGGAGTTACGTGCGGCTTTTCCTGATGTCAAAGCCGCATGCGATTCGGTTGTCAGTGCCATAGCAAGTCTGGTTTTGCTCTAGTTCTTGGGGAAGGGCTTGATCCTACCACGGAGCGGTGATAGCGTGAGGGTGTTTGGCAAGAAGATCAGGAGGATTTGGGATGGCAACCATGCAGTCCTCGGCTTTCGCGGCAGGATCCAAACGGCAACTGGCCGACGAGCACGCTCTGCTCGATTTGCAGCTTGAACAGCTGCACCAAAAGCGCTTTCTCACTCCCGATGAGGAGATGGACGCCACGCGTTTGAAAAAACTCAAGCTGCAGCTCAAGGACGCCATGCGCCGATGCAGTTAACGGCCCTCTCGACCTAACCAAGCGCTAACGACATGACCAGCGCAGCCTCCTCCGGCAGCCGGTAGTAGCCGGGGCGGCGGCCGCAGACGGTGAAACCGAAGCGGCGATAAAAGTTTTGTGCGAGCGCGTTGCTCTCGCGCACCTCCAGAAACATGGTGCGCGCGCCGCGCTCGATCGCCGCCCGATTCGCTGCTTCGATCAGAGCGCTGCCGGCATGTTGCCGCCGCCATTCCGGCAGCACCGCGATCGCCTGCAACTCCGCCTGATCGGCCGCCAGCTCCAGCACGCTGTAGGCGGTGCAGGGGCGTTCGGGCCTATCGGCGATGTGGATCACGCGCGCCGGATGAGGCGCAAAATGCGGCGCACCCCACGCGCTCGCGCCGAAGCAGGCTCGCGCCACGGCGACCAGCGCGTCCATGTCGGCCGAAGTCGATGGGCGGATGTGAAAAGCAGATTGAAATGCAACGGAATCGGGCATCATGGCAGCTTGGCCAATCCCATGGCCGCAAGCGGCGAGCCGCCCCAGCGCGCTCCGAGATAACGGGCATCGAGCGTCAGAGCGTCAGCGCCGCGCCCCACTTGTTGCCATGCCCGCAGCGCAAGCGCGCCCGTCAGCGGCGCCAGCAGCGGCCCGGCCAAGTGCAATTGCGGCCAGCGCCCGGCCAGCGTGACATCGGGCGTGGCGGCCGCCCCCGCCCATTCCTGCAGGCGTGTGGCAAATGCCGTTGCCGTTTCTTCAAACTCCCGGCCCTCCGGGTAGATGCCAACATACACCGAGCCGCGCCCGGCATCGAGGACTGCGAGCACCTCGCCGGGCTGGCGCTTGCACTCATCCACTCCCGCCGCGACCGCTTCCAGTGTGCCCACCGCGATCGCCGGCGTTCCCAGCGTTTCCATCAGCGCCTTCACCGTCGCCAGACCGATGCGCGTGCCCGTGAACGAGCCCGGACCGTTGGCCACCGCCAGCAAATTCACTTGCTGCAGGGTCACCGCATGTGCCGCCAGCAGGCTTTCGATCCCCGGAATCAGTGTTGCGGCATAGGCGCGCCCGGCCAGCGGCGCGCATTCCACGCACGCCTCTTCCCGCAGCAGCGCCAGGCTGCCTTGCTGGGTGGTGGTTTCGAGCGCCAACGTCCACATGCAATTGAGTTTATCAGGCGCTAACGCAGTTCCAGACTTGGTGTAACCCGCTTCGAGAGAGAACGAGCGGCTCTTCCTGACGGCAGAGCCGCACAGGATCGATCCGCCGGGTTTTAGCTGGTCTTGAACTGCTCTAAACTGAAGTCGTGGCTACTCTAACCCAGCCCGATAGGGAGTTTCAGGCCCGGCTCGACGAGGGCATCAAAATCGAGCCCAGGGACGCCATGCCCGAGCCCTACCGCAAAACCCTGATCCGGCAGATCTCCCAGCACGCCCACTCTGAAATCGTCGGCCAGCTTCCTGAAGGCAACTGGATCAGCCGCGCCCCCTCGCTCCAGCGCAAAGCCATCCTGCTCGCCAAGGTTCAGGATGAGTGCGGCCACGGCCTCTATCTGTACTGCGCCGCCGAGACCCTGGGCGTCTCGCGCGAGCAGATGATTGCTGACCTGCTGGCTGGCAAAGCGAAGTACTCCAGCATCTTCAACTATCCATCCCTCACCTGGGCCGACATTGGCGCCATCGGCTGGCTCGTCGACGGCGCCGCCATCATGAACCAGATTCCGCTCTGCCGCTGCTCCTATGGCCCTTATGCGCGCGCCATGGTGCGCATCTGCAAGGAGGAGAGCTTCCATCAGCGTCAGGGGTTCGAGATCATGCTGGCGCTGGCGCGCGGTACGGCGGCGCAGCGGGCAATGGCGCAGGAT
>JBOGKK010000021.1:0-19395 GCA_050745425.1 Terriglobales bacterium
GCGCGCAACTCGTTGTTGATCGTCGGCGTTACCTGCCAGCGCCAGGCGGCGGCCCAGATGGCGCGATCGGCTTCCTGCCCGTAGGTATTGCTCAGGAACGGAGCCACCGGATAGGTGTAGCCGCCTCTGTTCAGCACGTCCGGAAAGGTCAGCGGGCGCGTCAGATGCCAGTCAAACTCGAGGGAGTTGTTGGTGTTGAGGTTGTAATCCAGGCGCAAATCCGGCTGCTCGAACAAATCTTTGCCGCTTTGCGAAAATGCCAACTGTTGCTGGTAGGTACTGGGCGGCGTGCCCACGGTTTCGCCGGGCGCGAGGGTGGCGGCCGCGTTCAACATCTTAGCCACGAACGCATCTTCGCTGGTCGGGGCATTGCCGTGGGACTGCGTGTTGTAGGCGTTCGCCATGCTGTAGAGGTTGGCCTGGCACATGCCGCTGGTGCAGGTGGTCCAGGCATTCGGAGAGGCGCTTTGCGCGCTGGTCGGGATGTAGTCGAACAGGCCTTTCAGGGCGTCGCTGTTCAGCATGGTCGGCGTGGAAACCTGGGCTGCCGGCTGCGAGAACCGCGTCAGATCGGTGAAGAAGTAGAGCTTGTTTTTCAGGATCGGGCCGCCAACGCTATACCCGTACTGGTTGTAGCGCACTTTTTCGCGGGGCTGGCCCTCGAGGTTATTGAAGTAGTAGTTGGCGTTCAGGCCGTCGTTGCGGAAGTAGTCAAACACCGAACCATGAAAAGCGTTGGTGCCGCGCTTGCTGACAATATTCACCTGGACTGCGCCGGCGCCGGTCTGATTGGCGGAGCCCGCCGCACCCATGACGCTGAACTCGGCGGTGTCGGCGGTGTTGGGCGTGACCATGGTGAAGACCGGATCTTCGCTCTTGCCCGCTTCCCACTGCGCGTTGATGCCGTCAATGGTGACGTTCACGGCGCCGCCGGGCAGACCTTCCGCGCTCGACTGGCGGGGTGAGCCCATGGTCTGGATGGCCGGAGAGGTCATGGTGAGTCCGTACAGCGCGTTGTTGGCGGAGGCGGTTGGCAGGTTGGTGATCACCTTGCCCACGATGTTGGTGCCGACCGAGGTCTGCTGCGTCTGGAGGACACTCTCGCCAGCCTCGACCGTCACCGTTGACGATTGGGAGCCGACCTGCAGCGTCGCATCCAGCGTATAGGCCGCCTGCGCCGCGACCGTGACGTTCTGAAAGGTCCCGGTCTTGAATCCAGTTTTGGTGACCGTGATCAGGTAGCTGCCGGGCTGGACGTTGGCAATGGAGAAATGCCCCTGCGAGCCCGTAGTTGCCGTCAATTGAATTCCGGTGCTGATCCCCATCACCTTAACGGTGGCGCCGGGGACGGCGGCATGGCTGGGATCAGTGATCGTCCCTGCCACGGAGCCGCTAATATTTGCCTGGGCCAAGCCTGCCAAGCTCAAACCCATAGCCATCGCTGCGACACACACTAACCGAAGCGTTGCTCGAAGCATACGTTTCCTCCTGAGATGGTAGTATAGCCGCATTTTGGGATACTGTATAAATCTTTTGCGAGATTAGGTGCAGAAGTCCAAAATCAGTGATAGGCTCACCGCAAATGACCTCTGACAAATCCCCCACCGGACTCAGCCGCCGCCATTTTGCGCGCACGCTGCTCGGCGGAGGCGCTATGGCGGCGCTAACCTGCGCGGTGGCGGCGCTACCGGCGGCCGCGGCACAGGCTTCGCCCGCCACCGTCTCCATCACGGACGAAACGCAAGCGACCGTCGCCCGCGTGCTCGCTCACTACGGCAGCCGCATGAATGCCATCCAGAAGGCACGCTTACCGCGCCTGGTCAGCGGGCACATTGCCATGCTGGAGCCGATCCGTGCCATGGCACAGGCTAATTCCGCGACGCCGGCGACCGTACTCCGCCTGGTGAGTGGGCAATGAGCAGCAGTGTTTCGGAAGCAACACTATTTTTACCAATCACGGAACTGGGCAAGCGATTCCGCAACGGCACCCTCTCCCCAGTAGCATTGACGGAAGCCTATCTGGACCGCTGCCGGCGGCTGGGACCGTCGTTGAACGCCATCGCCACCATCACGACCGAACGCGCACGCAAGCACGCACGCCAGGCCGAGCAGGAACTGGCCGCCGGGCACGATCGCGGCCCGCTGCATGGTATTCCCTACGCCGCCAAGGACTTGCTGGCGGTCGCCGGGTACCCGACGACATGGGGCGCCAAGCCCTATGCCAACCAGCATTTCGATTTTGACGCCACCGCCATTCAGCATCTGGATGCAGCCGGTGCGGTGCTGATCGCCAAATCGGCCATGATTGAGCTGGCTGGCGGCCTGGGCTACAGCGGACCGTATGCCTCCCTCACCGGGCCATGCCACAATCCCTGGAATCTGAAGTACTGGAGCTGTGGCTCCTCGAGCGGCAGCGGCGCCATGGTTGCGGCCGGGCTGGCGACGTTCGCGCTGGGCTCGGACACGCGCGGTTCAATCATTTGTCCGGCGACCTGGTGCGGCGTGTCCGGTATGCGGCCGAGCTTCGGACGCGTGAGCCGCGACGGGGTGATGACCATCGCCTGGACGATGGACAAGATCGGGCCGCTGGCGCGCACGGCCGAGGACTGCGCGCTGGTTCTGGCTGCCCTGTCCGGCCACGACGCGGGCGACTGGGACTCCCTGCCGGCGCCGGAGGCCAAGTTCGACGCGGCGGCATCGCGGCCGCGCGGCCTGCGCGTGGGGCGGCTGACCAACGTGTTTCCCAATGCCCGGCCCGAGCTGCATCAGGCGGCGGATCGCGCGCTCGACGTCCTGCGCGCCCACGGCGCCACGGTGGAGGATGCCGAAATTCCGCAGGGGCCATTTGAGGAAGCGTCCGAGCTGGTGATCCTGATCGAAGCTGCAAGCGCGTTTTCGGAACTGATCGCCAGCGGGCGCTGCCAAATGCTGGCCGATCCGCTGGGACAGATCAACGGCTATGCCTCCAGCGAATTCAAGGCCACCGATTACATTCAACTGCAACGCGTGCGCCTGGAGCTGGCGCGCAAGATGGACGCCCTTTTCGACCACTTCGACGTGATTGCGGCGCCCGGCCAGGGCTCGACCGCTTCGCTGATTCCCGCGCATCCGCCCACGGGCGCGCCGCGCGAGCGGCCGCCGCATCCATCGCGGGCCCCGCATCCGCCGCACGGGGAACACCCGCGCCGCCGCGCCTACCGGCGCGACGACTTGCAGCCGGATGGCATTTCGAGCCTTTGCGGCTTGCCCGCGGTCACGGTTCCGGCCGGGCTTTCCACCGATCAATTGCCCATGGGGGTGCAGTTCATCGGCCGCGCGCTCAACGACGCCGCGCCGCTGGCCGCGGCGCGCCTGCTGCAGGCGCATAGCGAGTGGCACCTGAAACACCCGCCAACGCCGTACGGGGTGTAATCGTATCTAAAGACCGCGCGCCGTCCAGGCGCACAGATCCTTGACCGCGAGGTTGCCGCCGCAGAGAATGAGCACGACGTGGCTCGAGGGGGTAAAGTGCGGGGCAAGGCGGCGGGCGGCGGCGAGGGTGCAGGAGGCGGCGGGCTCGGTGAGCAGCTTGGCGCGCTCGAGTAAAAAACGCAGCGCCGCGACCGCTTCGTGATCGCTGACGACGGTGACACTTTCCAGGTACTGGCGGGCAGCAGCGAGGGTGGCTTCGGAAACTGCGGGCGCGCCGAGGGTTTTGGCGATGGAGGTGATGGCGGGGAGGCGGACGATTTTTCCGGCCGCGAGCGCCTGTGCCATGGCGTCGGCGCCTTCGGTTTCCACGCCCCAGAGGCGGACATCGGGGTTGCGGGCCTTGACAGCGCTGGCGACGCCCGCCATCAAGCCGCCACCGCCGATGCTGACGATGACGTCGGTGACCTCAGGGAGATCATCGAGCAGTTCGAGCGCGAGGGTTCCCTGCCCGGCCATGACTTCGGGATCGTCGAACGGATGCACCATGGCCCAGCCTTCGGCGACGGCGGCGTCGGCCTGCGCGAAAGCATCGGCGATGGTGGCGGCGAGCACGATCCCGGCACCGTAGCCGCGCGTGGCTTCGACGTAGTTGGCAGGCGTGGACTCGGGCATGAGAATGCGCGCCTGCATGCCCAGTTGCGCAGCCGCGTAAGCGACCGCCTGAGCGTGATTGCCTCCGCTGACGGCGACGACCTGGCTGCCGCGGGGCAGCGGGAGCATTTTGTTGAAGGCGCCGCGGACCTTGAACGAGCCGGTTTTCTGGAACAGCTCCTGCTTGAGATAGATGTGCGTGCCCAGCTCGCGGCTGAGGGTGGCGCTGGCGGCGAGCGGCGTGTGGCGCACGTGCCCCGCAATGCGTTCGCGCGCCGCCTCGATGGCAGCAAGATTGATTTCTTCGAGGCTCATGCTCCGGGTGACCATACCTGCATCCCATGGTACGCTGCTGCCTCGATCATGCGGCGATCGTAGGTCACCATGCCCGCGCAATCGGGAAGGGAGAGCGCACTGGCAAGATGCAGCGCATCGAGGGAACGCAGCCGGGGCGGCGGCAGCGTAGCGGCGCGCGTCAGCGTGGCAGGGTCAAGCGCAAGCTGAGCAATATCAGCGAGAATTTCCGAACAACGCCGCCACGCTGTCATGCTCTCGCTCGGCTGCCGCAATAGAAGGCGCGTCAGTTCGACAGCAGTCAGCGCGCTGGTCACAACGGCCGTCGCTCCGGCCAGAAATCCCATGAGCGCCCGCGTCTCACGTTCGGGCATGGCCAGTTTGCCCAGCGCCGAAGTTTCCAAATACAGCAGACTCATGGCTGCTTCAGAACCGCTCCTCGCGTAGTTCGTCGAGAATCTCCATCACACCCCGCCAATCCGGCGGAACCGGCAGCGGTGGCGGCAGATCCCGCAGATCTCCGGTCGGCCGCGTGGCGCGGCCTTCGGCGATGAGCCGCTCCAGCCCGGTCAGTTCGGGCAGTGGTACGATCAGCGCCACCGGATGGCCATGCTCGGTAATCTCCAGCCGCTCGCCGCGCTTCACCCGCTCCAGTTGCCGGCGCAAATCCAGACGCAGCTCGCGCAACCCCACCTGCATTTTTGCCTTCTTTTTCGTCCCCGCCATATTGTTAAACATTGTAACGCTTATGCCCGCTCGACCGGGCCGGTGACCCCTTGAGCCCCAGCCCGGTCCGGGCCGCACCTCGGCATTGGCCGGGGGCGGGCCGCCCCACGGAATTTCGCGGCCTTTACCCGCCGGCTTTGCCCACGGTGCAAACGGCGCGTCCCCCGCGTTTTGCCGGTTTGACAGGGGCCAGCGGGGAGGATAGGATGGGCGATGGATAGCGAAGAAAAAGCGAAATTGGAAGTGGACCCCTATGGCGGTGATGTCGGTGCGGGAGCAGTTGGAGGCGCGGCTGAGCGCGCGCGGGTGGGGAGCGACGCTGGCGCGGGAGAGCGGAGGGCTGCGCGCGGCAGGCGGGGAACTGGTAGCGGGCGGGATTACCGAGCTGGTGCCGGATGTGGGGGGTGCCGGAACCACCGCGTGCGCGCTGCGGCTGGCGGCGGGGTGGGCGGGGCGGATTGCATGGGCGGATCCGGGCGACCGGCTGGATCCGGAATCGGCGGAGCGGGCGGGAGTGGCGCTGGAGCGGGTGCTGTGGCTGCGCGGGATGGCGAAGCTGCGGGGCATGGAGGGGCTGAGCCGGTGGAATGAAATTCTCAATCTGGTGATTCAAAGCCATGCGGTCGAGCTGGTGGTGGCGGATTTTCTCGACTGGCCGATGGCAGAGCTGCGGCGCATTCCGCGCTCGGCGTGGTTCCGGCTGCTGCGCGGGCTGGAGCATGGGCAGCAAACGGCGCTGCTGCTGGTGACGCCGGCGCCGGTGGCTTCCAGCTGCGTACGGGTACGGCTGACGCCCAGCACATGGCCATCGCGAGGGGAGCTGGTGTGAAGGGATATTTTTTAGCGGTGTGGGTGCCGAAACGTCCGTGGGGTGCAGGCCGGCCGCGCGCCCGCGAGCAGGAGTTTCAGGCGTGGATGCTGGGCGAACTGGAGCCGGTGTCGGACCGCTGCCAGCCGCTGCCGCCGGACCGCTGGCTGCTGGATTTGAGCGGCATGGAATCGTGCCTCGGACCGGCGCCCGCGATTGCGCAAAAACTGGAGCGGCGGCTGCGGGAGCAGGGCCTGGCGCCACGCCTGGGGCTGGCGGCCACGCGCACGGCGGCGCTGCTGGGCGCGGAGGCGGGCATCGCGCCCATTCTGGCAGATGCGCCCGCGGCGGCGCTGGCGGGGCTGCCGCTGGCGACGCTGGTGGCGCTGCGGGAGTGCGGGGCTGAGGCCGCAGCGTGCATCGAGGTATTTACCCGCTGGGGACTGCGCACGCTGGGCGAGGTGGCGGCGCTGCCGCCGCGGGCGCTGCGCGAACGGCTGGGACGGGCGGGGCTGGCGTGCCAGCGGTGGGCGCGCGGCGAGGATAGCGGGCTGCTGCTGCCGGCCGCGACAACGCCGGAGCCGGCAGTGTGCCAGCAGGTCTTCGAGCCCGCGCTGGAAGGCTATTTGCCGCTCGTGCCCTGGCTGGAGCGGGCGGTGCGGACGCAGGCGGCCGAGTGGGAGCGGCACGACCGGGCGCTGGCGGCGTGCGCGCTCGAGTTGGGGCTGGAGGAGGGCCGCGCCTGGCAATGGCGCTATGCGCCGCCGCTGCCGCACCGCGATGCGCGCCGCTGCGTGCGGCAGTTGGAGACCGCACTCGCCCTGCGCCCGCCCCCGGCGCCTATTGCCGCCGCCACGCTCCAGTTCCGCCTGCTGCGGCCGCGGCGGATGCAATCGGGTTTATTCGGCGATGCGGCGGTGGAGGAAGAAAACCGCGAACGCCTGCTCGGGCGCCTGCGCGTGCTGCTGGAGGACGCGGAGGGCCAGCGCTGCGGTTCGCCGCGCCTGCGCGATCTGCACCGGCGCGACCTGTTCGCCATGGTGCCGTATCAGCCGGGCGAGCCGGGCGCTGCGCCCGAAACCGTGACCCGTGGAGGACGCCCCGCTCTGCGCGCGCGGCGGCCACCACCTGCCATACGCATGGAAATGCCGCGGCTGCCGGTAACCGAGGATGCCTTCTCTCCGGCCGGAGCGGTGTGCCATGTGCCACAGGCAGCGCCGCGCAAGGTGCAGCGTGCGTGGGGACCATGGCGCAGCTCCGGCGCCTGGTGGACCGACACGGCCTGGAGCCGTGACGAATGGGATGTTGCGTTGGCATCGGGCGAGCGCTGCCGTCTCTTGTACGAACGCCGGCTGCGGCGCTGGTTTCTGCTGGGCGAGTACGACTGAGGAGGCGCGGTGTTTCTCGAATTGCATAGCGCCAGCGCCTTCAGCTTTTTACGCGGCGCTTCCCTGCCCGAAGAAATGGCCGAACGCGCCGCGGCGCTCGGCATGCCGGTGCTGGGCCTGCTCGACGCCGATGGTGTTTACGGCGCGCCGCGCTTCCATCTCGCCTGCCGGCGCGCCGGCGTGCGCCCGCTGTTTGGCGCCGAAATCACCCTCGAAGACGGCTCCCGGCTGCCGGTGCTGGCGGCCAGCCGCAGCGGCTACCGCAGCCTGTGCGTTCTTCTCACCCGCATGCACCTGCGCGGCATTGACGGGCGCGGGCCCCAGCGCGGCGGTGCCGCGCGTCCCGCTTATGCTCGCGCCGGCTCGGGGGCCCATGAGCCCCAAGCCGGCGCTGCGCCACCCGGTGAAGGCCGCCTGCGCTACAGCGAGCTGCCGGAACTGCAGGGAGTGATCGCGCTCAGCGGCGATGAGGAAGGCCCGCTGGCGCACGCCTTGCGTCAGGGCGGTGCGGCCGCGGGCCTGCAAACCGGGCGGCAGCGGCTGGAGCAACTGGCGGCGGCGCTCGGTCCGGGGAATTTGTACATCGAGTTGCAGCGCCATTATCTGCGCGAGCAGGAAGAGCGCAACCAGGCCGCCCTGGCGCTGGCGCGCACGCTGCATCTGCCGCTGGTGGCCAGCAACGGCGTGCGCTACGCGACGCCAGCCACGCGCGCCGTGCTCGATGTATTCACTTGTCTGCGCCTGCACACGCGCCTCGATGAGGCCGGGCGGCATCTCGCGCCCAATGCCCAGCGCTTTCTCACCGCTCCGGCCGCCATGGAGCGCCGCTTCCGCGACGTACCCGAAGCCATCGCCCACACCAGCGAAATCGCCGCCCGCTGCAACTTCACCCTCGATGATCTGGGCTATCAATTCCCGCAGCCTCCGGTGCCGGAAGGCCACACGCCGCAAACCTGGCTGCGCGAGCGCACCTGGGCGGGGGCGCGGCGGCGCTACGGCAGCCTGCGCGCCGAGGTGCGCCTGCAACTCGAACACGAGTTGGCCATCATCGGCAAGCTCAATCTGGCCGGCTATTTTCTGATCCTCGACGGCATCATGGACTATTGCCGCGCGCACGGTATCCTGGCGCAAGGACGCGGATCGGCGGCCAACAGCGCCGTCTGCTACAGCCTCGGCATCACGGCGGTCGACCCCATCGGCATGCAGTTGCTGTTCGAGCGCTTTTTATCGGAAGAACGCGGCGAATGGCCCGACATTGACCTCGACTTGCCTTCCGGCGAGCTGCGCGAGCAGGTAATTCAGTACGTGTACGGGCGTTATGGGCACGGCGCGGCCGGCACCGGAGGCGCAGCAGCAATGACCGCCAACGTCATCACCTACCGCCCGCGCTCGGCCGCGCGCGACGTCGCCAAGGTGCTCGATTTTCCTGCGGCCGAGCACGCCGTTCTGGCGCAGGTACTGAGCGCCGCCGGGCCTATGCTGGCTCTGCCGAGCTGGCAGGAAACCCTGCGGCAGCGCGGGCGCATGCCCCGCTTTCCGCCGGATGCCGCCGCCATGGCCGGGCCGGTTGCTGCCGGGCTGCGCCAGGCGGGTTTTGACCCCGGGCACCCGCGTCTTTTGCGCTTCCTCTATCTCTGCCAGGCGATGCAGGATTTGCCGCGCCATCTCGGCCAGCACTCCGGCGGCATGGTGTTATGTGCAGGCCCGCTGAGCGAAATCGTGCCGCTGCAGCCGGCCGCGATGCCCAAACGCGTCGTCATCCAGTGGGATAAGGAAGATTGCGCCGCTCTCGGCCTGATCAAAGTGGATCTGCTCGGTCTGGGCATGATGGCGGTGCTGCAGGACACCCTCGCCGGCGTGCGCGACCGCCTGCCACGCGCGGCCGGCAGCCCGGCGCAAGCCGACCTGGATTGGCTGCCACCGGAAGATCCGGGCGTGTACGGGCGTTTGCGCGCGGCCGATACGGTCGGTGTTTTTCAGGTGGAATCGCGCGCGCAGATGGCGACGCTGCCGCGCATGCAGCCGCGCCGCTTTTACGATCTGGTGATTGAGGTGGCGATCATCCGCCCCGGACCGATTACCGGCGATCTGGTCAACCCCTACCTGCGCCGCCGCGCGGGTGAAGAGCCGGTGCAGGTGCCGCATCCGCTGCTGGAGCCGATCCTGCGGCGTACGCTCGGGGTCCCGCTGTTTCAGGAACAACTTTTGAAAATGGCCATGACCGTCGCGGGGTTTACCGGCGGACAGGCCGAAGAGCTGCGCCGCGCCATGGGGTTCAAGCGCAGCCAGCAGCGCATGGCCGAAATCGAGCGCCAACTGCGCGCCGGCATGGCCGTACGTGGCCTGGATGCCGCCGCGGCCGACGCCATCATCCGCTCCATCACCTCGTTTGCCTTGTACGGGTTTCCGGAATCGCACGCCGCCAGCTTTGCCCTGCTGGTCTATGCCAGCGCCTACCTCAAGCTGCATTTTCCCGAGGAGTTTCTGGCCGCGCTGCTCAACCATCAGCCCATGGGTTTTTACCATCCCGGCACACTGGTGCGCGACGCCGAGCGCCACGCAGTCGTGGTACTGCCGGTGTCGGTTGCCGCTTCGGACTGGGACTGCACCACGGGAGCCTATGCCCGCGGCCGTGCCGGACGGGCGGTGCGCCTGGGGTTGCGCTACGTTTCCGGATTGCGCGAAAGCGCAGGGCGCGCGATCGCCGCCGAGCGGCAGCGGCGGCGGTTCGCCTCGTTCGAGGATCTATGCCGCCGCGTGGCGCTCAACGCGGACGAGGCGCGCACACTGGCCGAGTTGGGCGCCTGCAAGTGCTTTGGCGCGACGCGGCGCAGCGCGCTGTGGCAAATCGAGGCGGCGCAGCGCGCACCCGGCTCGCTCTTCGCGCGGCTGCCGGAGCCCGGCATGGAACCCGATGCCGCCAGCCCCTTGCCGGAAATGGACGCGCGCACACACATGCGGGCCGATTTTGCCGCCAGCGTGCTGACGCTGGGGCCGCATCCGCTGGCCTTCGAGCGCGAGCGCCTGCGCCAGCAAGGCTATGTGACCGCAGCCGAGCTCCCTCGTTTGCGTCATCAGCAGACAGTGGCCATTGCCGGCGCGGTGATTGCGCGCCAGCGTCCGGAAAATGCCAAAGGGGTTGTGTTTTTATCGCTGGAAGACGAAACCGGCATCAGCAACATCATCGTCTGGCCGCAAGTGTACGAGCGCTATCGGCTCGACTGCATGAGCGCGCCGCATCTGCAAATTCACGGCCGCCTGCAGCGCCAGCACGGGGTCATCCACGTATTGGCGGAAGCGCTCGCCCCGCTGCAGGCCTCGCTGCCTGCCGTTCCCGCGCGCGACTTCCGCTAGTCTAGACTGGGAGTCATCATGTGCGGGAGATTCACGTTACGGTCCGATGGCAACGCGCTGGCACAGCATTTCGAGCTGGATGCGGCGCTGGCGTCGGCCCTGCCCCCACCGCGTTTCAACATTGCGCCCACGCAGGCCATCCCGGTCGTCCGCCGGAATCCGGACAGTGGGCGCAGAGAAATTATCCTGCAACGCTGGGGACTCGTTCCACACTGGGCCAAGGACCGCAAACCGCTGCCCGTGCTCTTCAACGCGCGCGCGGAAACACTGGCCGCGAAACCCGCCTTCCGTGAGGCTCTGCGCGCGCGCCGCTGCCTGATTCCCGCCGATGGCTTTTACGAATGGAAAGCGCTCGGCAACAGCAAGCAACCCTGGTTCGTGCACCGGCCCGACGATGGCCTGTTCGCCTTCGCCGGACTCTGGGAAGGGGAAACCTGCACCATCATCACGCGCGCCCCCACGCCTGCCCTCGCCACATTGCACGACCGCATGCCGGCCATCCCCACGCCCGCGAATTACGCCGCCTGGCTCGATCCCGCTCGTGGCCGCGCCGAAGATCTTCTGCCCCTGCTCGACACACCGCCCGATCTGGCGCTTTACCCCGTGCGTCCGCTGGTGAACCGCGCCGCCTCGGATGGGCCGGGGTGCATTGCCCCGGCTTCCGCTAGTGAGGCTTCCCCTGCCCGCCCAATGCTTTTTTGAGCGCCTGCTTCGCCGCCTGCAGCTCGGAGCCGGCCTGGGCAAACTTGCCCTGCGCCGTGAGCTGTTGATACCGGCTCAGGTGCGCCTGCACCGCCTGCAGCACTGCCCGCGACAGCGCCGGCGCTGGCGCAGGCGGACCGGTGGCTGGTGCGCCCAATGATGCCGCAGCGGCGACCGCGCCCGACTGATCCGCTGCCGTATCGCTGGCGCTTGGTGATTGCGCCAGGGTGGCAATGGCCGTCGGCAGATCATCGCTATAGACAATGCGATTGCCCACCGCCAGCACCATCTTCTTCAATTCGGGCAATTGCGCCTGCGGCGCCTCAATATAAATCGGCTCCACGTAGATGAACGTCCCACCCACCGGCAGCACCAGCGTCGTCGCCCGGATCACGCGGCTGCCTTCCTGATTCCACAAGCTCAGATCCTTGCTGATATCACGGTTCTGATCCACACGGCTCTGGATTTGCAGCGGACCGTAAATCAGTTGCTCCTTCGGCAGCCGGTAAAAAATCAATTGCCCGTAGTGAGCAGGATCGCAGCGCGCCGCCACCCACGCGATCAGGTTGTCACGGCCATGGCTGGTGAACGGAACCAGCAGCACGAATTCCGCATGGCTGTCGCCCGGCAGCCGCAGCATTACGTAGTACGGCTTGGTGGGCTGGCTCGTCTCCTGCGAGACCACCTGCTTGGCGATGTCCCACTGATCTTCCTTGTTGTAGAACACCTGCGGATCGCGCATGTGGTAGAGCCGATAAATCTGCGCCTGGGTCTCGAACATCGCCTCCGGGTACCGGATATGCGCCAACAGATCCTTCGGCATCGCCGAACGCGGCAGGAACAGATGCGGAAACACGTTCCGGTAGGCCGTGATGATGGGGTCGTTGGGGTTGAACACGTACATGCGTACCGTGCCGTTGTAAGCATCCACGGTGACTTTGACGCTGTTGCGGATGTAGTTCAGATTCTGATCGCCCACCGTCATCGACTCCGCATAGGGATGCAAAGCCGAGGTCGTGTACGCGTCGATCATCCAGAACAGGTGTCCGTGGCTGTCAATCACCAGATAGGGATCGGAGTCGTAAGTCAAAAACGGCGCCAGCGTCTCGACCCGGTCCATGATCTGGCGGTGCAGCAGCAGCCGTGTCCGGGGCGTGAAGTAGTGCGTCAGGATGACGTTGGGATCGTTTTGCTGAATCGACGCGGCCAGCCGCAGCAGCGGGTTCGACAGCAGCACGCCGGCCGTACCGCTGTAGGTTGTATACGCGTTATCGTCGCCTTTGGGATAGTCGAACTCATCCTGCTTGGTATCGACGTAGACGGGTAGCGTCGTATCCTGTGCGAAGTAAAGACCGCCGCGCGTAATTTGAAAATCCTTATAAGGGCCGGTCGGTGGAGCGTCCTTCAGGATCATCACCGGCTCGCCCTCCGGCGTGGAGGTGTTCACCATGGCTGCGACCGCTCCATAGCCATGCGTGTATTGCAAGCGCATGTTCACCCAGGTTTGCGCGGAATCGGGCAGGCGGCTGGTATCGAGTGCGCGGGCGGCAATCAGCACCTGGCGCACGTGACCGTCAATGTTGTAGCGGTCCACGTCCACCTGCGGAAAATCGTAGTACGGCCGCAATGCCTGCAGTTGGTTGGCGTCGGCTTGAAACGGGGCTTCATCCCAGAGCCGGATGTTGTCGGCCGTATCCGGATACTTCGTCAGATCGAGCTGCACATCGCCATTGGGCCGGAACACCTCCTCATGCGAGGTCTGCGCAAGGTTGTAGGCCATGCGCGTCGCCTTGATGTGATCGGCAATGTAGGGAGTTTCCAGCGCCAGCTCGTTCGGGGCGACATCAAAGCGCATCACCGCAGCCTGCAGAATCGAAGGCAGAATGGCGAGCCCAAGGAAAACCAGAATCACCGTGGCCGGCAGCCAGCGTGGCGTGTTGCGGGGCACCCAGGGGGCAATGGCTTCATCCCAGGCGCTCGGTCGTTTCTGGCCGAAATGCCGTTCGCCCAGCCCGGGTTTTTGACGGCGCACCACCAGGATGAGCACCACCAGGGCCAACGCGCCGGCGATTTGCAGCCACAGCAGCGGAATGCCCCAGTTCACGTCCACAAAGTCAGCACCGGTGAGAAAACCGTGCTGCGCATACAGCAGCGAGTAGCGCGCAAAGAACTGGGAGACGGCAAAGATGATCAGCAATACGACCGCACCGGCGCGTACCAGACTGCCGATCGCCAGCGGCGGCGTGCGCCGCGCTTCGCTCGACGAGCTGCCGGCAAAACCGCGCCCCTCCATTTGCGCCATCACGCGCGCGCGCATTTCCTGCATGCGCTCGGCCGAGGAACCGGCAATCGAGGTGATGGCGGCAATCAGTACGCCCAGCACCGCAAGCGTCGCAATCCAATCCCACGCCATCTCGTAAAACGGCAGCCGGAACAGGTAAAACGCAAGGTCTTTGTGAAAGATGGGGTCGATATACGCGCCCGTCGGGTGCGCGCCGAGAAACAGCGCAATCGTCCAGGGATCGACGAGATTGACCGAAACCAGAATGCCGAGCAGCGCCGCGATCGGATATCCGATAATGCCGAACAGCGATGTGCGCGCCAGATCCGAGCGGCAATGCCGCCGCGCCAGCGCAAACACGATCACCAGGATTGCCGCCGCCACAACCGCAGCCGCGGTCTGCGGCAGCCAGCGAATGCGCAGGTACTGCCAGAACGTCTGCAACTGCCCGACGCTGTTCCACCAGTCCCAGTCGATCCAGAAACTCGACCCTTCCATGAGGATGACCAGCGCGGCGATGGCGATGCCAATGTCGCGCGCCAACGCCGCGCCTTGCAGCCGGCCATAGTGGCGCTTCATGCGCAACTGCGTGGCCAGGATGACCAGCACGATGGCGATAATTACGAGTGCCGCTTCCATTGATTAATCGCGAGCGCCGGGCTCGGCCAGTGCGGCCAGCACTTCGGCCCGCATGGTCTCGATCGGGGCCGGCTTTCCGGTCCACAACTCGAACTGGCGCGCACCCTGAATGACCAGCATCTCCACACCGCTGATTACCTTGGCGCCGGCTGCCTGAGCCCGGCGCGCGAGTTCCGTTTCTTTAGGGTTGTAGACCAAATCAAAAACCACGGGAGCGTTAATTTCCTCGCTGGCCAGCAGAGACTCCCTCTCGTTAGGATACTGCCCTACCGGGGTCGCGTGCACAATTGCCTGCCAAGTCTGCTTTTTCAACTCGGCGCGGGACACCACTTTCGCTTTGGCAGACTTGGCCAGTGCCTGGGCGCGCGCGGCCGTTCGATTGCAGATGGAGACCTGCGCCCCCTGGCTGCGCAGACCAAACACGGCAGCGCGCGCGGCGCCGCCGGCGCCCAACACCAGAACTTTGGCGCCGCGCAGGCGGATTTCGCGTCCGAGGGGTTCCAGAATTCCGGCTACGTCAGTGTTATAGCCATAGAACTTCCCCTGGCTGCGCACAACCGTGTTCACCGCGCCGACGGCTGTGCCGAGCGGATCGACGCGCTCGAGCTGATCGAGGATCGAGGTCTTATAAGGATGCGTGACGCTGATGCCCTGCAACGGCACCTCGCCCGCCAACTCCAGCACATGAGCCGGCTTGCGGGCCAGCAACGGCAGATAAATGGCATTCATCCCCAGCCGGCGATAGGCGGCCGTGTGCATGCGCGGCGACAGGGAATGCTCCAGTGGATAGCCGAGAATCCCGAAAATCAGGGTGGCACGGTTGAGTTCTTCGGCGCGATAACGCTGCTGCAAATCGCGCAGGCCGGGCTGGCCCGGCGCCGTCTCCCGCTCGGCATCCAGCGCGCCGAACGTAAAAATGGATCCGGAGCGCAGGCTGAGCACGCGGCTGATCAAGCCTATTTCGCCCATGCAGAATCCGACCAGCGGATGGTCACTGCTGTGGCGATCGACAAACTGCAACATGTCGAAGTTGTGACGCCAGATCTTGGCCGTTGTGGCGAGTTTGTATATGTCGGCGGGGATGGCCTGCAGGCGCTTCCAAAGCGGCCCCAACGCCGGCGTCGTAGAAAAATCGTGATAGGAAACGATCAGGTTTGTCTGCTGGCGCAACCCCTGCACCGCTGCCGCCGGCAACCGCTCCGCACTCTGCAGTTCCAAATCCACAGCAGCGCATCCGGCATCGGCGGCGGCCTTGAGGATGCTGAGCTGCGCGTCACTCGACCCCTTGAAACCCCCTCCGTAGGCCTGCTTGCGGCAGGTGGCGATGACGAGCGTCTGGGGCGATGAGCGCAGGAACTCACGAACCTGCGGGGGCGTGGCTTTGAGCTGCTTGATGGCGTCGAGCCGCAACTCGATCATGCTCGCCTCGCGGGCAGCGCGCTCGGCCAGCTTCATGAGCTCGTCGATGCTGGAGGCCGCAACGGACACGCAGGTGCGCGGCATCCGGGTGGGAGAAATCCGGTTGGAGACGGTCGCTCGCATTGTTGTCGCCGCACTGACCACGCCGGGGCATAGTATCGGTCCTTGACCACTTCATGCAACAGAAATCCGCCGTCGATCAGGCCATTACCGTTTTCCCTTGCTGCCAGTAGAAACAATTCGACTGGCCTGAGTGAGGCTTCGGTACAACTCTCGTAGTGCCTTGGTGGGCATTTTGCGGTATTGCTGCGCGATCGTGGCTTCGTCCCCGCGAGCCCAGGGACCGGTCCAAGCCTCGCTTGTGCCCTGTGCAAGATTGCTGGCGGTCGCCTGCAGCAGATGCAGCAGGCCGGTGCGAGCGAGGCGGCGGCTCGGGCCGGAAAGTCCAGCCGCAGTCAAAATCGCTTCGGCGGCAGCAAAATTGACCACCGCTCCTGGTCCGACGAGGGTAGCGGCGAGATGGTAAGAGGCCTTGGCCTGAGGCGAGAGGGCGAGCGGATGGCCGCCCCAGCGGCGCACGAGGGCACGCGCGGCGCGGCACGCCGCAGCGCCGCCTTCGATGCTGCAAACGACTCCCCGCGGCGAAGGCACGACGCGCGTTATGGTCATCATCGGGTGCATTGCAGCCGTACTGGCGCCCCGGCGCGCGAGGCACCCGAGCGCAGCGGCGGGCCGCGTGCCGCTGGTGTGGAGCACGCACCAGCCCTGCCACGAGCGTTTGCCGGCGCGGGCGATTGCCATGCGGCGCGCCAGGGCCGGCAGAGCATCATCGGGAACCGCGAGTAGAATGCCACCCGGCTTCTGTCGCGGCAGGCTCTGCAACCAGCCATCAAGCTGGCCATGGCGGATGAAGGCCGAGGCGGGCGTTCCGGCCTCCAGCAGCCATTGCCGCAGTGCGCTGCCGGCGCGTCCGGCGCCCACGATACTCCAGTCCATGCGCTAGTCTACGCCGCCGGGATAGAGATTCAGGTTATGAGCGCTGTTGAGCAGCGCCATGTGGGTAAACGCCTGGGGATAGTTGCCCAGCAGCTTGCCGTCGGCCGGCTCGATCTCTTCGGAGAACAAGCCCACCGGGCTGGCATAGCCGCTCATGCGCTCAAACAGAGCGCGCGACTCATCGCTGCGCCCGAGCAGGGTCAGGCAGTCGGTCAGCCAGTAGGTGCAGATCGAAAATGCGCCTTCGGGGCCGCCCACGCCATCCGCATCGGTGTTTTCGTAACGCGCAACCAGCGAGTCCGTCGTCAGCTTCTGCTGGATGCGGCGGATGGTTGCCTCCATGCGCGGTTCGTGGGGCGAGCAAAACCGCAACAACGGCATCAACAGTACGCTGGAATCGAGTGCGTCGCCGTCGAGGGTTTGCGTGTAGGCGTGGATTTTGTGGTTGTAGCCACGCTGCAGAATCTCATCGTGGATGGCCGCGCGCGTCTGCTTCCAGGCATTGAGAGCGCAGGCAAGATTGTAGCGCTCGGCCATTTTGATGCCGCGGTCGAGCGCCACCCAGCACAGCACTTTGGAGTAGGTGAACTGGCGGGGTCCGCCGCGAACTTCCCAGATGCTCTCGTCCGGATCGCGCCAGTGCGCCGCAGCGTAGTCGACCAGCCGCGCCAGGGCTTTCCATTGCGCGGCATCGAGGCCGTTGCGCCATTTCGCATAGGTATAGGCTGCGTCCATGACTTCGCCGTAGATATCGAGTTGGTGTTGCGCCGCGGCGGCGTTGCCGATGCGTACGGGCTGCGAACCGCGGTATCCGCGCAAGTGCGTCAACTCGCGTTCATCCACTTCGGTGCCTCCGTCCACGCGGTAGCAAACCTGCAGCGGCGGAGGGTTCTGATCGCAGATGCGGGTCAGAAACTCGAGAAACCGCCCCGCTTCATCGTGGTAGCCGAGCAAGGACAATCCATAGAGCGCAAACGTGGCGTCACGCGGCCAGCAATAACGGTAGTCCCAGTTGCGTGGGCCGCCGATCGCTTCCGGAAGGCTGGCCGTCGCTGCCGCCACCATGGCGCCGGACGGCGCATAAATCAACGCTTTCAGCGCCAGCGCGCTGCGCACGACTTGCTTGCGGTAAGGCCCGGTGTATTGCGCCTTCGCCGACCAGGCTTCCCAATAGCGAGTCGTCGCATCCAGCGAGCTGCGCACGCGTTCGGCCGTGAGTTCGGCCGGCGCCTCGCCCCACGTCAGCACAAACCAGGCCCCTTCACCCGGCTGCAGCCGGACGCGGCCGCGCAACGAACCCTGATCACTGGTCAGCGGAAACGAGGCCTCGGCCCACAGCGGCACCGATGCGCCGCCCTGATAGCGCGTGGGCTTCTGTTGCGTCCAGCGCACACCCTCCTGGCCGTACTCGGGCCGCGGCTCGCAATACAATTCCAGCTCGACCTCTTCGCGCACGGCTTCCGCATAACGGCACAGCGCTCCCGAGCCGAACCCGGCCGCCTCGGCGCCATCCAGGCGCGCCGGCATCCAATCGGTGATGCGTGCGCGGCCGGCAAATTCGGTAACCAGAACATTGGTCCCCTCGCGATAGTGCTGCTCGCCGCCGCTGCCGCGCGGCAGGCCCGCGGGCGCCCACCGGCACTGGCCAGCACGATCGGGATCCAGCAGCGTGCCCACCAGCGAACCGCTGTCAAATCGCGGCGCGCACAACCAACCCACGCTGCCATCGCGACCCATAAGCGCACACGTCAGTCCATCCGCAAGCAATCCGTAATCGCGAATGCCCAGGATCGGCGCAAGTGCAGTTGCCATTGCTTCAGCCTAACCGATGGCCATGGTATCCTTCTAGTGCGGGGTGGAGCAGTCCGGTAGCTCGTTGGGCTCATAACCCAAAGGTCGTAGGTTCAAATCCTACCCCCGCAACCAAAAACCAATTTCCCGCTGTGCTGACTCAAGGGATGGGAGCGTATCTTGCTCATTCCCAAGCAGTCGCCACTCTCCCCGCGCAACATAGTGCCCCATACCGTCCCCGACCTGCGGCGTCCTGCGGATTTCCGAGACATGCTTGCGCAGTTCCTTCCGGGCTGGCGCTGGATCGCCAGCCAAGCAGAGCGCGCCATCGGCCGCTCCTCTCTCCTGCTGCCACAGTGGAATCCCATCGCGGAATTCCCCTCGATCGTGTCCGCCGAAACGTCCATGATCTCGAAGTCCGGCACGGTCAGGCCAATGGCGCGGGCAAGGCTGGAGGCAATCCACTCGTTGGCGAGCACGCGTGGATGTTGAGGATTATTGAGAAACTTGACGACCCATTGGCCGCCGCTGTCGTCGGATAGAAGCTGGGCTTGCGAACCGCCGCGCATCGGACGGATGTATTCATTGGCGCGAATCATGGAATGCCTCCCCGGCCCGCTGCGGTCCCGCGATGCAGGACCGCAACAAGCCGCTGGAATTCGGGCTTTAATTGGCCTTGGTCTCGGTCAGCGCCGCGATGATTTGGGAGGCAACGCGGGTGATGGATTCCAGCGATTCGCGGAGGGTGTCGCGGTCGCCGTCGCAGAGGCCGATGTAGTCGGCGGAAGCGGTGTTCATGTCCAAACCGACAGACAGCCCCACCGCGTAGGCTACGGCCTCGGCTTCGGTTTCCATGACCTCGCGGCTCAGTTCCTTCCGTCGTTCCCCGCCGTGTAGCAGTTCGTGCGCGAGTTCATGCACGAGCACGGAGAATT
>JBOGKK010000022.1:0-3297 GCA_050745425.1 Terriglobales bacterium
GAACCAGCCCAATGCCGGCATCTCTGCCGGCCGATCGCGCGCAACCGGTTGGAGGACCCTGCCGCGGTATGGCCGGGAGCCGCGTAACATGCGAAACGCCGATACGAACGCCCGCCGCCCGCGACCACGTCCCCGGCGGTTCGTTGCCTTGCAGACTGAACCTTGCCATAAGGCTGCCTGCCTGGAGCCTGATGCCCGGCCTGCGGGAGTGTGCGATGATCAGAACGGCGCTGACAGCCCTTTTCGCTTTGTGGATTGTTGCTTTTGCGCTCCCGGGGGACGCATCGGCGCAGACCTTCCCGACCGGTCCCCTCTCCGGGCTGTCCGCGCTGCAGCATGCTCCCTCGGTCGGTTCGCCGACCGCTCCGGTGTCGGGATTGTCCACGCTACAGCAAGCTCCATCGGCTATCCCGTCAACTGTTCCCGCGTCGGGGTTTCCGGCGCTGCCGCAAGCCCCGGTGACTGTTCCATCGACCACGTCCGTGCCGGGGCTTCCTACACTGCATTGATCCAGCGGGGCATCGATGCGGCTGGGCGTTGACCCGGCTGGGCGTTGACCCCAGGGTGATCGGGCGAACGCTTGGATCACCCCATGGCCGGCGCCCCACGGCGCCCCATTGGGGCCGGCCACGCGAGGCCTTGCGGCAACCTGAACACCGATCCGGATCCGGGGAGGTTGTTAAGTTCGATACAGCAACAATATGGTCACGCGTCCGCCGCACTCGCTCAGCCCGGAATTTGCGCCCCATCCGCCAGCACCAGCCCCGCGCATCCGCGCCAGACCGGCCGCCGGTCCCGCCCACCCCGGGCGGGCAGGCACCACAGCGCGATAATGTCCGCCACGGAAACCGCCTTCGCCCGCGCGCCAGCGTAGGCGGCCGCCGCCGCCGCGACCTCCGCGCGCCCGCCGGGCACCACGATCACCAGCCGGCGCCGCCGCCGCGAGGCGGGCAAAAGCGCGCGATCCACCCCGAGCATCCAGCCGAGCGGGCGCAGCAGCGGCCCCAGCCGGGGATCGGCCGCCAGCATGTCCACCATCGCGGGGTCGCGCAGCAGCTCTTCCAGCTGCGCACGGCCGGCGGCGGCTTGCGGGACCAGCCGCAGCAGCCAGCACCAGGCACGGGGCAGCCCAGGGGACAGTCCGGGGGGCGATCCAGGGGGCAGTCCGCTGCGTTCCGGTGGCGGGTCCGCCGGCATGAAGCGGAAGCTATGGGTGGAGACGAATCTTGGTTCGGCCGGCTTGGGGGAAGGTCTGGCGGCCGGCCGCGGGGGCGGGATCGGAGTGCCGGCGACGGCGCGGAACCGGGCGGCGAGATGGCGCAGCCGGGCAAGCAAGGCACCGGCGTGCGCAGGTTCCAGGCCCGCCCGATGGGCCCCCGCCTGATCGCACCCCGCCTGATCGCGCAAGCCGGCGATGCGGTCGGCCAGCCAGGCGATGAGGCTGGTAAGGCGGTCGAGGAGGGGGGTGGGGGTCATGGGGGTGCGAACATATATAGAACATTCGCCCGGGGCGAGGCAACAGGTTTGTGCGAGCGATAGTGGATCAGTTTGAATGTCGCCTACCGACCCCATCTCGGTCATTCGGCGGCAGGCGCCATAGGGCGCGTTTTGACCCATAGCTGCCGATCGACTGGATGTTTGGCAGCGGCCGAAGCTGGCCGTTTGCGGAACGGCAGCTTTCGAATGGAAAGCACGGAAAAGCTGACGCTGCGCCTAGCGGGTGCTTCGGCAGCTACCGACCCAAGTAAGGCATTCGCGGCTGGCCCTACGAAGCCCAAAAGCCGACATTCTGCATCACGCGGCGATAGCTGGTTAGATCGCGGCTCCTCAAGCATCCGGCGTGAGCAGACTAAGGAAGGTCTGATCAAGTCCCCAGAGCCAGGACAATCACGAGTCCGATCAATGGTTTGCGGCCGCAGCTTCCGACTTGATCAGACCTTCCCTAAGCGGCCTCGGTCTCTTCATTGGTATTCTCGAACGGAAGATACCCTTTATAGACCAGCTGATTGCGGACTACCGACGGGTGCACGCCGAACCTCCTTGCAGCTGCCTGCATGGCTTCAGGTGTGGGATCTTTCACGTCAAGCACTCGCTGGAGGTCATCGAAAGGGCACAGCAGACCGTGTGCGAAAGCGCGCTGGAACTTCTGGCGGTCGGTCTTCGCCCGACTGGTGATACCAAAGCAGGAGCCCTTCTGCCATGCAGCATCCCCGAACAGTCGAGCCAACTCGAAGCGGCGATCATATGACCAGTAAGTCTGTAGGGCAACGCGAGACTTCGTTTCATTACAAATCCGGGCGCCGTACGGCAGCGTTCTCGCGGTCGCGGTGGCCGATTTCAAATCGTCCCACCGCGCCTTAAAAATATCTTCGATGGCTTTGTGCCTCAGCAGGCCCCTTGGGACACCGATGATAGACCTAAGTTCTTTCGCAGCAGCTTCGGCCATTTGCCATGGACTCGCATAGCTCGGCAAACTCCCGTCGCACGTGAGGTCATCTGCCAAACTCAAGTCGACCTCAACTTCCGACTCACGCGTAGCCTCTATCACCAGGTTCAAGAATTGCGCCGAACTTGCTCCGGGCTGTGCATGTGCCGCTTCCTCGACGCCGTCCTCACCAGCAACGTCGTCCAGCTTGACCAATGAATTAACGACCTCGTCGGGTGCGGCATCTGGATCGAACCCTAGACAAGCTTCTAAACGTCGCCAGGCGGCCACCTCTGGATCCTGGCGTTCGATAGCAATTTGCTTAAGCAGGATTTCAAGCGCTTTGCCGTCCACCGTCATGGCGCAGTTGCAAAGAACAGCTTCAAAAAAACGATCCAATTCTGGATCGTATTCGTGCGCGGCGACCATGCCTATCTTGAAGTCAAAATAGGACTGGGGACCACCGACGATATTCTTGCTGACGCTCGGGGCGAAGGCAATGCGGTCGCCGACGCTGAAGATCATCACAGGAGGCCACAGTGCGCCGCCGCTTGCCGAATTCAACTCATGGCGCAAGCGCCAGTCCACCGAGGGGACCCTGAAATCCCTGATCGTTTCCCAGCGTAAACGCCACCAATTGTCTGCCAGCCAAAGCGCCAATCCAGTGGAAGAGGCCCGGAAGTAGTCCCTAACCGTTTGCTTTTCGGTATCCGCAATTCTTGAGATGACTCTTTCTCCTACACGGAGCGAGATCTTAGCCGTGTCGTCGCCACCCTCCGAAAAGTCGGCAGAAAATTCGAAGTATTTGGAAGAAGTCATCTGTAGAAGGTCTCCGCTGCTGCAATGGCAGCTTGGGCTTTCAGATCTTGATC
>JBOGKK010000023.1:0-2445 GCA_050745425.1 Terriglobales bacterium
CTCCTCGGGCGCGGCGGCGGGGCCCGGTGCCGCGGCCGGGATGGCGGCCGCGGCCGGGGCGGCGAGGACGGCAGCGGCGGGTACGCCACGGCGAATGCGGATACGACGGCCTTCTTCTTCCAATTCGAACTCGTCGATCTGTTTTTCGATCAACGTATCGATGAGTTTATTAATGGCATCAAAGTCCATGGCTTGGTTTCTCTTGGGTGTGGGAGGCATGAGCCTTCTATTTTAAAGAATGAGAAGCTCTTTTGGGGAAGGGGTCAGCACTTTCGCGCCTCCCTCGGTTACCTGCACAACATCTTCGATCCGGACCCCGCCCCAGCCGGGAATATAGACACCGGGCTCGATGGTAATCACCTGGCCGGCCTGCAAGCACTCGCTGGCGCGCGCGGCCAGACGTGGCGCTTCGTGTATTTCCAAGCCTACTCCATGCCCGGTGGAATGGGGAAAATAGTTGCCGTAGCCGGCCTGGCGCAAGCTCCTGCGCGCGGCCGCATCGACGGCAGCGCCGGTGGCGCCGGGCCGCACCGCAGCGAGCGCTGCGAGTTGGGCATCGAGCACGGCCTGGTAGACGCTGCGCTGCTTGCTTCCGGCCTTGCCGATGTGTACGGTGCGCGTCATGTCGCTGTGATAGCCGGCGAGAATCACGCCGTAGTCGATCACCACAAAGCCGTGCGGCGGCAGAGGCTGGCGGCTGGGCTGGGCATGGACAAGGGCCCCGTGCGCGCCGCCGGCCAGAATCGTATCGAACGCGAGGCCCTCGCCGCCGGCGCGGCGCAAGGCGAACTCGAGCCATCCGGCCAATTCGGTTTCGGCCATGCCTTCGCGGTAGCGCTTCAGGGTAGGCAAAAGGGCGGAAGAGGCGAGCCGCACAGCGCGTGCAATGGCCTCGATTTCTTCCGGCTCCTTGACGGCCCGCAAGGCCTCGATCCATCCCTCCGCCGCTTTCAACCCGTTCGCCTTGCCCGCCCAATGTGCGAGCCAGCGTGCGCGCTGCGCGACGCTAAGGTGGTCGCTGTCGAGGCCGATGCGCGCGAGCCGGGCGGCGCGGGCGGCGGCAGCTTTCCACAGATCGCCCTGGGGGGGCACGACGACGGTAGCCGCGACGACTTGTTGGCGGGCCTGCTCGCGGTAGCGTCCATCCGTAAAAAGAAGGGCACGCGCCGCGCTGACCAGCAGGAGCGCGTTGGAACCGCTGAAGCCGCACAAGTAGCGGACGTTGGGCAAATGGGTCACCAGCAGGCCGTCCACACCGCCTTGGGCCATGCGCTGGCGCAGCGCGGTTTGCCGCTTGCGATATTCCATGCTCGTTATCCTATCGCACCAGAGCGTGCCGGCATCCCAACCGGCCATGGAGTCCGCCGTTACTTCCGCCGAGCTGCAGCGCCGAGAACGCGACTACCGCGAACGCGTGGTGACGGCGAGCGGCGACCGGCGGGCGCGCTATCAATGGCAAGTGGAACTGGAAGCGGTGCTGGCGCGTCTGCAACCGCGGGCGGGGATGAGGGTACTCGACGCCGGCTGCGGCGTTGGCCGCATCAGTTGTGCGCTGTTGCGCCGGCAGGCGAGCGTCGTCTCGCTCGACTTTGCGCTGAGTCGATTGCAGTATCTGCGCGCTCAGGCGCGGCGTGGCAGCCCGCCTGAGCCCTGCCAGGCCGATCTCACCAGGTTGCCACTGGCCGCAGGTTCCTTCGACGCGATCGTGTGTACGCAGGTGCTGGAACACATACCCGATCGCGACGGCCGCCGCAGGCTGCTGCACCGTCTGTCGCGGCTGCTGCGGCCTGGCGGCCGCTGCCTGCTCACCGTCTACAACCTGAACGAGCCGTGGCAGCGCCGGGGCGATCCGCGCGAAGGCACGCACGACAGCGGCGTGTTCTATCACTGCTACGAAGCCGAAGAGCTGCGCCGCGATCTGGACCCGGCCTTTGAACTAATCGAACTGTGCGGCATCATCCAACTGTTGCCCCACACCTGGCGTCTGTTCCCCTGGCTTGGCCCTTTCGGCCGCGTACTCGACCACCGGTTGGAAGCGCGCGTGGTGCTGAGCCGCCGCTGGGGGCACCTGCTGTTAGCGCAGGCGCGCGTGCGAGGCTCGGAAATAGGAAGTTTTCGCGTGTGAGTTGTTGATTTTGTTGAGAAGGCGTCTGCACTGGGTGAGAGATGGCTCGTCCCATTTTGCCCCGGTCGCTGGATCGTGGCCTAGTGTCCTGAGTCTAAAGTCCGTGTGCAAAAGCGGGCGGCGGAATCGAGGATTTGGTCTGCGGTCTTGTGCCATACGAAGGGCTTGGGATCGCGGTTGTGGTGTTGGATGAAGTCGTCGATGCTGGCGCCAGTCATCGATGAGGTGAACGTCCAGTTGTGCGGGCACGCTGTTCTCGATGGTGTCAACAAAGTTGCCGAACTGGTGGTGTCTCAGTTTTAATCTCGGGACTGGGAAGC